>JBAWWV010000030.1:0-21395 GCA_037146575.1 Alcaligenaceae bacterium | reverse complement strand
GGTGTATCCCGTGTAGGGATAGCGTCCAAGTGCTTCATCGAAATGCACCATGATCGGCAAAGGAGAGATTTCGTCGGTTGAAATATCATCGCGCAAGGGGCTCGCAGCGGCTCGTGTCAGACGAACGCCTGCAAGTTGCACTCGAACGGCTTCTAGACTTTGGCTGAGATACAGAATGCGTGGGGCAAAGGTGATGGCTGTCATAGTGTTTTGTCTCCGTGCATTTGGTTATTTTGCAATGCAACAACCGCAGCGAGGTGTTGATTTGTTTAGTTTAGTTTAGCTAATTTTGACAAATTTTCTTGCAGTTGTGACGGGGGAATACCCGCGCCGCACAGAGCAATTTCCGGTCAGGTGAGACGAGGGATGTCCTAAGCTGGAGGCTGCGTGACGCCAAGGCTATACTCTTCGATCGAAAGCTATGTTCAACCTTGTCTGCGCAAAATGATGAAAAAAATCTTACTGGGCTGCATCGCCGACGACTTCACGGGCGCGACTGATTTAGCGAATAACCTCGTACGCGCGGGGATGCGAGTGGTCCAGACCATCGGAGTCCCCACGCAACCACTGCAAGCTGCGGTGGATGCCGTGGTGGTGTCGCTGAAGTCGCGCACCATTGAGCCCGCGCAGGCTTGTGCGCAGTCGGTGGCGGCTTTGAAATGGCTGCAGGCACAGGGCGCGCAGCAGATTTATTTCAAATACTGTTCAACGTTTGACTCAACTGCGCAGGGCAATATCGGCCCAGTCACTGACGCACTGATGGCGGCGTTGCAAACCGACTTCACGATTGCTACGCCGGCATTTCCGGATGCAGGGCGTACCGTTTTTAAAGGTTATTTATTTGTTGGCTCTGTACTACTCCACGAGAGCGGTATGCAAGATCATCCGCTCACCCCCATGACTGATCCGAATCTTGTACGCGTGTTGACACCGCAAACCCACCATCAAGTTGGTTTAATTGACTACACCGTAGTCGCGCAAGGCGAAGCCGCGATCCGTGCTCGCATTGCAGCCTTACGCGCCGAGGGGGTGGCCATCGCAGTGGTTGACGCCGTCAGTAACGCTGATTTGCTGCGCTTGGGCGCTGCGTTGTCGGATATGCCCTTGGTGACCGCGGGTTCAGGTGTGGCGATTGGCCTGCCTGCTAATTTTGGTATCACGCCCAATCAGCAAGCGTCTCGTTTACCTTCCGCAGTCGGTTGGCAAGCGATCATATCGGGTAGCTGCTCGCGCGCGACTAACGCGCAGGTCGCGGCCTTTTGTGCAACGGGCCTGCCCACAATCGCAGTCGACCCTTTGCGTTTACAGCAGGGCGCTCAGGCCGTTGAAGAAGTGGTGAGTGAAACACTGGCCTCGTGCCAAGCGCATCTGAGCAAGGGGCCAGTGCTGGTGTATTCAACTGCCGAGCCCGAGGCACTAAAAAGTATTCAAGAGCAGCTTGGTGTGCAGAGAGCTGGTCAACTTGTTGAACAGACGCTAGCGCGTATCGCCGTCGGCTTGGTTCGACAAGGCGTCGGGCAGTTGATTGTTGCTGGCGGCGAAACGTCTGGAGCTGTGGTGCAAGCGCTGGGGATGACGCAATTACAAATTGGTGCACAGATTGACCCCGGTGTGCCTTGGTGCGCGGGCGATACGGCGGTGTCTGACAAGATCCTGCATATCACCTTGAAGTCAGGCAATTTTGGTACACCTGACTTTTTTACCAAAGCGTTTCAGTGCATCGTATGAGCATGACTGAATCCACTCAAGCGCCAAACGAATTTTTACGAAACGAGGTTTGTCGCGTGGGTAAAAGCCTGTTCGAACGTGGGTACGTGCACGGCTCGACCGGCAATATTAGTGTTCGCGTGCCTGCAGAGCAGGGGGGTGGTTTTTTAATTACCCCCACTGACGCTTGTCTGGGGTTTCTTGATCCTGACACGTTGGCTTGGGTCGACGAGCAAGGCCAACAAATGTCTGGTGATCGAGCCAGTAAGACGTTGACCTTGCATCGCCGTATCTACGCTTGTGTGCCCAGCGCAGGTTGCGTCGTGCATACGCATTCATCTTATTTGGTGGATCTTACCTTGCGTGGGGTGTGGCACCCTGATGATATCGTGCCTCCTTTGACGCCGTATTACGTGATGAAAGTGGGACACGTGCCTCTCATTCCCTATTTTTTGCCGGGTGATGCCCAGGTGGCTGAGCACCTTGAGCAGCGCGTAACGCTTTATCAGAAGCGAGGCTTAACGCTGCGCGCGGTGATGTGTGATCGTCTAGGCCCTCAAGTGTGGGGCGCAACTCCCTCTGCCGCAATGGCCACACTTGAAGAACTTGAAGAAACCGCTAAGCTTTGGCTACGCGGACAGTGCACGGCACAACCAATCAGCGAAGCCGCAATTCAAGCCTTGCGCGAAACGTTCAAGGCGTCTTGGTAAGATTCGAGCCTTGCGCGAAACGTTCAAGGCATCTGGGTAAAGTTTAAGCCCTGCGTAAAACGTTTAAGGTATCTTGGTATGGCGCACAAACATGGAGAAAAAAATGAACATACTCATTACTGGCGGTGCTGGCTTTTTAGGCACATTGTTGAGTCGCGCGTTGCTTAAACGCGGCACACTGCAAGGCCGTGCATTGACCTCGCTGACGATGACAGACCTTGCGGCGCCTCGCCATGCTGATATCACCGACCATCCGCTTGTCAAGATCGATACGGGTGATTTGCTGAAGCGTATCGACGGTCTCTTTGAAAAAGATTACGACGCAGTCTTTCATCTGTCGTCAGCGGTATCGGGCGAATGCGAAGCCGATTTTGATTTAGGCTTGCGCTCAAACTTAGATGCAACACGGCGTATGCTTGACGCGACGCGTGCTCAACACACTCGAACAGGTCAGGCGGCATTATTTTTCTTCGCCAGTTCGGTTGCGGTGTTTGGTTCGGATCCCGCCATCCCCTTAGGTGCAGTCGTGCGCGATGGCACCTTACCGACGCCTCAGTCAAGCTATGGGATTCACAAATTCATTTGTGAACAACTGATTGCAGATTACACACGCAAAGGGTTTATTGATGGTCGTGTCGCGCGCTTGATGACCGTTTCGGTGCGTCCTGGCAAGCCCAATGGGGCAGCGTCAAGCTTTTTATCCGGCATTGTGCGCGAGCCTTTGGCGGGCGTGGCTTCGGTGTGCCCCGTTGAGTTGTCGACTGCTGTGGCTTTATCTTCGCCCGAGACGACGATTGCTGGGATTTTGGCTGTTGCGGAGGCAACTCGCGAAGCCTTTGGTGGCCGTACGGCATTGAATTTACCGGCCTTAACTGTGACGGTAGGGCAAATGCTAGAGGCACTTGAGAAGGTTGCGGGTAAAGACGCCGCCAAGCTGGTGACCGTCAAGCCTGATCCGACGATTGCAAAAATTGTGGGTGGCTGGCCATCAAAGTTTGATTGCGAGCGCACCCATCGTTTTGGACTGCAGCCCGATACATCGTATCAGGCTGTGATCGAGCAATACATCCGCATGCAGCGCGGTTGACATCCTCCCCTTAAATGGAGGGATGCTGCTCATTCTGTTAAACCACGATTGGATTGGCTGAGCCGTCCATTGTGATGATCGTGCCGGTGACATAACTGGCGCGATCAGAGGCCAGATATACGACCGTATCAGCGACTTCTTCCGGCGTCGCTAAACGACCGAGTGGCACCTTGGCTGTCGCTTGTTTTAACGCTTCGGCTTCACTGATTTTTTCGTGATTAGCAGTGACTTTGATGCCTTCTTTCAGGCGCTCGGTGAGTGTGGCCGCAGGGTTCACCGCGTTGACGCGAATCCCCATCGGTGCATAGGCAGCTGCCAGGCCAGCGCTGGCCAGCATCAGTGCTGCGTTAGCGCTACCGCCAGAAATGTGAACGGTCGAAGGCACTTTGCCGCCCGCACCCACAACGTTTACGATCACGCCTTTACGACGCGCGCCCATGCGTTTGATGACCGGATCCATCATATTCACGTAGGTAAAAAATTTGGCATCCATGGCATTACGCCAGGCTTCAGGCGTTAAGTCGGGCGCGGCCTTGCGCGCAGCCGCACCTGCAGAGTTCACCAGCACATCCACTGGGCCCATGGCTTTTTCTGCAGCATCTAAGGCAGCCAGTGCAGAGGCATCGCTTTTCAAATCGGCGGCAAACACGGCGATGCGCGCAGCAACACCAGGCATTTGTGCAACCAAGGTGGCTTTGGCAGCTTCGAGGTTGGCTTGATCACGTGAGACAAGGCTAACTTTCGCGCCTTCTTCTAAAAAAACTTTGGCACAGGCCAAGCCAATTCCTTTGCTGCCGCCAGTGATTAAAACGTGTTGGTTAGTGAGATGTAAGTCCATGAATGCTCCGGCAAAAAAAATTACGGTGAAAAAATGAAAAATGAAAAATGAAAAAGGAAAAATAAAAAGTAAAAACTCAAAAAGTGAAAAGCACACAATGAGTGACGAGGTGCCTGCTACCTTCAGTGCTTAATAGCATGCCTAGTTCTACCTTGGTCTGAACTTGTTGATCATTGCGTTGTTCTTCAAACGTCAGATGGTTGGCCCCCGGTAATATTGGTCAGTTAGTTCGTTGCAGGTTCTGCTTCTGGTTGAGTCCCGATGACCCCCGCGCGATGCAGATCATCGATCTCTTGTTCGGTATAACCCGCCGTTTGTAATATCTCAATTGTGTCAGCACCAATTTTTGGCGAGGCTTTACGCACCCGTAAACGCTCGCCTTTAAGCGCGATCGGCAGCAGCGCAACGCGGGTATCGATCTCGCGACCTGCACCGGTGTTGTCGGCTGCAACCCTCATAGGGGCTAGGCCGCCTGTGGCTAATAAGTGTGGATCATCAAACAGATCATGAGGGCGAGTGATCGGTGCATAGGGCAGAGCAGTTTTCTCAAAGCGCTGACTCAATTCAGCCGCACTGAAACCGGCAAATCTTTTACGCAGTTCTGCCGTCAGCCATGAACGCACGCGCACGCGATCATTATTACTGCCCAAACGTGGGTCGTTTTTTAAATCATCAAAGCCAAACTCTTCGCACAAAATAGCCCACTGCGTGTCGCTGACAGCGGCTAAAAATATTTGCTCGCCGTCTTTGACTGTGAAGACGTCGTACACAGCCCATGCGCTGATACGATTTGGCATTGGGTTTGCAGCCTTGCCGGTCACGGCATACTGCAACATATGTTGCGCCACTAAAAACACATTGTTCTCAAACAGTGCGCTGGCGACTTGCTGGCCTTGGCCGGTGCGCGCACGTTGTTGCAACGATGCCAGCACCCCGATCGCACCAAACATGCCGCCCATGATGTCGTTGACACTTGAGCCCGCGCGAAGCGGCTGACCTTCGGGGCCTGTCATATACGCGAGCCCACCCATCATCTGTACCACTTCGTCAAGCGCGGTTCGATGATCGTAAGGCCCAGGTAAAAAACCTTTGTGTGACACGTAGATCAGTTTGGGATTGAGTTTGCTTAAGGCGTCATAGCCAAAACCCAATTTATCCATTGTGCCGCTTTTAAAGTTTTCGCTAAACACATCTGCGTCAGTGAGTAGCTTTAAAACGATTTCTCGTCCGCGTGGATTTTTGACATCAATCGCGATGCTTTTTTTATTGCGATTGAACATCGGAAAAAAACCAGCTCCTGAGCCGAGCAATTTGCGGGTGTTGTCGCCGGCCAGAGGTTCGACCTTGATGACCTCGGCCCCTAGATCGCCCAAAATCATGCCACAGGTCGGCCCCATCACCATGTGTGTAAACTCAATAACGCGTAGTCCTTCAAGCGGTAGAGGTGCAGACATCGGAATCCTTGTTAGTCAAAAACCGTTAGCCGCTTGTTATACCATTGAGTCCGGCCTTGTTTCTTGTTGTTCTTGTTCTAGTTGTTCTTGTCCCAGTTACTTTCTGGTTCGGAGTGTTCATGCAGCGCAGCATTGTGGTTAAAAAAGTGAATTATCTGGATCCCACCGATCGCCTGGCTTTGCTTGGCGTGCTTGATATGTACGCGTGCGATCCGATGGGTGGAGGCGAGCCCTTAGCCGCAGAGGTCAAAGCCCGATTATGTGATGATTTGGCAAGGGTGCCGGGGGCGATTAGCTGGTTGGCCTGGCTGGAGCAACGGCCGATCGGCTTGCTCAATGCGATGCCCGGCTACTCAACCTTTAAGGCCCGGCCCTTGATGAACGTGCATGACATCGCTGTTGACCCCGCTCAACGGGGCAAAGGCGTTGGGCAAGCCCTGCTCAAGGCCTTAGAAGAGCACGCACAGCAATTGGGCTGCTGCAAGCTGACGCTCGAGGTTTTGAGCGGCAACAGCGTGGCGCAGCAATCGTATGCGCGTTTTGGTTTTCAACAATATGCGCTGAGCGAAGCCACGGGTCAGGCGTTATTTATGCAGAAGTGGCTGTGATCTAAAACGACGCCACCGCCCCGTTCGAGCGTGGATCAAAGCCCCCCTCAAGTACGCCGTTCGCATGGCGGATCAACATCCCAGCGTGTCCGACTCCTTCATCCCAGGCACCAATCGTTTCAACGTCATGGCCTAACGCTCTGAGTTGATCGATGGTGTTTGCGCTAAAGCGACTTTCAAGCTTGAGTGAATCGCTTGATTGCCCCCAGGTGCGACCTAGTAGCCAACGTGGTCGTTCGATCGCAAGCTGCGGATCATCACCAAAACGCGTGACACGGTTAAAAATCGTCGCTTGAGTTTGCGGTTGCCCATCGCCTCCCATGGCGCCGTGCACCATGATGCCACCGTCGGCTCGTTGCGCGAGGGCAGGGTTCAGAGTGTGAAAGGGTTTTTTTCCTGGTTCAAGGGTATTGATGTGGCCTGGGTTCAGTGAAAAACTACAGCCGCGATTCTGCCAGTTCACCCCAGAGGTCGGTAAGACTACCCCCGAGCCAAACTCATGATAAATACTTTGGATAAATGACACCGCGATGCCGGCCTGATCGATGACACCCATCCAGATCGTATCGCCGGGCGAGGTTTTTTGGCCCCAAGGCGCAGCGCGTGTTGTGTCCAGTCTCGCGGCGAGAGCATCGATACGTGCGCTCGTTAGCAAATCTTGTGGCGCGATCGACATGAAAGCCGGGTCGGTGAGATATTGATCCCGAATACTGAATGCCAGTTTCGTGGCCTCAACTTGTGTGTGAATAAAGGCAGCACCCTCTGGGTCCTGGTCCCAGCCTTGGATACGATCCATAATCCCTAAAATCAGCAAAGACAGCAGGCCCTGTGACGGGGGCACCATATTAAAGAGTTGGCTTCGCGCAATCTGGGTGTGCAGCGGGTCGACTAGTCTGGCCCGATGGGCGTTCAGATCTGCCAGTGTCAGCGGGCTACCCACTTCGGCGAGTTCGGCCGCCAGCATCTTGGCTAGCTTGCCACGATAAAAGGTGTCACAACCGTCTTTTGCGATGAGTGCAAGGGTGTCAGCGAGCTTGGGTTGCTTAAAAATACTAGCCTTGGCTGGCACCGTGCCTTGCGGCAAGAAAGTACTCGCAAAGCCGCTATGCGGTTCAAGCTCACCCTGTTTTAACGCAGTGCAAGCTTCTTGGCTTTGTGTGACCGCGATGCCGTTTTTAGCAAAATAAGTGGCATCTGAGAGCAAGCGCGACAGCGGTAGTTTGCCGTTTAAGCATTGTTTGGAGAGTTGGTGCGCAGCACCCCAGCCAGAGATGGTGCCTGCTACGGTCAGGGCTGCAACGCCTCCGCGAAACGGGATGCTGCTGGTGATGCCACGCGAAGCGTACCAGTCACGCGAAGCGCTCTGAGCGCTGCGACCGCTTGCATCGATGCCACCGGGGCGGTTGTTCGGGCCGTTAATTACCCAAAAGCCGTCTCCGCCAATCGAGTTCATATGGGGATAAACCACTGCAATCGTGGCCGCTGCCGCAATCATGGCCTCTAGGGCGTTGCCCCCTTCGCGCAAGACCGCAACGGCCGATTCGGCTGCCAGTGAATGTGGGGCGACGGCAATGCCGCGCATGCCAAAAATAGATTGAGTCAACACAGCCTCCTGAGAACGATCATGCCATCATACCTAAAGCGGCTTAACTTAAGCACGAAGGTGGTTTGACCGAAGCGCATAGGCGGTATGCCTTAAGCACTGTCGGTTCGGGTCAGTTGGGCTCGCTCCAGAGTAACAGCGTCATCCCCTTGAACAAGGTCGGTTAAGCTAGGAATAAAATCGGCCGCCTCATGGTTATTGCAATACGACCAAGGGCAACGGAGTAACATAAGCCGTTAATCTTGAGACTAAGAGTTAAAGAGCATGAGCGCTTCAGAACAAGACAAAGGCACGCCTGTATCGGTGGTCATTCGCAACCGCCTGAAAGAGTCGCGTAAACGCTTTCATGCAAACGATAATATTGCTGACTTTATTCAACCTGGTGAGCTTGCCTTGTTGCTTGATGAGGTCGAAGCCAAAATGAAAGGTGTGCTTGAAAGTTTGGTGATTGACACTGAGGCCGATCACAATACCAACGACACGGCACGGCGCGTGGCCAAAATGTATTTGCACGAGGTGTTCGGTGGCCGCTATGCGGGGCAACCGAAGATTACCGAGTTTCCAAACGTCGAACACTTGAACGAATTAATGATCGTTGGGCCGATTACGGTTCGCAGCGCTTGCAGTCACCATTTTTGTCCGGTGATGGGTAAGGTCTGGATCGGCGTGATGCCCAACGAACACACGAACGTGATCGGGCTCTCAAAGTATGTGCGGTTAGCCGACTGGATTATGAGCCGTCCCCAAATCCAAGAAGAGGCAGTGGTGCAATTGGCCGACCTGATCCAAGAAAAAACGCAGCCCGACGGTTTGGCTGTGGTGATGAACGCCACGCATTACTGCATGTCGTGGCGAGGTGTCAAAGATCCAGACAGTCGCATGATTAACTCTGTGATGCGCGGTGCATTTTTAAAAGACGCAAACTTGCGTCGCGAGTTTTTATCTCTGATTCGTCGAGAGGATTAAATATGTTAGTTCGTTTGCTTTACGTGAGTCGTGCGCTTGACCCCGAGTCAAGCTCTGCCACGCAGTCAATTTTAGATTCGGCACGCAAGTACAACGCCGCCAACGGAATCACAGGGATTCTTTGCTATGGTGGCGGGCTGTATCTGCAAGCCGTCGAGGGCGGACGCACACAGGTCAATGATCTGTATGGTTACATCGTGCGCGATCAGCGACACAAAGATGTTGTCTTGCTTGATTACCAAGAAATCACCGAACGCCGCTTTGGTGGCTGGACAATGGGACAGGTCAATCTGGCCAAGCTCAATACCTCAATTGTTTTGAAATATTCTGAAAAACCCGAGCTTGATCCGTACTCGGTCTCGGGCGCGGTGTCGCTAGCGCTGCTCGAAGAGCTGATGCTAACGGCTTCAATTATTGGGCGCGCTTAACTTTGCAAGAGTCCCCGACCTGATCGCCTGCTGAACTGACGCAAAACTATACTGAATGATGTCTTCACCCAAGGTGACTACTAAATGAACTCTCAAGATCACTCGCTTTCTGTTCGGTTGTTGCTCAACATTGGTCATGGCCTTGATCACATGTTCTTGCTGATTTTTGCAGCGGCAGTGGGCGTGATCGCCAGCGAGTTTGGTTTTCAAAGTTGGGAAGACCTCATGCCTTACGGTGTTGGTGCCTTCGTCTTGTTTGGTTTGGGCTCAATTCCTTCAGGTCGCCTAGGTGATTTGTGGGGGCGTCGCCGCATGATGATAGTATTTTTTGTTGGGATCGGGCTGTCAACCTTGCTCACCGCGCTCACGCAAAATGCCTGGCAAATGGCAGTCACACTGACGATGGTTGGAGCCTTTGCCTCGATCTATCATCCGGTTGGCATTCCCATGTTGGTTCAAAAATCTGCCAATCCTGGCTTGGCGATTGGTGTGAACGGTCTGGCCGGTAACCTGGGCTTGGCCTTGGCCGCAATGTTGACGGGTTTTCTAATTAAGTGGATCGGTTGGCGTGCTGCCTTCGCAGTTCCCGCGTTGTTGGCTGTGCTTTGCGGCATATGGTTTGCGCTTGCATGCCCTGTTGAGGCTGAGGCTCCGGCCAAGCGCAAGGGCGGTGCGAAAGTGACGTTGACACCTGCGATGCTGGCGCGAGTGCTTGCCGTCATGACTGTTAGCGCGGCCACAGGTAGCGTGCTGTTTAATTTCACCACTAACGGTAATGGTCAACTGATGTCCGAGCGGTTTCAGGGCGTTGTGTCTGATCCTGCGTTACTGGGCATTTTGCTGGCGATCATTTATGCCGTAGCGTCACTCATGCAAGTGGCCGTGGGTAAGTTGCTTGATCACTTTGCTGTGCGTCCGATTTTTCTGGGAATCGTTCTGTTGCAAATTCCTTTGTTGGTGTTGTCAGCCTACGCGCAAGGATGGTGGTTGTTTGCGGCGTTACTGGGCGTCATGGTGTTTATTTTTGGTGCCGTACCCTTCATTGATGTCATGATTGTGCGCTATGTCGACGATCGTTCGCGCTCTCGCGTAGCGGGTATTCGTCTGGCGGTATCGCTTGGAATCAGTTCATTTGCAGTTTGGTTGTTAGGGCCCGCCGTCAAAAGCTTGGGGTTTGAGACTATGCTCTTGGTGATGGCCGGGTTTGCTGCCTGTACGGCCTTTGTCGTGCTGTGGTTGCCCAGCGAATCCAGCTTAAAAACGTAAGCGCGACAAGCGCCAGATACGAAACGACTGCGCGAAGGCTGATGTCACCTTGCTTGTTTTGTTCTGGCCTAATATCATCTATAAAAATAAATGATTTCGACCTGAGGCTTAAAGTGCTACAGAAAATTGCCCCTGAAGATATCGCGAGTCTGCTGGTTGGATTGTCACAATGGCGCTATCAGCCAGAGCGTGGCGGCAGCATCACGCGAGATTGGGTGTTTGTCGACTTCAACGAGGCCTTTGGTTTTATGACTCGGGTGGCGCTGCTAGCCGAGCAGCACAACCATCACCCTGAGTGGTCAAACGTTTATAACCGGGTATCGATTACGCTCACCACACACGACGCTGGTGGCTTATCATCCCGTGATATTGATCTAGCGCAGCGCATCGATAGCCTTTAACGGAGACATCTCATGGCAAAAGAACTTGTAGGGTTTGTGGGCACCGGTCACATGGGTGGGCCGATGACAGTGCGTTTACTGGCAGCTGGATACGACGTCTGTATTTATGACCGCGATCAAAAAGCAATGCAGGCACTTGTTAAAAAGGGTGCCACCGCAGCCAAGTCAGCGGCCGATGTCGCTAACCGTGCTGAGACCATTTTTTTAAGCCTGCCTAACCCTGAGATAGTGAACGCCGTGGCGTTGGGTAAAGACGGCTTGATCGAAGGTAAAAAGGTCAAATGCGTGATCGATTTTTCAACGATTGGTCCTAAAACTGCCGTTGCCGTATTCAAAGGCTTGAATGCCAATAAAGTGAGCTACGTTGATGCACCGGTGAGTGGTGGCGTCACGGGCGCTGCAGCGGGCACGCTGGCCGTGATGGTCTCGTGCCCCAAAGCCCTATACGTCAAACTAACGCCCATCTTGGCAACCTTTGGTAAAACCTTTCATTTGGGTGAGGGTGCAGGTCAAGCCCAAACCATGAAACTCGCCAATAACCTGTTGGCGGGCGCAGCCTTGGCGGTGTCTTCAGAAGCCATGGTCATGGGGGTCAAAGCAGGCCTTGACCCACAAGTGATGCTCGATGTGATCAATAGCGGCTCGGGTCGTAATAGCGCCACGCAAGATAAGTTTCCGCGTGCAATCTTGACGGGGACGTTTGACTTTGGTTTTGCCACAGCGTTGTCTTACAAAGACGTCCGTTTGTGCGTAGATGAAGCCGAGGCCATGGGCGTACCCATGGTGGTTGGTGCGGCAGTGCGTCAGATGCTTGCGGTGACGAACGCTACCTATGGGCCTGATTCTGACTTTACGTCAATTTGTAAAGTGGTCGAAGATTGGGGTGGTGTCAAAGTGCGCAAGGCGGCAGCAAAAAAGACGGCCTCAAAAGCCAAAAGCACTAAGGCTGCAAAAAAAGCAAAAACGCAAAAGGCTTAAGTGACGCAAATGGCGTAACTCGCCAATCGGGCCGGTATCGCGTTGAGCCCGAGTCGTTGAATCAGCGTCAAACATGAGGGGGCGTGCCCCCTCATGGCAGGCGGGCAGGGCTGAGCATCTCTTGTGTCAAACCAAACGCTTGCAAGGCCTGGGGTAAGGTTTGGCTGCACACCAAGGCGGCACAGGCTTGCCCCATCGCCGGCGAAGTCTGAATCCCATACCCGCCTTGCGCTGCAATCCAAAAAAAATTGGGTGCAATGGCATCAAAACCACCGACTAAATCGCCATCGGCCACAAAAGATCTAAGCCCTGCCCACGTGCGCGTGGGCCGACGAATCTGCAGGGTAGTGATCTCTTGGATGCGATGAATGCCAAGCGCGATATCGAGCTCTTCGGGCTGCACATCTTGTGGCTCGACAGGGTCAGCATTCGCGGGTGAGCCCAGTAGCATGCCGGCGTCGGGTTTAAAGTACCAGTCTTCGTTGACACCGATGGCCATTGGCCACTTCGCGACGTTCAGCGTGGCTGGGGGGTTAAAGATCATGGCAGAACGCCGGCGAGGTTCAAGATGCAAAGGCTGAGCACCTGCAAGTGCGCCGACCTTATCAGCCCAGGCGCCTGCAGCATTGAGCACAATGCCAGCTTGGTACAGCTTGCCATCGGCGGTGTGCACCAGCCAGTCTGCCGCCATACGTTCTAGTCGGATGACTTCGGCCTGGCAGACAAGGTCGCCGCCACTGAGTTTGAGCCCGCGTAAAAAACCTTGGTGAATGTTGTGCACATCCATGTCATAGGCCTCGGGTTCATAGACCGCACCTAGAATTTTTTCAGGGCGAAACACGGGCACCATGTCTAGTACCTCTGACGCAGACATCTGTCGCGCCAGCTTGGTGACGCTGCGTAAAATGTCCCAATGCTCAGAAAGCGCCTTGGCTTGACCATGCTCTGCCACCATCAACGCACCACGGGGCGATACCAAGGGATGATCTGAAAACCCCACAGGCGGTTGCATAAAAAATGCACGACTCGCCATGGTCAGCGCACGAACTTGCGGCGTGCCATAGCTTTCCATAAACAAGGCCGCTGAACGGCCGGTAGAGTGATAGCCGGGTTGCGCCTCGCGCTCAAGCAGCGTGACCTTGCCTTGTTTTGCAAGCCAATAGCCCGTCGAGGCTGCGGCGATGCCTGCCCCCACGATTAAAAAATCTGAACGTTGGGACGGCAAAGGATTACTCGCCCTGAAAGCTGCCGGCGCGACACGTCAGTACCAACGTATCACGATAGCCGCCAGGCTGAGCAGGTTGAATCGGGGTGGTTTCATGAATCACACGTGCATCGTCTAACAACAGTAATGACCAAGATTCGCTCAACGTGAATCGCTGCCCCGAGGTACCTTTCGCATCGAACACTCGCGTTTCACCGCCTTTGACATGCTGGCGATTGATCATAAAGACGCCGACTAAATCGACTCCGTCGCGATGTGCACCCTCAGGGGTTGGGCGACCAATGCCATCTTTGGTATCGATTCTGAATTGATGCGCCTCAATGCACCGGCGCGCGACTGTACTGGCGGGCTGGGTTGAATGGTGAAGAGCATCCGCGGTGCGCGCAAAGGCACTCAATAAATCAATCCATACGGTTTGTTGAATCGTATGCGGGTGCATGGGTTCAAACCAGCGTTGCATGCCGCCATGCAAGGCGTTGTAGGATAAAGATTGCCAATGCGCGCGTACAGGCGCAAGCGCGAGTTGGTCATTTTCAAAAACAAAGCAAGAGTGGCGGCGTAGGCGATAGTGCCCACCATCTTTTAGGTAGGCATCTTCAGGCATGCCTTCCCAGTCAGGTATCAGCGCAGCGAGCTCAGCGAGTGGATGGTGTGCCCATTGCGCAACGGTCGTTGGATCAAGCACCGCGTAGCCTTTAGCCTTGAGCTGAGGCAAAAGCTCTGATAAAGACACGGTGACGGGCGAGTGCTCAAGCATAAATGGGTTCGCAAAAAATATAGTGTTGATATTCAAAAACAATCAGTGGTTTGAATCGCTGATGATTGCAGTCCACCACAAATAATCGGGCGCTGATATCGCCGACGCCCATTCTCAATCCAATCGAGTGGCTCGGGGGGGCGAACCTCAAACCACTTGACTCTCTAGTTAGTGTAGTCAAACTGAGCTTAGCTGTCTGACAAATCCCTGCTCAGGAAATCATAAGGACTCTAGTTGAGAACGCGTCTTGTTTGCCTGCGCGCGTAAAGCGTCAAGCGCTTGTTCATCCATTTTGTCTAAGTTACGGTACACCATTGCTAATCGAAAATTGTCTGCAAGCTTGGTGCGGTGACGATCAAAAAAATCCCAATACAAGGCATTGAAGGGGCAAGCGCGCTCGCCTTCGCGTTTTTTTTTGTCGTAATAGCAGCCCTTGCAGTAGTCGCCTTGGCGGTCAATATACGCTGCGCTCGACACATAGGGTTTGGTGGCCAGCACACCACCATCCGCAAACTGGCTCATCCCCAGCGTGTTGGGTAACTCAACCCATTCAAAGGCGTCGATATAGACACCCAGATACCACTGGTGCACCTCGTCTGGATTCAGTCCGGCCAGCAAAGAAAAATTACCAATCACCATCAAGCGTTGAATATGGTGAGCGTAAGCGTGCTCTAAAGATTGTCCAAGCGATTGCTCTAGGCAGCGCATTTTGGTGTTGCCAGTCCAGAACCATTTTGGCAATGCGGCGCTCTGTGCAAAATAATTTTGCGTGCCATAGTCAGGCATCTTGCCCCAATACACACCTCGTATGTATTCACGCCAGCCTAAAATTTGACGAATAAAGCCCTCGGCCGTCGCGATCGAAATTTTTTTGTCTAGCCAAGCTTGTTGTGCCCGTTCGACCACCTCGCGCGGATTCAGCATTTTTGTATTCAACGCAAAGGACAAAAGTGAATGAAACAGCCGCCAGCCCTTTGTGCTTAAGGCATCTTGAAAATCACCAAAATGAGGAAGGGCGTCTTCAATAAAATCCTTTAAACAAACCAAGGCCTCGGCCCGGTTCAGCGGCCACGCAAAGTCTGCGGCGTTGGGCGCACCAAAGGTGCTGACACCTGCAGTCTCAATGGTTGCCCAAAGGGTTGAGTGGTCATGTCGTGGACGCTTGTCTACCGGTTCGGCTGGGGTGCCTGACCAGGCCTTTCGGTTTTCATGGTCAAAGTTCCATTTGCCTTCGACGGGGCGCTTGGCGTCGAGCATCAGAATTTTATGTTTGGAACGCATCTGACGGTAAAAGCGCTCCATGAGCCAGGCTTTTTGCCCAACGAACAGCGTGGCAACCTCTGAGCGTGTTGTATAAAAATGTTCGCTCGACACCATGTTGCACTGAAGTGAGCTGGCACGGGCGTAATGTTGAAGTTGCTGGTCAAGGCGCCATTCATCGGGCTCTTGATATTCAAAGTGCGTACAGGCGTACTGGGCTAGTAGTGCATCAAGGTTAGTGGTCAGGCTTTGCTGATTGGTCGCCTCATCGATGCTCAGGTAGTGCACCCGATGCCCGCGCGTTTGCAGCAAACGCGCCAGGTCGCGCATCCCCGCAAAAATCGCAATTACCTTTTGTGCATGATGCAACACGTAATCCGTCTCTTGGCGCATTTCAATTAAAGCAAACACCACATCAGCGCGTGGTTTTAAAAACCACGAATGCTCAGGGTTGAGTTGATCACCTAGGATCAGTCTTAAGGTCGTCAAAGCGTGCCCCATTGTTTTCTATAAGTTTCATCGCGGTCGTGTTCGGCCGCTTGTTTGTCTGTTCGCATCGCGCGCCCACCGCGCGGATCGGTACCAAGCCCCGCGATGTAAAGCCAGTTGCCTTGGTTGCTATAGACGTCGTAGTCGATTAACTGTGCCTCAAACCATGCTGCACCGGCTCGCCAGTCAAGCTTCAGGTTATCGGTAAAGACGAATGGCAGCTGTTCAATTGCAAACGGCAAGTCATGTGGCGCTAGCAGACTTGACTGCCAATGCGTGTTGACGGTCAGACCCGCTTTCCTCAGCCTTACCACTTGATCGTTGCGAAACCAATAAATCGCCGTCACGATTTTTTTCCAGTCGCCGTGCGTCGGCATCGTTCAGAGCAATACTTGACGTTGTCCCAGTCGCGTTCCCACTTTTTGCGCCACGTAAATGGGCGCTGACAGCTCAGGCAGTTTTTACTAGGCAGATTACTTTTGCTGACGCCGCGCATCGAAGAGTCGTTTGACATCAGAAGTCAAGAGTCTGTTGTTGACTCGCGGGTGCGGAGACATGTTTTTGTTTGCTGGTTGTTACACGTTTGCGCGAGCCATGTTTTTGCACGACCTCGCGTTTGGCGGCACGTACCTGCGGCTGCCCCCTGACGGCATAGAGCTTTTGCTTGGCCGTGCGTGTACTCGCTTCAAGTTCGACCACGGGCAAGCCCAGATCTTTGCCCACATACACACCGTGTTGCACTTGCAGCGAGTGAGGCATTTTCCAGGGTTCAAGCAGCCAGGTGTCGGGTACGCGACGCATAGCGGGCAGCCAGCGTCTGACAAACACGCCGTTTGGGTCGTGATCTTGTGCCTGTTTGATCGGGTTATAAATACGCGGGATATTGATCCCCGTGGTGCCCGATTGCATCTGCAGCTGGCTCCAGTGAATGCCTGGCTCATAATCTAAAAATTGACGCGCCAACCAATGCCCGACCGGACGCCAGTCTAACCAAAGAGGATAGGCGGAAGTCGACACCAGCATTGCGCGCATTCTAAAATTCAACCAGCCGGTTTCGCGCAACATCTCAACGCAGGCGTCGACCATCGGCCAACCTGTTTTGCCCGCTTTAAGCGCTTCAAAGTGCGCGGGATTCCAGTCGTTTTCACGCAGGCCATCGTAGCCTCGGTGCATGTTTTGAAACTCAATCTCGGGTTCACTTTCAAGTTTCTGAATAAAGTGACAGTGCCAGTACAGTCGGCTCACAAACGCCGTTAAACCTTTTTTATGCCAGGCTTGCGCAGGGCTCATGGCCTTGAGTTGCAGCGTGGTGGCTTGTACGACCTCACGCAGACTCAAGCAACCAAAGGTTAAATACGCCGACAGACGCGAACAGGCGGTCGGCGCCGACAGGGGCGACGAAATCCCTCCACGGTATTGCTGACTACGGTCGTTTAAAAAACTGTTCAAGACGTCTAGCGCGAGCGTGCGTCCTCCACGTTGACGTTGCGCCGGCTCAGCGGTATCTAGGCCGAGTGCAGCGGCCGTAGGCAGGGCGGGCTCTGACCACGGCAAGGCGACACAAGGGATCGCAGCCGGCGCAGGCAGGCAGGGTTGCCCGACGTGCTGATCCCAAAGATCTTTCCAGAGGTCGCGATCCTTTAGCCCGCGCGTGACCCCAAAGTGCTGGCTTTGCTGCCAGGGCAGCGCGTGCATACGACACCAACGCGCAACGGCACGATCGCGTGTATATGACAGCGTGTTACCGGTTTCTTGGTGCGAATACAGAGTGTGGAAAGGTTGGAGTGCATATATCTTATCGAGCACCTCGACGGCTTCGCCACAGACCACATGCAGTCGTCCGCCGCGGCGTTTGAACTCAAAATACAAGTCGCGCAGGCTTTCAAGCAAAAAGTGATAGTGCTGGGTCGCAGCGTCAGCGCTGCGCCACAAAGAGGGCTCAACGATATATAGACAGAGTACTGGTCCGCGACCAAGCGCTTGAGTCAGTGCGGCATGGTCACTGAGCCGCAGATCACGTTTAAACCAAACAACGCTGTAACTCATGCTGGGGCAAACGGCCTGTGTGGGGCCAAGAGCCGCCAGCTTCTTAGGGCGACGCGGCGGCTTGGGCGGTTATTTGAATAGCTGTCGGATACTCGGTAAAGATTCTAACGTGGCAATGCGATCATAAAGGGCAATATCCGCACCCTTGATTGCACTGTTCGCAGCCTTGCCCGTTTCAAGACAATCCAAAAACTTGCGTTTCAGCCCAGCCGCATCAATTGGATTCAAGGCGTTGCCTAACGGAAAGCGGATATCGCCTGAATCAAATTTACGGCCATCATTGGTTTCGATGGTGACGCGATCGGTGAGTGCAAAGGCTGGGTCGAGTGGGCAAACGGTATCTACGGTTTCGAGAGAGACTTTGCTAAACAGACCCGAGACGTCTGCACGAGTGGCAAACGAGTCGGTGAGCTGAGCCAAACCAACATCACGGGCAACAATCGCCGAAGCCACTGCGAACTCAGCGCTAAATTTCGCCTCGAGTCCAGTTACAGGATAATGATTTCTAAGCATCGAGGCTTGCGCAACGCCAGTGGTGATGTGTACCTGCTTGATATCCTTTGGTTGAAGATTTTCTGCTTCAACAATCTTTAAAACGCCATCGATGGTTCTGTGTGATGAGTAGCACACTGGATAGCGCTTGATCGATAGCCCAGTCTCTAAAATGCGGAGCGTCTTGCCTAACGTGTCGGCGGGGCGAGTACGATCCACGCGTCCAGCCTTGGAAAGGGCATTGAGATAGCCCGCAGGGTGTTCAAACACATCGGCCGCTGAGGTCATGCCTAGCATTGACAAACGTACTGCCTCGATGCCGTGTGCTGCAGCTCGGCCTGCATGAAAGGGCTTTGTCATTGTGCCAAAGTTGGCGACCAGCCCGCTGGCCAGGCTGGCTGAAATGGCTAAGGCCTGGCGCGTGTCAGCCTCATTTAAGCGGCGTAGATAAGCCACTGCGGCAGCCGCGCCCACTGCGCCAAACACACCCGTTGGGTGCCAGCCTTTTAAATGATACTGATCAGTTTCGCGGCTGACGAGTTCTGCCCAAACTTCGTAGCCCACGACATAGGCGCGTAACGCGTCGAGCCCTGAACTGTTAAGCACATAGCCCTCTGCCAAAATGGCTGGGACCAAGGCTGTGCTTGGGTGCCCGGATAAGGCAACATCGTCGTAGTCGAGCGCATGGCCAGCCACCGCAGTAATAAAGGCTGCTTGAGCCGCGGGATGCATTGTCCCTAAAAAAGGAACAGGTGCTTCAGCGGGCGTTGTGGTGTTGGCCAAAAATTGACGAACGATGTTGACCACCGGCTCGTTGTGGCCGGCCATCATGGTGGCGATCGTATCCATAAAACCCGTTTTAGCAACGGCGAGTGCGCCTTGTTCATTGTTGCCAAACGTTGGCTTTGACACAAAGGCGGCGAGGGCTTGGGTTAATCCAGTCATGTTTGTCTCTTTGTTGTAATTGTTTTTTAAAATGATCGAGGCATACCCAACATGTGCTCGCCGATGTACGAAAGCACTAAGTTGGTAGAAATAGGGGCGATCTGAAACAGACGGGTTTCACGCCATTTGCGTTCAACGTCATACTCTTTGGCATAGCCAAAACCGCCATGACACTGTAAACACGCTTCTGCTGCGTGCCAGGTGGCATCCGAGGCGAGCAGTTTGCCCATGTTGGCGTCATCGCCGCAAGGCAGGCCCGCATCAAACAAAGCGGCTGCGCGACGTAAGACTAAGTCAGCCGCATCGGTCTCAGCATGCGCGCGCGCAATCGGAAACTGCACGGCCTGATTTTGACCAATTGGGCGATCAAAGACACGACGCTCGTTGACGTAGGCGACGGCTGTTTTGGTAAACCAGCGCGCGTCGCCAATCGCTTCAGCAGACACCAAGATACGCTCGGCGTTCATGCCATCCAGAATATATTTAAAGCCTTTGCCTTCTTCACCAATCAGGTTGTCAGCCGGTATCTTCAAATTATCAAAAAAGACTTCGGTGGCGTGATGGTTGATCATCGCCTTAAGCGGGCGAATCTCAAGACCTTTGCCCAAGCCGTCGCGAATATCTAACAAAAATACTGAGAGACCATCGCTTTTCTTTTTGCATTGATCGATGGGTGTGGTACGCGCCAACAGCAGCATCAAATCAGAGTGCAAGGCACGCGAAGTCCAAACCTTTTGACCGTTGATCACGTAGTGATCGCCTTGCCGTTCAGCGCGTGTTTTAAGCTTGGTGGTATCTGTACCGGTAGTGGGTTCGGTGACGCCAAAGGCCTGTAGGCGTACTTTGCCAGCGGCGATATCGGGCAGATATTTTTTCTTTTGCGCCTCGCTGCCGTGACGCATCACTGTACCCATGGTGTACATCTGTGCATGACAGGCGCCGGCATTACAGCCCGATTCATGAATCGTTTCAAGAATCACCATCGCTGCGCGTAACGGCATACCGCTGCCACCGTATTCTTCGGGGATCAGAGCGCCCAAGTAACCTGAGGCGGTGAGGGCTTGCACAAACTCTGTGGGATAGGCGAGTTTTTCTTCCAGGCCACGCCAGTATGATCCAGGAAAATCCGCACAAACGCGCTTAACGCCTTCGCGAATTTCGGGGTAATCCAAACCGGTATCGATCGTCAGTGAGTGGTTTGTTTGAGTCATGTTAAGTGCTCCGTATCAAAATTATTATTTGCTTATCTGTACTGTTGTACTGTCGCCGTGCGGTTGAGCGCGTTCGGGCGCTGCCTTCGCAGCACCACCTTTCATTCGCTTAACACCCTTTGAAATTCGCTTTACGCTTTTCATTAAAGGCTGCGATGCCCTCCATGCGATCTTCAGTGCCGATCAAATGGTTGTAGGCTTCAATCTCAAATCTGAAGGCCGTGCGTAATTCCATTTGGCCACCGTAGCGTACTGATTTTTTAATTTGACGAACCGACAGTGGAGCATTGCTGGCAATCGCTTCAGCTGTTTCAAGCGCACGAGGCAACACATCAGCTGGTTCAAGCACGGCATTGACCAAGCCATACTCGCTGGCCTGTTGCGCGTTAAAAGGCTTGCCTGTCATCAGAATTTCTTTGGCGCGACGCTCACCAATTGCGCGTGGCAAGTTTTGTGTACCACCCGCGCCAGGCATGATGCCCAACGTGACTTCGGTCAGGGCAAAGCGTGCTGCGTTGCTGGCATAAATAAAGTCGCACGATAAGGCCATTTCAAGACCACCTGCGTAGGCGTGTCCGTTGACTGCTGCAATCACGGGTACGGGCAAATCCACCAAGGTCCAGAACATGCGCTCAAAGAGTTCGTGTTGCAGGGTCCATTGCTTTTTCGTCATGCCGTTACGTTCTTTCAAATCGCCACCGGCACAAAATATTTTTTCGCCCGCTCCGGTCAGCACGACGCAGCGAATATCACCCGCATCCTCGGTGAGACGGTTCCAGAGATCAAGCATGTCGTGGCCCATTTGGGTGTTGACGGCATTGCCCACTTGCGGGCGATTGATCGTGACTTTTAAGACGTGAGCGCCGATTACTTCTGTGGCAATCGTTTCGTAGCTCGGTAAGGCGGTCATGGAGTGTTCCTTTT
>JBAWWV010000029.1:0-21482 GCA_037146575.1 Alcaligenaceae bacterium | reverse complement strand
GTGTGTGCCTGGGCCTGCTGCCGACCAAAGGGTTGACCTTGCCGCTCGTGAGTTACGGTGGTACGGGTATTGTGATGAACCTGTGCGCGATCGCGCTGGTGTTGAGAGTTGATTTTGAAAATCGCAACATGATGCGTGGGGTCCGCTCATGAGCGCGCGTTCTCCTGTGGTGTTGATCATGGCAGGTGGCACCGGCGGGCACATTATGCCCGGACTGGCAGTTGCCGAAGTCTTGCGGGCGCGTGGCTGGACGGTTCGTTGGTTGGGTAACCCCGACAACATGGAGGGCAAACTGGTGCCCGCTGCGGGCTACACACTTGCCGCCGTACGCTTTGCAGGCTTTCGTGGCAAGGGCGTATTGGCAAAGCTGCAAGCGCCGTTTTTATTGTTACGAGCTTTGGCGCAGGCGTGGCAACAGTTCTCAAGCATTCGCCCGAATGTTGTGCTTGGGATGGGTGGGTATGTGGCGTTTCCTGGCGGTGTTGTCAGTGCCTTACGCGCCACGCCGTTGGTGCTGCATGAACAAAATGCAATTGCCGGAATGGCGAACCGCTGGTTGGCACGTATCGCGCAGCGGGTCTTGGCTGGTTTTCCAAAAGCTTTGGCGCAGGCCGAGGTCGTGGGCAATCCGGTTAGGCAAGATGTCGCCGCTTTGGCCGAGCCTCGGACCAGGTACCAGCATCGCTCAGGGCCCCTGCAAGTGTTAGTGCTTGGTGGCAGTTTAGGCGCAACGGCGCTTAATGCGCTGCTTCCCCAGGCCTTGGCCAAGATTCCATTAGAGCAGCGTCCCAACGTGACCCATCAAGCTGGCATGCAGCACCTAGACACTTTGTTGGCAGCGTACGCGAAGGCAGGTGTTCACGCCCGCTGTGTGCCGTTCATTGAAGACATTGCAGAGGCGCTCTCTGAGGCTGATTTATTGATTTGCCGAGCTGGTGCGATGACGGTTGCCGAGGTCGCCGCGGCTGGTGTCGCGGCACTATTTGTCCCTTACCCCCATGCGGTGGACGATCATCAGTCGGCTAACGCCCGGTTTTTAAGTCAAGATATGGCCGCGTGGATGATTCAGCAAAAAGAGTTAACACCTGAAACACTCAGCCAGTGGCTGCTTTCACGTAACCGCTCAGAACTGAGCGGTGTGGCGCAGCGTGCAAGAGTCCATGCGCGCCCTCAGGCGGCGCAGCGTATTGCGGATATTTGCGAAGAGCTTGCGGGGGTGTCAGCATGAAACACCGCATTGAACATATTCATTTTGTTGGCATTGGTGGCTCTGGGATGAGCGGCATTGCTGAGGTGTTGCTGAACTTAGGGTATCGCATTTCAGGATCGGACTTGGCGGACTCTGCAGCGACACAGCGCCTAGCGAGTTTGGGCGCACGTATTGAACTCGGCCATCAGGCCGAGAATATTGCGGGCGCTGATGCGCTTGTGACCTCGACGGCTGTTGCCAACAATAATCCCGAGGTGATTGCTGCGCGTCAGGCGAGAATCCCCGTGGTGCCTCGTGCCGTGATGTTGGCTGAACTGATGCGCCTCAAAAGAGGAATCGCCGTTGCGGGTACTCATGGCAAAACAACGACCACTAGTCTTGTGGCCAGCGTGTTAGCGGCTGGCGGGCTTGATCCAACCTTTGTGATCGGTGGTCGACTGACCTCCGCCGGAGCGAACGCAGGGCTAGGGCAGGGCGACTTCATCGTTGTCGAAGCAGACGAATCCGATGCATCGTTTTTGAACTTGCTTCCGGTGATGGCCATCATCACAAATATCGATGCAGATCACATGGATACCTATGGGCATGATCTTGCAAAGCTTAAAGGTGCCTTCGTCGAGTTTACGCAGCGCCTACCGTTTTATGGCAGCGCGATTGTTTGCGCCGACGACGCCAATGTGCGTGAAATTATTCCGTTTATTTCTAGGCCAGTCACAACCTATGGTTTGTCGTCCGACGCTCAAGTGGTAGCAACAAATGTCAAGGCGGTTGGCACACGTATGCAGTTTGAAGTGCGACGTGAAACACGTGAGGGTGAGCTCAGCCCACTCGCGATCAGCTTGAATCTACCGGGTGTTCATAATGTGTTGAATGCGTTGGCGGCGATTGCAGTGGCGACAGAGCTTGGAGTCAGTGATGTGGCTATTGCCCAAGGCCTTTCAGAATTTAGGGGAGTTGGCCGCCGCTTTACTCAAATTGGTGATTTCATTGCTACAAAGGGCGGTACCTTTAGGGTGGTGGATGATTATGGTCATCACCCGGTTGAAATGGCGGCCACGTTGGCAGCTGCGCGAGGCGCTTGGCCTAATCGTCGAGTGGTATTAGCGTTTCAGCCCCACCGCTACACCAGAACCCGCGATTGCTTCGAAGACTTCGTCAGTGTCTTGAGCTCTGCCGATGCCGTGCTTTTGACTGAGGTCTATGCGGCGGGCGAACCGCCGTTGGTTGCTGCCGATGGGCGCGCTCTGGCGCGCGGTGTACGTGTTGCGGGTAAGGTCGAGCCCTTATTTGTTGAGGACGTTGCGGGCATGCCCGAAGCGATTTTAAATTTTGCGCAAGACGGTGACATTGTGATTGTGATGGGGGCTGGTTCAATTAGTAAAGTGCCCCACCAATTAGGAGCGCCAATATGACTCAGGCGTTTGGCAAGGTCGGCGTGTTGTACGGTGGTCGCTCAGCAGAGCGTGAAGTGTCGCTAATGTCCGGCACGGGCGTGCACGCAGCTCTGTGCGGTCAGGGGGTCGGCGCGCATTTGTTTGATACGGGTCAAAGTAGTTTGGCAGAGCTGGCTGCCCAACGGTTCGACCGGGTCTTTATCGCCTTGCATGGGCGCTATGGCGAAGACGGAACGTTGCAGGGGGCACTTGAATTGCTAGGGATTCCGTACACAGGCAGCGGCCCGATGGCGTCGAGCCTTGCGATGGATAAGGTGATGACAAAGCGAGTTTGGCTAGAGGCTGGGTTACCGACTCCAGGGTACCGGGCGCTAACGGATGCCAGCGAAGTGGCTGCTGCGGCTGCTGCGTTGGGGTTGCCGTTGATGATGAAAGCCCCTCACGAGGGCTCGACGCTAGGCATTGTCAAGGCGAATGCAGTCTCTGAATTGGCGCAGGCCTACAAAGCGGCTGCGCAGTACGACGAGGTAGTCCTGGCCGAGCAGTTTGTAGTAGGGCGCGAATTGACTGTAGCGATCTTGGGCCGAGGGAAAGACGCGCGTGCGCTGCCAGTCATCGAAATTGTTGCTCCTCAAGGCAACTATGATTATCAGCACAAATATTTTTCAGACGATACTCAGTACTTGTGTCCTGCGTCGCTCGATCAGGCGTTGGCGACTGAAATCGCAGAGATTAGTGTGAAGGCCTATCGTGCCTTGGGCTGCGAAGGCTGGGGGCGTGCCGATTTGATGCTGGATCAGAATAATCGGCCTTGGTTGCTAGAGATCAATACTTCGCCTGGTATGACTGGGCATTCTTTGGTGCCCATGGCGGCGAAAGCGATTGGCATGAGTTACCCCGAGTTGTGCATGCAAATTTTGAACGATGCCCGTTGCAAGATTGGGCATCTTCCTGACGAACAAAGATAGCGAGGCCGATTGTGTGGAACGAAGCGCGTACGATCAACCGACTTGCCAACACCCTGGCGGTGATGGCGGTGTTGGCCGTGCTCGCTGGGTGTGTGTATTGGGTGATGCAGCGCCCGATGTTCAGCTTGCGAGCGATCGAACTCGAGTCGACATCCAGCACCAGTTTGCGCTATGTGACCCCCGACAACGTTCAAGCCTCTATCGCGACCAAACTCACTGGCAATTTTTTTACTATCCGCTTATCAGACGCACAGACCGTTTTCGAGGCAGTGCCCTGGGTCAGAACCGCCTCGGTGCGTCGTATTTGGCCCAATACTTTGCGAGTCACGGTCGAAGAGCACCAGCCGCTGGCGCTCTGGAACGAAAACCAAATGATCAACACCTGGGCGCAGGTGTTTACCGCCAACCAGGGCGAACTGGACGACGATGTGAACTTGCCGCAGTTCGAAGGTCCGCAGGGCAAAGAAGGCTTGGTGGTGTCTCGCTATGCAGAGATCGAGCGCTGGTTTGCGCCGCTTGGACTAACAGTCAAAGAATTGTCTTTAAACAATCGCTTGGCCTGGCAGGTCAGGCTCTCAAATGGCATGACCATGGCACTGGCGCGCGATCCTGGCGCGGAGGCGGCCGATCCGCAAGGTGGAATCCCCGGAGCCTTGCCCTTTTCGGAAGGGATCGAGCGTTTTGTACAGGCGATGCCTCAGATCAATCAACGAACCGGTGGGCGTGCGGTGACGCATGCCGACCTGCGTTATCCCAACGGCTTTGCTATCACTCTCGCCGCCCTTCCCGAACCGACTCAACCGAAAAAGAAACGATAACGCTATGACCCGTGACATCAAGGATCTGATCGTCGCTCTCGATATCGGCACCAGCAAAGTTGTTGCTGTGGTGGCCGAGATATTGCCAGAGGGCCGTTTTGAAGTGCTAGGCTTAGGCCAGCATGAATCAAGCGGTATGCGCAAAGGTGTTGTGGTGAATATCGAAGCGACGGTCACTGCCATCCAGCGTGCCCTAGAAGAAGCCGAGCTGATGGCTGATTGCAAAATTCGAGATGTGTATACCGGAATTGCTGGCAGTCACATTCGAAGCTTTAACTCAAGTGGGATGGTCGCGGTCAAAGACAAAGAGGTGACGGCTACCGATGTCGCGCGAGTCATCGAGACTGCAAAAGCGGTGAACATCCCGACCGACCAACAAGTGCTACATATTTTGACGCAAGAATTTATTGTCGATGGACAAGAGGATATTCGCGAGCCCATTGGAATGAGTGGTCTGCGCCTTGAGGTCAAGGTGCATATTGTTACGGGTTCGGTCAGTGCCGCACAAAATATTGTGAAGTGTGTGCGACGCTGCGGGCTTGAAGTGCAGGATTTGATTTTGCAGCCCTTGGCGTCAAGTCAAACCTGCCTGACGCTAGACGAAAAAGATCTGGGTGTCGTACTCGTCGATATTGGTGGCGGCACGACCGATGTCGCGATTTACACCGGGGGCGCGATTCGGCACACGGCAGTGTTGCCTATTGCGGGCGATCAAATTACCAACGACATTGCGCAAGGGTTGCGTACGCCTACGCCAGACGCCGAAGATATTAAATTGCGTTATGGCGTTGCGAAAGAAGTGCTCGCCAGCCCCGACGACACCGTCGAGGTTCCAGGTTTGGGCGATCGCGCCCCGCGCTTGGTCAAGCGCCAGACCCTTGGTGCGATCATCGAGCCTAGAGTCGCTGAGTTGTTTGACTTGGTTCAGGGTGTGGTTCGAGACTCGGGCTACGAGGATTTGTTGTCCTCGGGAGTGGTGTTGACGGGCGGCACGGCTTTGTTGCCTGGCATTGTTGAACTCGCCGAAGATATTTTCTTAAAACCCGTGCGTGTCGCGGTGCCCGAATATCAGGGAAGCTTGGCAGACGTCATGCGCAACCCTCGTTTCTCAACGGTAATGGGTTTGTTAAGTGAGGCGCGTATGCAGCGCTTGCGAGGTCGTAAAGCCACACAGCAGTCGGGTAGCTTTAAGGCAGTGTTCACTAGAATGAAGGAGTGGTTTATGCATTGAATTGGCGTCATCTGACGCCAAACAGATGGGCGGATTATTTGAAGCTGCCGGTCTGCTAGAGAGGCGTTTCAAACACGGTGCGGATATGATCGGCAGCGCGTTTGAAACGATTTCTAAATAACGTAGTTGGGGACTTTTAGAAACGTTTTGTTGTTACGACTTGAGGGAGTCAATCATGATGTTTGAAATGTTAGAGAACGCAAAAAAATCCACTGTTATTAAAGTGGTGGGTGTGGGCGGTGCGGGCGGTAATGCCGTCTCGCACATGATCCGTGCGGGTGTGCAGGGGGTCGACTTCATTTGTTGCAATACCGATGCACAAGCATTGGCGGCAACCAATGCGCCCGTGCAGATTCGGTTGGGTAGCTCAGGGCTCGGTGCAGGTGCCAGGCCTGATCAAGGCCGTGCGGCGGCCGAATCGGCGCGCGAAGAAATTCGCTCGGCGCTTGCGGGTGCGCATATGGTCTTTATCACGGCGGGTATGGGTGGTGGTACGGGTACCGGGGCCGGCCCAATTGTTGCCGAAGTTGCAAAAGATCTTGGTATTTTGACCGTAGGTGTGGTGACCAAGCCCTTTTCGTTCGAAGGCAGTCGGCGCATGAAAATGTCTGAAGAAGGTATCGACGAGCTCTCAAAGCATGTGCATTCGCTCATCGTGGTGCTCAACGAGAACCTCTACGAGCTGATGGACGAAGATGCCACCCAGGCTGACTGCTTTAAAGCCGCCGATGATGTCTTGCACAATGCATGCGCGGGGATTGCCGAGATTATCAACGTTGAAGGTAATGTGAACGTTGACTTCCAAGACGTAAAAACTATTATGGGTGAGCAAGGCCAAGCCATGATGGGTACGGCGATTGCCAACGGACCCGATCGCGCCAAGATTGCAGCCGAGCAAGCGGTCGCTTGTCCACTGCTTGAAGGTGTTGATTTGAACGGTGTGCGCGGTGTGCTGGTGAATATCACCGCAAGCAGCTCGCTCAAAATGAAAGAGACTCGCGCGGTGATGGATCATATCCAGAGCTTCGCTTCGGCCGATGCCACAGTGATTTTCGGTACGGCTTACGACGAATCGATGGGCGATAATTTGCGCGTCACGGTCGTGGCAACTGGCTTGGGTCGCGCCAAGCCTAAGTTGGTAAAGATGCCCGAGACCGCTGTCGGTTTGCGTAACGGGACAGACGGCCTGACGGTGGCTAACGGCGCAGAAATCAGTGCGCCAACAGTGATTCGGGGGCGCGGCGCGCATGCCCAGGCTCAGGTTCGTGCCCTCGAAACTTCAGGCATGGAGCATTACGATATACCGGCGTTTTTGCGCCGTCAGGCTGATTAAGTCAGGATTGGAGTGGGCTAAAGACGGCGGTTAAGACGCTTAATTTAGTTCGCTTGCATCGCTCCCTCTGCCAGCTGCTCCGTTGGAGTGGTTGGCTGCGCACTTGGATTCCCCAATCCAGGTGCGTTCTTGTCTGTTTTTTTAGTGCAGCCTTGGTTAAAAGAGCTACAATAAGATAAGTTTGATTAAGAGTTTTGGGCCCTATGTTTCGTCAACGCACCATCAAGCAGCTAGTTAAAACCACTGGGGTTGGCCTGCATTCAGGTCGGCGGGTTGAGCTGACGTTGCGCCCAGCCGCACCAGACACCGGAATCGTCTTCCATCGAATCGATTTGCCAGAGGTTGTTGACTTGCCCGCTCAGGCGGCGATGGTTAAAGACACGCGAATGGCTTCGGTCCTGTCTAATGGTCAAGCAAGGGTGTCGACAGTTGAGCATCTGATGTCAGCCCTTGCTGGGCTGGGCATAGACAATTTGCACGTGGATCTAACTGCCGAAGAAGTCCCTATCATGGATGGCAGCGCTGCAACTTTCGTTTATCTGTTGCGTTCAGCCGGAATCCAAGAGCAAGCCAGTCCAAAACAGTTTTTACGAGTTTTAACGCCTATCGAAGTGCGTGAGGGCGAAGGCGCAGAGGCCAAATGGGCTCGGCTTGAACCGCACGAGGGTTTTGCAGTGGCGTTTTCAATTGATTTTCGTCATCCCGCGATCGATTCGACCGCGAGCTTTGCAGAAATCGACTTTGCAACCGACTCTTACGTTAAGCAAATTGCTCGGGCGCGCACCTTTGGCTTTGTCAATGAGGTTGAGGCCTTGCGTTCAGCCGGTCTGGCGCGCGGTGGTAGCTTTGATAACGCTATCGTGATGGATGAATACCGTGTTTTAAATTCAGATGGATTGCGTTACGACGACGAGTTCGTCAAACATAAGATTCTGGATGCTGTTGGCGATCTGTACTTGATTGGTAAGCCTTTGGTAGCACGCTATGTGGCCTGCAAGTCTGGACACGCCCTAAATAATCAGCTTGCGCTCAAGCTGTTGGCTCAGCCAGAGGCCTTTGAAATCATCAGCTACGAGTCTGCGGCCCAGGCTCCTTTGGCGTTTCGTCACGAGTGGAAGCTGGCCTGAGCCCTTGCGGTTGAACCGGTTGATGATGCGCTAACAGCCGGGCGACAGCATCGGCTAGCGGTCCAGGTCGTAACTGCTGGTTCAACGCTTCAAACGTTTTTAAGTCTTGTTGGTCGAGCGCTCGCGCCTCTCTTGGAGGTTGGGCTGCGACCGGAATCCCAAGCCCACCCTGCACCCGGAGTTTGATGTCTACAAGATTCCAGCCTGCTGCCTGTATGTGAGTAGTCACTCTTGGCGCCAGTTGACGAAATTTCGCGGCAAAGGCTGCACTTGACACCATCAGGGTCAGTGTACTTTGTTCGATTTTTAAAACATCAAAGGCTCCGCGCATGGTCGCGGGCAAAGCCTGCTCAACAACTGCTCGCAATTTGAGGTGCAGTTGAGCCGTTGCAAGCACACTTGCCGCCTGAGCATCTTGACCAAGCCATCCAATCAGGTGCGCCCCCTTTGTGGGGTTGCTAGACGGCCTGCGAGGAATCGTAACCATAAAAGATAGGGATTTGTATGAAGGTCGTTATTATGCCTCGCGAGCGGGTCGCACACGGCATTTTTTCGCTCAGCTTAAGCCGAAGTCTGCTTTGTGGCATTGCCTTGCTTGTAACTGCTTTATACGCTGGCGCCTGCCTGCAACGTGTCTTTGAGCCAACTTACGCTGGGCGCTCGGGAGTTGCTGGTCAGCGTGCGAGTGCCCCCTTAGAGGTCTCGTATGCTGACAAACAGTCGTTTGACTCGCTATTGAGGCAGCTTGGTGTCTTACAAGCCAACTATCAGCGGCTCGATGCAATCAGCCGGCGGGTTGCCGGGCTGGCTGGTCTGTCTGCAACCGACCTACAAATCGTATCCGAGAATGACGATATGGTTAGGCTAAAACCGGAGGCTCCCCCAAAGCTGGGCGCGCGCGTAGAGCAACAACTTCGTGCCCTTCAGGCAACCATGGTCAAAAAAACTGAACAATTTATGTTGCTGGATCTGACGCTGACAAAGCATGCAGCAAGGGTCGCCAGAAAGCCAACTGCGATGCCGATTGCCTCTGTTTCGCAGCTAAGTTCAGCTTACGGCTGGCGCCTGCATCCGTTTCATGCAGAGCCGAGTTTGCACGAGGGGTTAGACTTTGCAGCGCCGTCTGGTACCCCGATTTTGGCAGCCTCAGGGGGGGTCGTGCGCACCGCCGCCAGTCAAAGTAGCTTTGGCAATTTGATCGAAATTGATCACGGAGAAGGTCTGCTCACTCGCTATGCCCATGCCAAGGTACTTTTGGTAAAAAAAGGCGACCTGGTGGTGAGAGGGCAAATGATCGCGCGCGTGGGTTCGACTGGGCTGTCGACGGGCCCGCATTTGCACTTTGAAGTTCGGCAGCACGACAAGCCCATAGATCCGAGGATCTACTTGACTGGCAGCCCGAACCGGCCTGCTTCGGCCCCAATCGACGCCTTACGCTGACCCAACCACTAATGTTGGGGGTGGCGTCGCGCGTCAGGGTGTGATTAAGTCGGCGCGCTAACGGGAAAGCCCCGCCTGCGTTAAACTGCGAGGCTTACTGGCAGCAATTTGCCTTAACTCTTATAGGCGCTGACCGGTGTGTAGTTTGCACGGGTCTGTGTGGGTCTGACACGTATGTTTTCACTACTTAAAAAAATCTTTGGTAGTAGCAATGATCGGTTGCTCAAGCAGCTACGCCGCCATGTTGTCCAGATTAATGCTCTCGAGCCTCAAATGCAGGCCCTGTCTGACGAGCAACTGCAGGCTAAAACCGCCACCTTTAAAGAGAGGCTGGTTGCCGGTGAAACCTTAGATCAATTATTACCCGAGGCCTTTGCTGTCGTTCGCGAAGCAGGCGTTCGTGTGTTTGGTATGCGGCATTTCGACGTGCAACTGTTAGGCGGAATGGTTTTACACCATGGCCAAATTGCCGAAATGCGTACCGGCGAAGGCAAGACCTTGATGGCGACTTTGCCGGTCTATCTCAACGCCCTGCAGGGGCGCGGCGTGCATGTTGTGACCGTCAACGACTACTTGGCAAGGCGGGATGCCCAGTGGATGGGCCGCTTGTATGGTTTTCTGGGGTTGACGGTCGGGGTGGTTGTCCCTCAGCAAGATAATGCCGAAAAAATCCAAGCCTATCGTGCTGATATTACCTACGGCACAAACAATGAGTTCGGCTTTGATTACTTACGCGACAACATGGAACACCGCGTTGAAGACAGGCGGCAGCGTTCACTAGTTTTTGCCATCGTCGACGAGGTCGATTCAATTTTGATCGATGAGGCTCGGACGCCCCTGATCATTTCTGGGCAGGCCGAAGATCACACAGAATTGTATGTACGGATGAACGCGGTCCCTGCGTTGCTCACGCGCATGACCACAGAGCCAAAACCAACTGAGCCTGAGCCAGAGGGCGACTACTGGGTTGATGAAAAAAATCACACGGTTTATCTCTCAGAGGCTGGGCATGAAAAATCTGAAGGTATCCTGACGCGCCTGCAGTTATTGCCAGAAGGTCAGTCTTTGTACGAGCCTCGCAATATTGCGTTGATGCATCATTTAATGGCGGCATTGCGTGGCCATACCCTGTTCTTTCGCGATCAGCACTATGTTGTGCAAGACGACGAAGTTGTCATCGTTGATGAATTTACCGGTCGCATGATGGTCGGGCGTCGTTGGTCTGATGGTTTGCACCAGGCGGTTGAGGCCAAAGAGGGCGTCAAGATCCAGCTTGAAAACCAAACGCTTGCTTCGATTACGTTTCAGAACTTTTTTAGGATGTACGAAAAGCTTGCAGGGATGACCGGCACGGCTGACACCGAGGCCTATGAGTTTCAAGAGATTTACGGTCTACAAACAGTGATCGTGCCGACTAATCGTCCGATGGTGCGTGCCGATCAAAACGACCAGATCTTTAAGTCAGCGCCTGAAAAATTTAAGGCAATCTTGGCCGATATTCGCGATTGCCAAGAGCGCGGGCAACCCGTTTTGGTCGGTACCACGAGTATCGAAAACTCTGAGTTATTGTCGGGTCTTCTTGATCAGGCGAAGCTTGTGCACGAAGTGCTCAACGCGAAGCAACACGCGCGCGAAGCTGAGATCGTGGCCGAGGCCGGCAGGCCCGGTCACATTACGATCGCAACCAATATGGCGGGTCGCGGCACCGATATTGTGCTGGGCGGTAGCATCGAAAAACAAGTTGAACTGATTCGCGCAAAGACTGAGCTTTCAGACGCTGAAAAATTGGTACAGATCGAAAAGATCCGCCACGAGTGGCAACCATTGAATGATCGTGTCAAAGCAGCGGGTGGCTTGCGCATTATCGGAACCGAGCGTCACGAGTCACGGCGTATTGATAACCAGTTGCGTGGTCGTGCGGGGCGCCAGGGTGACCCCGGTTCGTCGCGATTCTATTTGTCTCTCGAAGATCCGCTCATGCGCATCTTCGCGGGCGACCGCGTGCGCTCGATCATGGAAAGGCTGAAGCTGCCTGAGGGTGAACCGATCGAAGCGGGCATGGTGTCGCGTTCAATCGAATCGGCACAGCGCAAGGTCGAAGGCCGCAACTTTGACGTGCGTAAGCAGTTGCTTGAATACGATGACGTTGCGAATGATCAGCGTAAAGTGCTGTATTCGCAACGTAATGAGGTGCTAGAGGCTCAAGTCATCACCGAAACGGTTGATAGCTTGCGTGATGGCACCTTTACCGATGTTGTGTACAAGTTTGTGCCAGAGAATTCAGTCGAAGAGCAGTGGGATATCGCTGCCTTGCAGCTCTCGCTTGAGTCAGATTGGCAATTGAGTGTCCCGCTGAGCGAATTGATCAAGCAGTCAAAGAGTTTCACCGATGAAGATGTGCTTGAGCACGTGCTGACGGCGGCTCGCCAAGCTTATCAACAAAAGGTCGAAATCGTTGGCGCAGAATCGTGGGCAAACTTTGAGCGCTCGATTATGCTGCAAGTCATTGATTCTCAGTGGCGCGAGCATCTGTCCGCTCTCGATCACTTGCGTCAAGGTATTCATCTGCGCGGGTATGCCCAAAAAAATCCCAAGCAAGAGTACAAGCGCGAGGCGTTTGAACTGTTTTCGGACATGCTCGATCGCGTGCGGGATGATGCGATTAAAGTCTTGATGACCGTACGCATTCAATCAGCCGAAGAAGTTCAGCAGGCCGAAGAGGCCGTTGCATTAGCAGCACAAAACCAACAGATTGAATATCAGCACTCAGAATATCAAGAGGGTGGTGAGCAGTCAGCAGCAGTCCCAGCTCCTGCGTCAGAGCATCCAGGCACGGTTCGCAACATGATGCCCAAGGTGGGTCGCAACGAGCCTTGTCCCTGCGGAAGCGGTAAAAAATACAAACAGTGTCACGGCCAACTTAAATAGTGCTGTTCGCGGCGAATATCTAAACAGGAAAATCGCCATGTTCAAGTCTTTTTTTCTGTCAAGACGATATTTGCTCTGGGCATGGCCGGGCGTTGTGTTGATCGTGTCAGGGATCGCTGGTCAAGTACAAATTGATGTTGCCCTGAACTCTGGGATTGGCGAGTTGTTTGATGTCATGCAACGGAGCTTGTCGCAGCCTGGTTCGGTTGAATTAGCCGCCTTCGAGTCGATCGTTTGGGCGTTGACGAAACTGGTGCTGTTGTACGTGGTGCTTGTTGTTGCGTTAGGTTTTTATATTAAGCACTGGGTCTTCAGGTGGCGGCAAGCCATGAACGACTATTACATGTTGCATTGGCCCGCGCTCAGAGCAGTCGAAGGCGCGAGCCAGCGGGTGCAAGAGGATACCAAGCGCTTTGCTGCGACATTTGAGTTGATTGGTGCAAGCGTCGTTGAAGCGATTTTGACCTTGTTGGCGTTTTTACCGATTCTTTGGGTGATCTCAAAGAACGTTCACTACATTCCATTTTTTGGTCAGGTGGACCATGCGTTGGTGTATGCCGCGATCGCGTACGCTTTGGCAGGTACCGTGATCCTGGCCTTGGTCGGAATTAAATTGCCCGGACTAGAGTTCGACAATCAAAAGGCTGAGGCGGCCTATCGCAAAGAGTTGGTGTACGCTGAAGACGATACCCAGCGCGCCTCGACGTCGGTGGTCAAGCAGTTATTTAGTGTGCTTAAGAAAAGCTACCACCGTTTGTTTTTTCACTATTTGTACTTTGATGCCGCTAAGCTGACATACTTGCAATTTGGGATCGTGGTGCCGTTTTTGGTATTGGGTCCGACAGTGATTGCTGGTACGCTGACCTTAGGTATGTTTGCGCAGACAATACGCTCGTTCGAGCGTATTCAAACGTCTTTTCAGGTTTTAGTGCGTAACTGGGCCTCGATGGTCGAGTTGATGTCTGTGTTTAAACGCCTGCGGGCATTTGAGGCAAATATTAAAGCGTTAGACCCTACATGAGTTCAAGCCTAGTGTATGGTTTGAGCAATGACACGAATTGGTCATGACTTCAATTTACAATAACAAGAGCTCAAGGTCGGAGAGACACTTATGCATCACGATTTAACCCGTAATACGCTTGCCGTCCTTTTTATTGTCGGATTGCTTGCGTTATCGCTATGGGTGCTGCGACCCTTTCTGGCGGCTACGGTTTGGTCGACCATGCTTGTGGTGGCCACCTGGCCTTGGCTGAGATCTTTAGAGAAGATCTTTGGTGGGCGACGAGTACCCGCCGTCATGGTCATGTCTGTGGGTATGTTGTTGCTCTTGGTTGCGCCGCTTTGGTGGGCGATTAGCACCATTACACAGAAGTCAGATCAGTTTTTGGTGTTGGGCAAAAGCCTGGCCAGCAACGGCTTGCCAGCACTGCCCGACTGGGTCGAACATATTCCGTTTGTTGGTGAAAAAATCAACACTGCCTGGATTGATCTCATAGCGGGCGGCGCTGCAGGCTTCATGGACCACGTCGCGCCTTATGCGGCTTCAACCGGTAAGTGGGTCTTGTCTCAGTTTGGTGGTTTGGGCGGAATGTTGATTCAGTTCTTACTCGTGGTCACGATCTCGGCGATTTTGTATTCGTCTGGTGAAGAGGCGGCCAAAATGATTCGTAGCTTTGGCCGACGCCTGGCTGGCAAGCGCGGCGAGGATGCCATGGTGCTGGCAGGACAAGCCATTCGAGCCGTTGCCTTGGGTGTTGGCGTGACTGCAGTGGTACAAACCGTACTGGGTGGTGTTGGCCTGGTGATCGCAGGCGTGCCTTTTGCGGCAATACTCTCGGCAGTGATGTTGATGCTTTGTATTGCACAAATTGGTCCCAGTCTGGTGCTTTTCCCGGCTGTTGGTTGGATGTTTTGGCAAGGCGACACTGGTTGGGCAATGTTCTTATTGGTCTGGAGCCTGATCGTTGCTAGCATTGATAATTTCTTGCGCCCGATGCTGATTAAACGCGGTGCAGATTTGCCATTGCTGTTGATCTTTGCCGGCGTCATCGGCGGCTTGTTGAGCTTTGGTTTGATTGGTATTTTTGTTGGGCCCGTTGCCCTCGCAGTGACCTACACGCTGGTGCAAGCTTGGGTGTCTGAGTCGGCTGCTCTTGAAATCGATTCTTGACAAGACGCACTGCGCCACGCTAAAGAATCGACCGAGTCTAGTGGTCTTTGGTGGGGCTGTGCGACGCTACTCAGCGTAGTCGAGTGGTAGAGCTGTGGTGCACTTGATCGTTTCCATCACGAAGGCTGAGCTGACATCGAGCAAATCTACCGTGCGGATCAGCCGCTTGTAGACACTGTCATAGCGACTGATATCGGGTATGACGATTTTTAGTAAATAGTCGCCGTTGCCGCTCAGCCGATAAATTTCGACAATCTCTGGGATGCTCGTCGCACCCGCGACAAACCGTTGCATCCATTGCTCGTTGTGCTGACTGGTACGAATGGTCACAAACGTGGTGAGCCCCAGATTGAGCTTTTTGGCATCACATAGAGCAACCTGTTTTTGAATGACGCCATCGGCTTGTAGTTTTTGAATGCGTCTCCAGCAAGGCGTCTGGGTCAAATTCACTGCACTCGCAACCTCGGCTAAGGACAAGCTGGCATTGGCCTGTAAAAGTTGCAGAATGTCCCGGTCTTTTTTATCAATAGCCATATGTTTCTACAACAATCGTTTCGTATTTTTTATCAATCGCTCGACCTTTCAATACACAGCTTTGTATCCTGTCATCAAGCATGCTCAATGTGGTGATATTACGTAAGGATAAAATTATTTTCTTATTAATTGCACTATTGAAGAAAATATTACTATTTTATTGAAAGATTGACAAAAAAAAGCAAGCAATTGCTCGGGTCTCCTCACTAACATAGCGTGATGGCACACACATCACTCTTATCCTCGTTTCATTCGCGCACAAAGGCGTTGCGTTACCCTCATCAGGTCGAGTCAAGGCTCGATCAGCTGCTTCCGGGGTGCTCGATCGCGCTCTTGCAGGCGTGTCGCGAGGCGCCTGACTTAGTGCCCTACCGGGTGCGGCAAGCGTTAAACCGCGTCTTGACACAGGCGCTTGTGCCGGAAGTTGTTGCAGGCTTGTTGAATCTGCCTCGGGCCGAGCAAACCTATTCGCGCCATGTCTTGCATGCTGACCCCCAAGGGCGTTTTACGGTCGTGGCTTTGGTGTGGTCACCGGGTCAATTTAGCCCTGTCCATGCGCATTACACATGGTGTGCTTACCGCGTATTGAGTGGGGTCTTAAGCGAAACCCATTACGCTTGGGACGCGGCCGCTGGGCACGCTTACCCCTTTAATAGTATGGCGCGCGTTGCCGGGCAGAGCGTATGCGGCCATGCAGGGCTAGAACTGATTCACCGTCTGGGCAACTCCTCGCATGACGACCCTGCGCCTGCGGTGTCGCTGCATGTCTATGGCATCGACTCCGAGCGCGTCAGTACACACGTCAATCGCGTGCTGGCCTCGGTGCAGCGAGTGGCTTAGCCAGGTAGAGCAGGTAAGTCGCTTAATCAGAGCAACAAGCGCGCCTGCTAAACAATCAAAGCAAAAATATCGTTGCCAGGCCTAAAAAGATAAAGAAGCCCAGCGAGTCGGTCGCAAAGGTGAGCAATACCGATGATCCCATTGCGGGGTCTTTACCAAAGCGCGTGCGCACAACGGGCACCAGCACCCCAATCGTGGCACCAATCAACATGTTGCAGATCATTGCAGCCATCATGACAAGCGCGATCGGAATCGAATTTGAAATCCCCCAGGCAAATACGGCTGCAACCGCGCTGCCCACCAAGCCGACTAAAAACGTCACAAGCATTTCGCGCTGAACTAACTGCCAAACATTTTTTTCAGTAATTCGACCTACGGCAAGTGCACGAATAATCAAGGTCATAGTTTGATTACCAGAGTTGCCACCGATGCCGGCCACAATCGACATTAAAAACGCGAGCATCACGATTGTGCTGACGGTATCTTCGAAGCGCGAAGCCACGAAAGACGCAATGGCCGCCGTACACAAGTTGAGTAATAGCCAGGGCGCACGGTTACGTAAGGCCATTGAAACCGGGGCGAAGATATCCTCGTCTTGCATACCGGCGCGTGACAGGGCCTGTTCGTCAGAGTCTTCGCGGATCACGTCCACGACCTCTGCGATGGTGACGCGCCCAACCAAACGACCTAGTTCGTCGACCACAGGTGCAGACACCAGATCGTAGCGCTCAAAGGCCCCGGCGGCTTCAGAGTCGGAGTCAAGTGGACTTAAGGATAAATAATCTGGACTCATCACCGACGACACATCTACCTCAGGTTCGTTGACCAACAGAGCAGATAAGGTCAACGTACCCAGGAGTTTGTCTTGTCGGTCTACGACAAAAATTTGGTCGGTATGGTCGGGCAATTCAGGCAGGCGTCTGAGGTAGCGCAGAACAACCTCAAGGGACACGTCTTCGCGAACGCGCACCATTTCAAAATCCATGATGCTGCCAACGCTATCGTCGGGGTAGCCCATGGCTTCAATGAGGCGAGCACGCTCTTCAATGGTGAGGCCTTTTTGTACTTCGGCCACCACATCGGGCGGCAAATCGGGTGCGAGGTCTGCCAGTTCATCGGCATCCATGTTGCCGGTGGCTGCAACCAAGTCTTGGCGATCCATCGCCTCGATCAACGATTCACGGACCCAGTCTGCGACTTCGAGCAGCACGTCAGCATCGTGCTCTGAGCCAACTAGCCGCCAGATCAAAAGGCGATCATTACTTGGTAACGACTCAAGAATAAAGGCAATGTCGGCCGGATGCAGGCTGTTGACCAATGCCGAGAGCTCGGCTTCGTGTTGTCGATGTAACAAGCCCTCGACTAACTCAGCGCGCGAATCATTTTGCTCTTGTCGGTGCGCTAAATTTTCAACCAGTTCGTGGCGATGCAGCACCTCTTGCACAGTCGCGAGTGCAAGCTGTGCGTCTTCGGGGTCAAGGCGACCAACCGGTGTCGCTGCGTCAGGGGTAGTCTGGGTCATGAGTCGTGGCCGGGCAAACGTACTATTCAAACTAACGTGCAAGGCTAGAGCTGCTAAGTGCGATCAAGCAACAAGCTTGACGAGCGCGTAACCACCCGATCCCAACAGTATAAACAAGATCACGCCTAAGACCACGACGCGCGGGCCAGCTTTACGTATCTGAGCAAAACGCGTCTCGATACCTAGCGCCGTCATTGCCATCGTCAGCATAAAGATGTCGAGGGTGCGCAACGCCTGAAGCATTGGTGCGGGGATAATATGCGCCGAGTTGATCAAGGCGAGCACCAAAAACCCGATGGCAAACCAAGGGATTGGAAGCTTCGGTTTGGCACCTGTTGAGTCGGTGGCTGTTGCCCCTGTTCGCTGCAGCCAAACGCCAAGCACGAGTAGTACAGGCACCAGTAAGGCAACACGCGTCATTTTGACAATGGTGGCCACTTCAGTGGTGGCGGCATCGATGTTGCTTGCTGCTGCGACGACTTGAGCCACTTCGTGGACAGTACCACCCAAAAAGATCCCGAAGCTGCGCGGATCAAGTTCGATCCAGCCGAACTGGAATAGCAGAGGGTATAAAAACATCGAAAGTGTGCCAAACAGGACGACTGTCGCAACGGCAACCGCACTTTTATGTGGCTCGGCTTTGAGCGTAGATTCGAAGGCGAGTACGGCTGCGGCGCCACAAATCGCGCTGCCCGCGGCCGTGAGCATTGCCGTGTCACGGTCAAGTTTCAGTAGCCGTGTACCGATAAGCGTACCCAGTATGAGTACGCTCAAGACCACTATGAAAGAAACAAGAATGCCAGGCAAACCGACTTCGATAATTTGCTGGACGCTAATGTTTAAACCGTAAAACGCGACGGCGACCCGCAGAACGCGACGCGCTGTGAAATGCACGCCGAGACCCCATTCGGCGGGCATGGTGCCACGCAAAAAGTTGCCGTAGAGCATGCCACAGACGATGCCAACCACCAATGGGCTAAAGCCCATGGCCTTCACGGCGGGGGTCGTGGCCAATTGCACAACGGCGGCCGCCAGCAAACCAACAAATAGCACGCCATTGATTTTGTCGCGCCATGGCGAGGTACTGACAAGAATAGGCTGAGACATGCGGTGAGCTTGCTGTAAAAAGGTGATGAGAGGGCTGCGAATCAGGCGTGTCGAGATACTACCCCGAAATGCGTGAATCAGCGCGCGTGAGGTGTTGCTATTGCGAATAAATGGCTAAGTTCCGGTAAAGTCACCAGATGAGCTCTCAGACATGAACACGCAAAATGCTTTAACGGCTCAGCGGGCACAGGTGCTCAGACTGTTAGATCTGCCTCACGCGTGGGCGGGTCGAGAGTCTTACACCTTGCTTGACCTAGATGACGGACACGGGTTGGGCTTTGTGATGCTTTGGCGTCAATGGCGTAGCGACCCCAAGCGCTGTGCGCGATTGCATGTGGTGTTGGTGGCTCAGGCGCTGAGCTTGCCATGCGCGTTGCGTGGTCACTTGCTGAGCATGTTGCCCGAGCAAGACCATGTGCTTGCCGAACAACTGGTTAAGCAGTGGCCCTTAAATCTGCCAGGGGTGCATCGGCTTGAGTTCGAGGCGCTTAACGTTACCTTGACGTTGGCCGTTGGCCCTGCAAGCGTCATGCTTTCACGGGTCAGTCTTACGGCGGATGCAGTGCTATTGTCTGAGGCGCAATTGCCAGAAGCGACGCCCGAGCAGGTGGACTGGGCCGTTGGGCTGGGTCGCTTGAGCAAAGCGAATACAGTGTTTCTGGCGTGTTCAACGACAGTCGCGTGGCCCGCTGGGTTTGAAACAAGTCTGATTGTTCATGAGCAAGCCACCTACCGACTTGCAGCAGCGTTGCGTTCGACTGAGCAAGTCTCAGACCGACTTGAAACAGATCAGTATGAACCTGGATTGACCATGCCTGCGAGCCAAGCGCGAACCATTGCTCGCGATACTGATGGTGTTCGCCCCCACAGGTCTGCCCATTATTGGTTACGAGCGCGTGTGTCGCCGCGCTCGCTCGGTGATGCGGGCAGCGGCGCGTCTTTCCATTCGGCGTCTGCGCCGCGGCACTTGGTGGTTGTTGGGGGCGGGCTCGCAGGCTTGCATGTGGCGCAGGCCTTGGCTCTGCGAGGCTGGCGTGTTACGGTGCTTGAAGCCGGTGTCGCTCACGCGCAGGGGCAGTCTGGGCACCTCGCCGCGGCCTTGACGCCGGTGGTTTCGCGTCAAGATGATCCGTACGCACGTTTGTCGCGCGCAGGGAGCCTGCGCGCTCAAGTGCGGTGGGCGCAAATGTCTGACGAGATTGTGACGCCCTGCGGCGCGCTTCAGTTGCAGCGTGTCAACGGGCGTATTGTTGATTTGAAAAGAATTGCCGATGAATTGGGCTTCCCTGAGCCATTTGTGCGCTTTGTTGATGCTGCCCAGGCCAGTGAGCTGGCAGGTATGTCGCTTTCGCGAGGTGGTCTGTATTTTTCGACAGCGCGCAGAGTGCAGCCCCAGCCTTTAATGGCGAAGCTGGCCCAAGCAGACGGCATCACTTGCCTGAGTGCGAGGGCCGCCCGTGTCGAGCGTGTTGAGTGCGGTGGACCGTGGCGCGTGCTCGACCGCACTGGCACCGTGCTGGCTGAGGCATTGCAAGTGGTGTTGGCCGCTGGCCTCGCGACGCAACGGCTTCTGTCGGCCAGTGATTTGCTTGAGGCGGATTCACGGCTGGCTTCAATGTATGGGCTAGGAGGCGAGTTGACCTATGTGGATCAGGCGCTCTTGGCCGGCGGTCCACGCTGTATTGTGTCGGGTGATGGTTATGTGTTGCCTGCGGTCAAAGGAACATGCGTGTTGGGTGGGAGTTACCTCAACGATGGTGGCTCTTGTGAGGCCTTGATGTTGGCCAGGCAGCAGAATCTTGAGCGCGGCGCGCAGCTGTTGAATATCCCCCTGCAGCTCAATCAGCCCTTGCAGTGGCCGTTAACAGGTTGGGGTGGCCAGCGTGCAGTTGTACCCGACCGGTTCCCGGTTGTCGGTCCGGTTTTGGGTTCGCCCGGTCTGTGGGTTGCAACTGGTTTTGCCTCGCGCGGGCTGACCTGGGCCAGTTTAGTGGGCGATCTCATTGCCGCATGTCTGACGAATGAACCGTTACCCTTAGAAAACGATATAATTGCAAGAATTATTAAAAATTAGCAGTTTTTTGATGGATAAAGAGCAATTTTAATGATTCATCAACGCTGCAAGCAGATGACGTGCTCGTATTTTTAGTATCTTCCGATCGCTTCAAAATAAGATTTAATCCGTATTTTTACGGTTTAAGTTTATTAAAGTGGCTAAATCCGTCAGAATAGCGCCTTTGGTCGCTTAAACCTTCGCGCTAAATATGTATCTAGATACCTTAAAGCTTATTGAGACGCTACCTACTAAGGCAAGCTTTGACGTGGGCGGAGGGTTTAGGATGGCTGTTGAGCCGCATGCGCCGGGTGTCTACAGAATTCGTTGTGGTCGCCCCGAGACGCTTGTTGCCGATATTTTGCCTGGTGGTCGTGGTCGTGCGCACGCCGAGGTATTGTTAGCGCGCCCTGAAGCAATCGGTGAGTCAGTACTTGAGCCGTTAACGGGTGAGGTCAAGGGTTGGCAGTTGACGCAAGGCGATTCGACCCTTGAGTTGCAGTCAAGCCCCTTTCAATTGATTTTAAAACGCCACGGCAAAGCCTTGTTGGTGCTGTCTGCCGCAGGCATACAGGGTGCCGAAAATTTTTGGACGCTTGGCTTTGAGCTTCAACCGAAAGAAAAAATCTTTGGTTTGGGCGAAACGCATGGCGATCTCGATCGCCGCGGCGAAACAATCTTGTCTGACGACCCCGAACATCGCGCGTTGCCTTTGGCCTGGAGCCCGAACGGATGGGGCGTTTATATCAACACACTCGGCCGCGTCGAGCATGACCTCGGTTCTGAAAACGCTGACGAGTATGCGAT
>JBAWWV010000028.1:0-21964 GCA_037146575.1 Alcaligenaceae bacterium | reverse complement strand
AAGAAAAAAAGGGCGGTTAGCTGAGCAAAATACCGCCAAGGCACGCCGTCTAAAGCGGATATCTGAGCTTAAAGGGCAAAAATCGCTTTCAGAACCCGAGGCAAACCATGCAAACCATCAAATTCAGAAATCGATTCAGTCTGTGCAAACCGTCTAATCTAAAGCTTGATTCAGACAAGAGCAAAGCGGCCTAAGCGCAGCGGTTCTGGCATCGTAGCTTTGCGAGCTTGACGTAAGCTTGTTTTGCCGATCTAAACAGAATTATAAGTTATGATGGCAGGCTATTCACGGCATGTTACGTGCGTCAACTTTTATTCTGGCTGGGCTCTCATGTTCGGATTCCTGCGTAGTTATTTTTCAAGTGATATGGCGATCGATCTTGGTACCGCCAACACGCTCATTTACGTTCGTGGCAAGGGTATTGTGCTCGACGAACCCTCTGTGGTTGCAATTCGCCATGACGGCGGTCCCGGCGGTAAAAAAATTATCCAGGCTGTTGGCCGCGAGGCAAAGCAGATGCTGGGCCGCGTCCCGGGCAACATTGAGGCGATTCGCCCCATGAAAGATGGTGTGATTGCCGACTTCACCGTGACCGAGCAAATGCTCAAGCAATTTATTCGCATGGTGCACCCACGAAACATGTTCGCCCCAAGTCCGCGCATCATCGTGTGTGTCCCTTGCGGTTCAACGCAGGTCGAGCGCCGTGCCATTCGCGAATCTGCCCTAGGGGCTGGTGCGAGCCAGGTGTACCTGATCGAAGAGCCGATGGCCGCTGCGATTGGCGCTGGCCTCAACGTGTCAGACGCTAGTGGCTCGATGGTGGTTGACATCGGTGGCGGCACGACCGAAGTCGCGGTCATTTCGCTAGGCGGTATGGTTTACAAAGGTTCGGTGCGGGTAGGTGGCGACAAATTTGACGAAGCAATCGTCAATTACATTCGCCGTAACTATGGAATGCTGATCGGCGAACCAACTGCCGAGCACATCAAAAAGCAGATTGGGTCCGCTTTTCCTGGTTCTGAGGTTCGCGAGATTGAGGTGAAAGGCCGTAATTTGGCCGAAGGCGTTCCGCGCAGCTTCACCGTATCCTCAAACGAAATCCTCGAGTCCTTGACAGATCCACTGAACCAAATCGTCTCAGCGGTCAAGATCGCACTCGAAAACACCCCCCCCGAACTCGGTGCTGACATCACAGACAAAGGTATTTCTTTGACGGGTGGCGGCGCGCTGCTGCGCGACCTTGATCGCCTGTTGCAAGAAGAGACCGGCTTGCCTGTGATCGTGGCAGACGACCCCCTGACGTGCGTGGTGCGTGGTTGTGGCGATGCACTCGAGCACCTTGAAAAACTTGGCGCAATTTTTATTGACGATTAGTCGTGCTGCGCAGGGTCGGGCGGTAAGATGCGGCTAATGGCCCATGCGCGAAACTTACGCACACGGTGCCAAGGGTGCCGACGGTACAGATCGTGCCTAGGCCGTGAGTGATTAAGTACCGAGCCATCATGCAACGACCTGCCACTCTTAGGCTTTTTCGACGCGGCCCCGCCGCCGAAGTGAAACTGACACTGCTCGTGTTGGTGGCGTTCGCGCTGTTGTTTACTGACGCGACGTACAAAAGTACAAACCCAGTACGTGAAATGTTGTCGGCGACTCTGTATCCGTTTCAGCGCTTTGTCATGTTTCCGCGTGACATGATTGCGATTAGCAACGATTGGTTCGATGCCGCCGCCCTGATTAAATCTGAAACTGAGGCGTTGCAAAGGCAACGCATCGAGTTGGCTCAGGTGACAACCAACGCAGCGCTCTTGGGCGCCGAGAACGCGCAACTGCGGCGCTTGTTGGGTGTCTTTGAAAAAGCAGCAGAGCACCCAAGCGTGGTAGTCGAAGTTCTCTATGAGCCAGCCAATACGTTTAGTCGTCGGCTTGTCTTTAATAAGGGCAGTCGCGCGGGTATCTCAGTGGGCATGCCCATACTGGATGAAGGTGGGGTGGTGGGGCAGATCACCCGCGTTTCGCCGATGACCTCGGAAGCCGCCATGTTGACCGACGAGATTATTTCAATCCCCGTGCAGGTGTTACGCAATGGCTTGCGCTTGATCGCTTTTGGTTCAAGCACGCCCGGCAAAGTCGAAGTGCGGTATTTTTCTTCTGATGCCGACATTCGCGAAGGTGATGTGCTGGTGACCAGTGGCGTGGGTGGGGTGTTTCCACCAGGGCTTTCGGTCGGACGCATCGATCAGGTGCAGCGCAGCTCGGCGTCGGGCTTTGCGCGCGCCGAAGCCTTGCCGTCCTCACACCCCGAAAGATATCGACAGTTTTTAGTTTTACAGGTGCCAATCGAGGCTGACTTGGGGGTCGGTTCTGTGAAGCCCGCTGCGACAAAGGAGGCTCCTCGTGCAAATCCCAAATCAAAGTAAGGCGACGAGATCCTCCCGCACGGGCATCTCTCCCCCTCCTGTGCCTTTACCGCGCCCAGTTGGTCCGAATCCAATCGATCATGCCGCCAGTTTGTTTTTTGTTTGGGTGACCCTGCTCGGTGTCTGGTTGTTATCCTTGTTACCGTGGCGCGCTTGGCCTATGTCGCCGGATCTGCTGCTACTGGTGCTTGTATTTTGGTCGCTGCACGATGCGCGTCGGGTGGGTTTATTGACCGCTTTTTTGTTTGGGTTGGTGATGGACGCACACGATGTCGGCCCCTTAGGTTTGCAAGCGTTGACCTATACTCTGACGGTTTTTGGCGCCCAGTCCTTGCAACGTAGGCTGTTGCGTTTTGAGTTAGTCAGTCAAGCCTTGCATTTGATGCCACTATTTGTTGTGATTAAAGCCATCGGGGCGTTGCTTGGCGCTTTTCTTGTGAGTGCGTGGCCCGGTTGGTCATGGTTGATTGCCGCGCTCGCGACGGCAGCACTTTGGCCTTTGATCGCGTGGTTATTGTTACTCCCCCAGCACCGACTGCAAGACCCAGAGACGACAGCAGGCTGACACTAGACAGACATGTTCGACTTTAAAAAAAACGATCAACAACAAAAAAATAACTTTACGCTGCGAATCGTCGTGGCCGCGTTGTTTGCGTTGTGTTGTTTTGGTTTACTGTCGTTGCGTTTTTGGGTGTTGCAGGTCGATCGGCATGAAGGTTTGTCTGCGCGTGCCGATAGCAATCGACTTGCGGTCGTGCCAATCCCTCCGCGTCGTGGTGAAATTGTCGATCGCAACGGCGAGATCCTGGCCCGAAACTATTTGAGTTACACGCTAGAAGTGGTCCCAGCGCGAGCGGGCAATATCGATGAATTATTCGAAGCGTTGACCCCTATTGTGTTTATCAGTGCGGCAGATCAGCGGCGCTTCAAAAGACGGGCTGCCGAATCTGGAAAATATGCAAGCATTGTCCTGCGTAACAATTTAAATGAAACGGAGGCCGCTTTTTTTTCAGCGAATTCTCTGCGGTTTGCGGGTGTGCAGTTGCGGGCCCGCTGGGTGCGCGAGTATCCACAAGGTAAATCTGCCGCACACGTTGTTGGTTACGTGGGCCGTATTTCAGAAGGCGATGTTGCGGCGCTTGAAGAGCGCGGTGAAATCGGCAACTATCGCGGCACAGATATTATTGGCAAAAAGGGTATTGAGAAAACCTACGAAACGACCTTGCACGGTAAGGCAGGGCTTGAAGAGCTAGAGGTCACTTCACGAGGTAAGCCGGTGCGAGTGCTCCGGCGTGTTGATCCGACGCCGGGCTCGAATTTAGTCTTGTCGTTGGATATGGCTTTGCAGCGGGTTGCCGAAGAGGCGTTCAAAGATTTGCGAGGCGCGTTGGTGGCGATTGAGCCAGCGACGGGTGATGTGTTGGCGTTTGTCTCCCAACCATCTTTTGATCCGAATCTTTTTATTGACGGTATCGATGTCGAAAGCTGGCGACTGTTGAATGAATCGCCCGATCACCCGTTAATTAATCGTCCTGTCTATGGCACCTATCCGATTGGTTCGACCTATAAGCCGTTTGTGGCGCTGGCTGCGCTTGAATTGAATAAACGGCGTGCGACGGATTTGATTTCGGATCCAGGCTATTTTGAATTCGGTGGGCAGCGGTTTAGAAACTCGGGCTCGACCGCATTTGGTACGCTTGATATGCATCGTGCGCTGGTGGTGTCGTCTGATACATATTTCTACTCTCTGGGCCCTGAAATTGGGGTGAACAACCTTCATGACTTCATGAAACCTTTTGGCTTTGGACAGCTCACGGGTATTGATATTGAAGGCGAGCGACGCGGCGTCTTACCCTCGACCGACTGGAAACGCGCTGCGTATAAGAAACGCGAGCAGCAGCGGTGGTATGCCGGTGAGACAATCTCGATCGCTGTCGGGCAGGGCTACAACGCTTTTACCTTGATGCAACTTGCCCAGGCGACGGCCGTGCTGGCCAATGATGGTGTTTATATGAAACCGCATCTGGTGCGCACGATTAAAAACGCACGGACAGATGAGCAAGTTCAGACTGTTGTCGAGGCCGCCCACAAAATCCCTCTTAAAAAAGAGAACTTGCAGGTTGTGAAGCGTGCGCTGGCCGAGGTCACGGTGTCTGGGACGGCCGCAGGGGCGTTTGTCGGTGCGCCTTACACAACAGCAGGCAAAACCGGTACCGCTCAGGTCTACAGTTTACGTGGTGCTAAATACCAAAGTAGTGCGATTGATGAGCGCTTGCGCGACCATTCGCTGTTTATGGCGTTTGCACCGCTTAATCAGCCAAAAATTGCGATTGCGGTGATTGTTGAAAATGCGGGTTGGGGTGGTAGCGTTGCTGCACCTATTGTGCGTAAGGTCTTTGATGCCTGGTTGTTGCGTGAGGCAAAGACTAAATCCTTGCCGACTAGCGCGCCGCCAGTCCGACGTACCGAGGTGGTCGTGCCTGAAGCCCCTCGTGTGGCGGGTGATCCAAGGGTGACGCCATGAAAATTATTTTTAGAATGGTGTTTCGTGGCCTCACGTCGATCGACTGGCCGTTAATGCTGATTTTGTTGTTACTCGCAGCGGTCGGAATGGTGGTGATGCACTCGGCCGTGGGCAGTACCGATGCTCGTTTTGCTGATCAGGCGCGTAACTTTTACGTCGCGCTGATTGCGATGTGGATTGTTGCCGTGACGCCGCCGCATTTGATTTTAAAACTTGCCGTACCATTTTATGTGCTCGGTATCTTGTTGCTGTTTGCTGTCATGTTTGTGGGAGAGACAAGTAAGGGGGCAACGCGTTGGTTGAATTTAGGTATCACGCGAATCCAACCCTCTGAAATGATGAAAATTGCCGTGCCTCTGATGCTGGCTTGGTATTTTCACAAGCGTGAAGGTCCGATGAAGTTTTTAGACTTGTGCGCGGCAAGTGTGCTCTTGCTTGTGCCGTTCTTGCTGATTGTGAAGCAGCCCGATTTAGGCACGGCAATACTTGTTTTTGGTGCAGGTTTTTTTGTGATTTATTTTGCCGGAATATCTTTCAAATTTTTGATTCCGGTGATGTTGCTCGGTACGATCGGGATTGGTACGATTTATGTGAATCAAGAGCAATTATGTGATGATAATTTTGACTGGGTGGTACTGCATGACTATCAAAAACATCGTATTTGCACCTTGCTTGACCCGAGCACCGATCCGCTAGGCAAGGGGTTTCATACGATTCAATCGACGATCGCAGTTGGTTCGGGTGGCGTATACGGTAAAGGCTACATGAATGGCACTCAAACTCACTTAGACTTTATTCCTGAGCGCACAACCGATTTTATCTTTGCTGTGTTTGCTGAAGAGTTTGGTATGTATGGCGGCGTGACGTTGCTTGTGTTGTATCTGCTATTGATTTTCCGTGGGTTAGCGATCGCGGTGGGGGCTCAAAATTATGGAGAACGCTTGCTTGCAGGGGCGTTGACCATGGTGTTATTTATTTACGTTTTTGTGAATATTGGCATGGTCACGGGTATCTTGCCGGTCGTGGGCGTACCTTTGCCATTTTTGAGCTATGGCGGAACGGCGTTGCTGACGATCGGAATCGCCTGTGGCATGTTAATGAGTATCAGCAAATACCGACCACCCCAGCCCTAGTGCTACGCAAGCAAGCGTGCGGCGATTAGACCGTCTAACAGTTTGCGAACCGGGGCGGGTAGGCCCCGCTCGTGAAGTTTTTTGATGGGCACCCAATCGTGGCCACTCACTAACCGTTGAGTCTTGGGTAGGGTGGTGGCGCTATCCGGCTCTATGTGCACGAGGTGGGGGCGCACGGTCAGCCGATAATGTGTAAAGACGTGTAAAAACTCGGCGAGTGTTTCAGTTTTTTTGACCGTCAAGCCGAGTTGTTCACAGGCCATCGCTGGCGCAAGTTCGGGGGCGCACTCTGGCAAGCTCCAGAGGCCTCCCCAGATGCCCGTTGTTGGGCGCTGCATGAGCAGCAGTTGGCCCGGTCGGTAAGCAATCAACATCGCGGTGCTACGCTCGGGTAAGACTTTGCGAGCACGCGGCCAGGGTAGCTCGTCGCGCCGCCCTTGCAGAAAAGCCAGACAGTCTTTTTTGAGAGGACAAACCTCGCAGTTAGGACGGCCGCGAGAGCATACCGTTGCACCAAGATCCATCAGGCCCTGGGTGTAAGCGGACATTAAATCTGGATCTTGCGCACAGGCGCGAGCTGTTGGCACGAGGTCGCGCGCCTCTGACCAAAGCTGCAATTCGATGGGCCGACTGGTTGGGTCTCCTTCAATCGCAAATAAACGGGCTAAGACACGCTTCACGTTGCCATCGAGTATTGCCGCGCGCTCGCCATAGCAAAACGCGGCGATCGCGGCCGCAGTCGAGGGGCCGATGCCGGGTAGCGTGACCAACCCTGCAGCATCGGGTGGAAATTGTCCGCTCCAGACACTCATGACTTGTTTGGCACAGGCATGCAGATTACGCGCTCGTGCGTAATAGCCTAGGCCTGCCCATTGCGCCATGACTTGGTCGACTGGCGCTTGTGCTAAAGACTTGACGGTCGGAAATTGAATAAGAAAGCGTTGGTAATAATCGAGTACAGCGGCCACCTGAGTTTGTTGCAACATGATCTCAGAGAGCCACACCCGATAGGGGTCGCGTGTGTTTTGCCAGGGCAACCCGTGGCGACCATGTTTGCGTTGCCACGCCACTAAGCGAGGGGCGATTTTCATATTTTTCTTTTGTCACGTGAGCGATCTGAGGCTTGGGGCCCCTAGCTTTGTATTATGCCTGTGTCAGACAGGACTTGCCGCGGCGCCAAGACGGGGTTAAAACAGAGCTAGCGTTAGAGAAATAAGATGCATCCCAAGCCTTCGATAATTGACCCGTGGTTGACTAAGTTTCTTCAAAAGAGTGATCGACGTCAATGGCAACGGACCACACTACTCACAAGGAGTTCAGACCAATGAATGCCCCGTTTACAGACAAACAATTGCAAGCCTTAAATGCTGTCAAGTTAGACGACAAATACGAGCTTGCCTCAGGACGCGCCTGGCTCAGTGGTGTGCATGCGCTGGTGCGCTTGCCGCTGAACCAACGGGTTCGCGATCAACGCGATGGGTTCAATACGGCAGGTTTTATATCTGGCTATCGAGGTTCGCCGCTTGGGGGCTTGGATCAAAATCTTTGGAAGGCCGCCGAACGACTCAAAGACCATCATGTGGTGTTTCAGCCTGGTGTGAATGAAGATTTGGCGGCGACCTCTGTATGGGGCTCGCAGCAGGTCAACATGTTTGAGGGCGCCAAGTACGATGGCGTTTTTGGTCTTTGGTATGGCAAAGGGCCCGGCGTTGATCGGTGTGGTGACGTGTTTAAGCACGCCAATGCGGCGGGGACTTCGCCATTGGGGGGTGTGTTAGTTGTTGCGGGCGATGACCACTCTGCAAAGTCGTCTACGCTGCCTCATCAAAGCGATCATATTTTGAAGGCCTGTGGCATACCCGTTTTGTTTCCCTCTAGCGTGCAAGAGATTCTTGATTATGGGGTGCTGGGTTGGGCAATGAGTCGGTATGCGGGTCTGTGGGTGGGGATGAAATGCATCACTGATATTGTCGAAGTTTCGGCCACAGTCGATGTCGATCCTGAGCGTGTCCACGTCAATATCCCGCAAGACTTCGCTTTACCCGAAGGGGGCCTGAATATCCGCCTTGGCGACACGCCGCTAGCCCAAGAGGCTCGCTTGCTTGATCAAAAATTGTACGCGGCGCTAGCCTTTGCCCGCGCGAATGGCTTGAATCGTCAGCTTTGGTCGGTGCCGGATGCGCAGGCGCGTTTTGGCATTATCACCTCAGGAAAGGCGTACCTGGATACGACACAGGCCTTGCTCGATCTAGGTTTGACTCCCGAGGTCTGTCAACAAATCGGTGTGCGGCTCTTTAAGGTTGGAATGGTCTGGCCGCTTGAGTCTACTGGCTTGCTTAGTTTTGCAGAAAATCTTGACGAGATTTTGGTGGTTGAAGAAAAACGGCAGATGCTTGAGTACCAAGTGAAAGAAGAGCTGTTTGGTTGGATTGGCCGCGGTAAAAAAATCCCACGAGTAGTGGGTAAGTTTGACGATAAAGATGGTGGTGAATGGGCGGTGCCGCAAAGCCCCTGGTTATTGCCGGCGCATTACGAGTTTTCTCCGGCAATGGTGGCGCGTGCGCTTGCTACCCGCTTGCTACGTCTTGAGTTGCCGACACAGGTCCGTACACAGATCGAAGCTCGTTTAGCATTTATTGCGGCCCGTGAGCTTGAGTTAGCGCGCCCGCGCGTGGTGGCTGAACGTAAACCTTGGTTTTGCTCGGGGTGTCCGCACAACACGTCAACGCGTGTGCCCGAAGGTTCGCGAGCCATGGCAGGCATTGGTTGTCACTACATGGCGCTGTGGATGGATCGCAGCACACATGTTTTTACGCAAATGGGGGGCGAGGGCGCACCTTGGATCGGACAGGCTCCGTTCACGCACGAAAATCATGTGTTCGTTAATTTGGGTGATGGCACGTATTTTCATTCGGGGCTGCTGGCCATCCGCGCTGCGGTAACTGCCAACGTCAACATCACCTACAAGATTTTATTTAATGATGCTGTTGCCATGACCGGTGGCCAGCCGGTTGACGGTCAAATCACTGTGCCGGTGATGGCGGCGCAAGTGTTGGCAGAAGGTGTGGGTCGAGTCGTGGTGGTCACCGACGAGCCTGAAAAATATAATCAGATGAAAGGTGTACCTGCGGGTGTGCCAGTGGTGCATCGCGATGAACTTGATCGTATCCAAAAAGAATTACGCGATGTGTCTGGGGTGACAGCCCTGATTTATGACCAAACGTGTGCCACCGAAAAACGTCGTCGGCGTAAACGTGGGGCCTACCCGGATCCTGCGCGCCGTGTGATCATCAATTCACGCGTGTGTGAGGGTTGTGGTGATTGTTCGACGCAATCAAACTGCTTATCGATTGAACCGCTTGAAACAGAGTTAGGCCGCAAGCGCGTGATCAACCAATCGAGCTGTAACAAAGACTATTCTTGTTTGAAAGGCTTTTGTCCGAGTTTGGTGACGGTTGAGGGCGGGCAGTTGCGTCGACCCAAGCTGATTGAGCCGAGCAGCGTGCAGGCGCAGACTGTACCCGACCCGGCACCGCTTGAACTGACTGGGTCGTACGGTATTTTTGTAGCGGGTGTGGGTGGCACGGGTGTTGTGACGATTGGCCAGTTGTTAGGGATGGCAGCCCATTTAGAGGGCAAAGCCGGCTCGGTGCTTGATATGGCGGGTTTGGCGCAAAAGGGTGGAGCCGTGTTTTCACACGCAATCATTGCGCCAAGTGCTGCAGATATTTTGAATACACGTATTGCGCTGGGGCAGGCCGATTTGGTGTTGGGTGCGGATTTGGTGGTGGGGTCGAGCGTCGAGGCGGTGACGCGGATGCGGCCGGCGCACACTCGGATGTTGTTGAACGCGGATGTTGCGCCGACAGCCGCTTTTATTACGAATCCTAACTGGACGCTTGCAGCCCGTGAGCTGCGTCAAGAGCTTGAGCAGGCCTGTGGCGCGGGTCGCATTCAAAGTGTGGATGCGTCAGAGATGGCAGTTAAGTTGCTAGGTGATGCGGTCTACGCCAATCCGCTCTTGATGGGGTTTGCATATCAGCAGGGTTGGATCCCCTTGCATCATCGCTCGCTTGAGCAGGCGATTGTTTTGAATGGTGTTCAGGTCAAAAAGAATCTCGAAGCCTTCAATTGGGGGCGTCGCGCTGCGCACGAGCCGCAGTTGGTGGCTCAGTTACTTGGGGACGGGCATCAGACGTCTAATCCGACACCACACGGTGCAACGGTGGTTGAGTTTAAACGCGCGGGGACTGAGTTTGAACAGGTGCGCGAGCATCGGGCGGCGTTTTTGCGCGAGTATCAAAACGAGTCATACGCGTCAGAGTATGTGTCGTTTGTAAACGCAGTGTCAGACGCTGAAATGCAGGCTTGCGGTACGCAGCGCTTGGCCTTGGTCGTTGCGCGTTATCTGTTTAAGCTGATGGCTTATAAAGACGAGTATGAGGTTGCAAGGCTTTATACCGATGGTGAGTTTTTACGTGGTTTAAACGAGCAGTTTGAGGGGGACTGGTCTGTGCACTTTCATCTGGCCCCGCCTTTGTTTGCCAAGCGTGATGGTAAGGGGCATTTAATAAAAGCTAAGTTTGGGCCTCGGATGTTGGTGGCGTTCAGCTTGTTGGCAAAGCTTAAAGGGCTGCGTGGCACTTGGATGGATGTGTTTGGGTATACGGCTGAGAGGCGTGCTGAGCGGGCGTTAATTGTTGAATACCGTGAGACGGTGTCGGGTATGTTGGGTAGGCTTTCGCAAGGGTCTCTTGAGAAGGCGGTTGAAGTGGCTGGGGTGCCTGAAGAGATTCGGGGATATGGGCATGTGAAAGAGGCTGCACTCGGTCGTGCGCAGGCTTTGCGGGTACGGTTGCTGGCTGAGTTTGAGGCGGCTGTGGTGGGGGCGGATGGTAGTCGCGCTGCTTAGATCCTTTGCATTCGCCCGCACTTTGCCCGCCCCGAACCGGTGATTTTTTGGCTGAGCAAAAAATACGCGGCTTCGGGGTGTTCAAAGTGCTTGGGTTTTGGATTGCCTCGGTTTTTTTCTTGCGCCCGCACTTTGCCCGCCCCGAACCGGTGATTTTTTGGCTGAGCAAAAAATACGCGGCTTCGGAGCGTTCAAAGTGCTTGGGGTTGTGGATTGCGTAGGTTTTTTTAGGCTGGGGTGAAGCGGCTTAGGGCGACTTCTGGGGTGACGTGTTCGAAGGTGACTTTTAGTGGCATGCCGACGTGTACGTTGGCGGGGGTGGGGCCGCTGAAGTTGCTCACCATGATGGGGCCTTCTTTCAGTTGCACTAGGCAGGCGTCGTAGGGGATGTCTTGCATGAAGCCGTCCCAATAGGCGCGGTGAAACTTGACCCAGGATAAGAGGGTGGCCTGGCCGCTGACGACTAGCCATTCTTGTTCGTCTGACAGGCATTTAGGGCAGACTGGGCTGGGCGGAAACTGTAGGTGCCGGCAGTGTGTGCAGGCTTGTACTGACAAGCGATGCTCTAGGGCATGGTCCCAGAAGGGTTTGCTGAGCTCGTCAATAATCGGCAAGGGCTTGTCATAGGTTTGGGTCGTCATGATTTAGCCTTTTGTGTAGATGATTGAACGGGTGCAGGGGGTTGAAGCGATGTATTGCACAACATTGCAATCTGCGACTTGTCGCGCGCCGCATTCGCCGCGGATTTGACGCACGGCCTCGACGTTCAAGCCCCAGCCCTGCATGTACGAGTTTGAAAGATGTCCGCCATCGGTGTTGGTGGGTAGCTTATTGCCAAGTTGCAGGGTGCCGCCTTGTACGTAGGCGCCTGATTCACCTTGGGCGCAATAGCCTAAGCCTTCAAGGCTAAACAGCACGGTGGGGCTAAAGTTGTCGTAGCACATCAGTGCGTCGACATCGTCGTGGGTGACACCGGCCATTTCAAAGGCTTGGGTGCCGGCGTCTTTAATTTCGTTATACCAAAAGTCTTGATCGAAATTTGAAATCGCGCTGCGCTCGAAGGCGTCGCGTGCGCCGACACCTGAAATCAGTACGGGTGGTTTGGCGAGGTCTTTGGCACGCTCAGCGGTGGTGAGGATCATGCACACGGCACCGTCGTTGATCAGGCAGTAATCAAGTAGGCCTAAGGGTTCGGTGATGCGTCTGGCGCTCGCGTGGTCGTCAGAGGTGATCGGTTTTTTCATGACGGCGTTGGGGTTGAGCAACGCGTGCTTGCGAAAGGCCACCGACACTTCAGACAGTTGACGGGTAGTCGTGCCGTATTTGGCCATATGCATACGAAACATCATCGCGTGTGCAGCGCCGGGCGAGGTAAACCCCCAGGGGTTCCAGAAGCTTGAGGCGTCTTCGCCGCCATAGTTCACGCGACGTGAGCGGCCGATATTGGTATAAATTAGGGCGACGTATTTTGCGGCACCGGTTTCGAGTGCCAGCATAGCCTCGATGATCGACATGCCCGACATACGACCATGGCCGGGCAGGGTCATTGTCCAACGCGGGTTCAGGCCAAGTACCTCACCCATTCGGGCATAGGACGGCACGCGACATACCAGCAAGCCATCAATGTCGTCTTTGTTGAGTCCACAATCTGAGATGGCAGATTTAAACGCCTGCGCGCCTAGGCCGTAGTCGCTGATTAACGGAAAGTCGCCATAGGCCGTATTGCCGACCCCAACGACCGCGATTTTATTTTTTAGCGCATGTAGTTCATTCACAGCGAAGTCCTTTGGCGTTAAAGCTCTGAGGTCTGGGTGCCTCAGTGGCCGACGCCGAGAGAAAACACACGGCGCTGTTGCATGATACCCATTTTGTGGGGCATGATGCTAGTGATCAAAACAAATAGAAACAAGGTCAGATCCCTCTTTGAGGGTTGCTCGCCTTGAGACAAAGCAGAGGACCACGTTATGTCGCAGTCGCCTTTCAATGCCGCAGAGTTATTCGCTAATCCACAAGATAAGCCCGGAATGTTGGCCGGCTTACGTGTCATCGAGGTCGCCGACGAGTTGGGTGAGTATTGTGGCTTATTGTTGGCCGGACTGGGTGCTGAGGTCATCAAGATCGAGCCGGTTGGCGGAAGCCCGACTCGTAATATCGGCCCATACTTGGGCGAGCAACCTGATCCCGAGAAATCGATTTTCTTTTGCGCTTATAACCGCGGTAAAAAATCGATACAGCTCGATCTTAAGACCGCAGAAGGTCATGCCGCCTGTTTGCAGCTGTTAAGCACCGCGGATGTTTTTTTAGACAGTACCTGCGGACAGTTTTTGTCAGAGCTGAAGCCCTCGCAGCCATTGAACACATTATTCCCTACGCTAATCACCGCGCGTATCACGCCCTTTGGCGACAGCGGCCCCTGGAAAGATTTTAAGGGTTCAGATCTGATTCATTTGGCGCTAGGCGGTGTGATGATGTGCTGTGGCTATGACCGTAACGCCGATGGTCATTATGAACACCCACCTGTCGCGCCTCAGGTGTGGCATGCGTACCATATCGCTGCCGAACAAATGACGGCGGCGGTCGTGGCTGCGTTGATTACACGCCAGTCAACGGGCGCGGGGCAAGATCTATCGTGTGCTGTACATGAAGCGGTAGCAAAAAATACTGAGCTTGATGTGATGTCGTGGGTAATGCGCCGAGCGCCCCTATATCGCCAGACGGCTCGTCATGCGGTCGAAAAGCCAACCCCAATCCCAAACGTCAGTGCGACGAAAGACAAGCGCTGGAATATGACCTGGGGCGTGTCGGCGCGCGACAAAGCCAAGCTTGTGCCCTTCTTAGATCGCTATGGCAAGGCAGCCGACTTACAAGCACCGTCGGCGACAGCTGATCTAAAGGCGCGTAGCACGCCCGGTTCCGCTGGGATGGATGCGGAAACGGTGCGCATGCTTGAAGTCATTCGTGATTTTGTCGGTTCGTATGACTATAAAGATTTACCGTGGCGCGAAGCGCAAGACGCGGGCTTACTGTGGGCGCCTGTGCGTAAGCCGCATGAAAACGCTTTGGATGAGCATTGGTTGATGCGTCATTCTTTTACCGATATCGATCACCCCGAGCTTGGTCGTGCCTTGCGTTACCCGACCAGCAAGTGGTTGAGTACTGCAACGGCCTGGCAGGCGGGCAAGCGTGCCCCGTTGTTAGGGCAGCACAATGCCGAGTTAACTGCGTTGCTGAGTGCACCTAAAAATATCGACGCCTTGAAGGCCGGTGTGCAGGCCCCGTCGCCAACCGGGTCTCAGGGACATGGGCGTGCTCAACTATTTAAGTACACCCCAACCGTTAAAAATATTTCTGCGCGTGGTGCACCCTTCGCTTTACAAGGTATCAAGATTCTTGATTTCTCTTGGTTCCTAGCCTCGGCCGGTGGCACGCGCATTCTGGCGGCCTTGGGCGCTGAGAGTATTAAGGTCGAGTGGAAAGAAAACCCAGACACCAGGCTGGCTGCGATGTCGCCAGTGGGTGGCCGCGCCGCGCGTGAGGTTGCGACTGCGCCTTTGCTTGGTGTGACTGACTCAGACATGGGTGGGCAGTTCAACAATAAAAATGCTGGCAAGCGTGGCATGTCGTTGAATATCCGTCACCCTAAGGGCCTGGCGATCGCTAAAGAACTGGCGCGCCAGTCAGATATTGTCGCTGAGGGTTTTTCTCCTGGGGTGCTTGAGCGTCTGGGTTTAGGTTACGAGGTGCTTAAGTCGATTAAGTCTGACATTATTTATGTACAACAATCGGGTATGGGCGGTATTGGTAAGTATGGGCGCTTCCGTACCGTTGGCCCAGTGGCAGCTTCGTTTGCCGGCACTACAGAAATGTCTGGTCGGCCCGACCCGGCAATGCCCGCGGGTTGGGGCTATTCGTACCTTGACTGGATTGGCTCCTATGGTTTTGCACTCGCTACGCTGGGTGCGCTTTACCATCGCAATCGAACCGGCGAGGGTCAGTGGATTGATGCTTCGCAGTGCGAAGCCGGTATCTATCAAACGGCGACCGCGGTGCTGGATTGGTCGGCGAACGGTAACGAATGGACGCGTTACGGTAACCGCTCGCCCTATAAGCCAGCAGCGCCTCACGGTGCCTATCGTTGTGCCGGTGAAGATCGTTGGTTGGCAATCGCGTGTTTTGATGACGCTGAATGGAACGCTTTGGCGAGTCAAGCTGGCCTGACCGAGCTGCAGTGGGATTTACGCTTTAGTACTTTGCCCTTGCGTCTGCAAAATCAAGATGCGCTGGATGAAAAAATCAGCGCTTGGGCGTTGACTCAAGATGCCAGCGAGTGCATGGCGCGCTTGCAGGGCGCTGGTGTGCCCGCTGGTGTGTGCCAGACGGCGGCAGATCGTTACGACACGGATCCACAGTTAAAAGAACTTGAGTGGCTAACCGAAGTGACCGGAACTAAAATTGGTCGCTGGCCAGTCAACGAGTTTCCGGTCAAAATGAGCGTAACACCCGCGTATGCTGGCGGTGTGATTGATCGTGGTGCTCCTGGCTACGGCGAAGATAACGTGCATGTTTTAAAGCAGATGCTAGGCTATTCGGATTCAGAGATACAAGATTTGATCGAACAGGGTGTGCTGTAAGGCGTACCGAGTTGTAAGGCTTGCAGAGTTGTAAGTCGCACCGTGTTGTAAAGCGCACGTTTAGCTTAAGGGGACTGGCATCATGACATTCAAAAAACTGTACAGCAACTGCTGGCTTGCTACGACGATCATCGCTGGACTAGGCTCTTTGGCGGCGCACCCTATTTCGTCCGCGCAAGCGCAGCCACAAACGATTGTGCGCGCTGTGATGCACTCTGATCTGAAAATTGTCGACCCAGTTTGGACCACTGCGTACATCTCGCGTAATCATGGTTACATGATTTACGACACCCTGTTTGCGACCGACGCACAGGGGGCAGTGCAGCCGCAAATGATTGATACGTACCAGCTCAGCGAAGATAAAACGGTCTACACCATGACCCTTCGTGATGGGCTGTTATGGCATGACGGTAAACCAGTTACCTCAGAGGATTGCATCGCTTCGATCAAACGTTGGGCGGCGCGCGATGTGGTTGGGCAAGCGATGATGGCCCATGTCAAAGACTTTGTAGCGGTTGATCAAAAGACGTTCAAAATTAATTTAAAAGAACCTACGGCGGCTGTCATGCTTGGCTTAAGCCGTGCGTCTGGTACGGCGTTCATGATGCCCAAGCGGGTTGCCGATACGAGCCCGCAAGAGCAAATTTCTGACTATATTGGCTCGGGTCCGTTTGTTTTTAAAACCAACGAATGGAAGCCTGGCAGTAAAGTGGTCTATGAAAAATTTGCGCAATACAAGCCACGCGCCGAACCGCCCTCAGCCATGGCCGGCGGCAAAGATGTGAAGGTCGATCGTGTTGAGTGGCTGGCGATTGCTGACCAGCAAACCGCCGTCAGTGCTTTGTTGGCTGGCGAAATTGACATTATCGAACAGCCCTCGCACGACCTGCTGCCGATGTTAAAAAAGAATGCCAATATCCAGTTCAGCGATTGGAGTGCTCTGGGTAACCAGTATGTGTTTAGATTCAATTCGCTGAATAAACCCTTTGATAACGCTAAGGCGCGTCAAGCACTTTGGTATGCCTTTAATCAAGAGGATTTTTTGAAGGCTGTGATTGGTGACCCTGATTACTACAAAGTGTGTAAGTCAATGTTCTACTGCGGTACTCCCTTGGGGACGACCAAGGGCATGGAGAACTTGCTTGAGTCGAACTTTAAAAGAGCACGTGAACTAGTGAAAGAATCAGGTTATGACGGCACGCCGATTGTGTTGTTACATTCAACCGATCGCCATGTCTATGCCAATCTTGCGCCGGTTGCAAAATCTTTGCTCGAGAAGGCAGGCTTTAAAGTCGACATGCAATCAATGGACTGGCAGTCAGTCGTTGTTCGGCGCGCCAAAAAAGATCCAGTTGCAAAAGGCGGATGGAACCTGACCATCACGTCAACCAACAACGTGCTCAATCCTCTTGAGTCCAGTTACCTGAATGCTGCGTGTGAAAAGACTACGTTTGGCTGGCCGTGCGATGCGCAGATTGAAAAATTGCGCGATGATTTCTCGCGCGAAACCGATCTGACCAAACAACTCGCGCTTGCTGAAGCGGTGCAACTGCGCGCGATCGAGTATCCGGTCTATATTCCTTTGGGTCAATGGTACCAACCCATGGTGGCGCGCAAAAACTTAAGCGGCTTGATCAAAGCACCGGCGCCGGTGTTTTGGAATATCACGAAAACCGGTAAGTGACGGATTGCTGAGCCGTGTTTCGTTACATCTCAAAACGCATCTTTGCCACCGTGCCAGTCATGGTGATGGTGGTCGTGCTGGTGTTTTTAATGTTGCGTTTAAGCGCAGCGGATCCTGCCGCCATCATCGCGGGCGATAACGCCACGACTGAGCAAATTCAAGATATACGTGTCAAGCTCGGTCTGGATCAGCCCGTGTTGGTGCAATTTGGTGCTTGGCTGACCAAAGTGTCGACTGGTAACTTGGGCGAATCGTTTTTCTTTAAAAAGCAAGTCTCCGAACTTATTCTCGATCGACTTGAGCCAACCCTGTCGCTTGCGCTATGCACCATCATTTTGTCTGTCTTGATTGCGGTGCCGCTTGGCGTATTGGCAGCCTATTACACCGGAACCTGGATCGATCGGCTCGTGATGGGCTTGGCGGTGCTGGGATTCTCGATACCCGTTTTTGTGGTGGGTTATCTCTTGATGTATGTGTTTTCGATCGAACTCAGTTGGTTGCCTGTGCAAGGGTATCAACGTTTGTCTGAGGGCTTTTGGGGCTGGCTGCAAAAGTTATTGTTACCTTGTTTTGCGTTGTCGGCCGTGTATTGCGCCTTGATCGCCCGCATCACCCGCACAAGCGTGCAAGAGGTACTGGGTGAAGATTACATTCGTACTGCACACGCAAAAGGGTTGACGAACAAAATCGTGCTGATGCGCCATGCCTTGCGTAACGCTGCAGTCCCCATTGTGACAGTGATCGGCATCGGCATCGCTTTGCTGATTGGGGGCGTGGTCGTCACAGAAAGTGTCTTTAGTATTCCCGGCTTAGGTCGACTCACGGTTGACGCGGTGCTGGCGCGTGATTTTCCGACGGTTCAAGCCCTTGTCTTGTTATTTTCGTTAACGTCAGTGATGGTTAACTTATTGATCGATTTGTCTTACACCTTGTTTGACCCGAGGATACGGTATTGAACGCCGTCAATGCGTCGTCGGGTCGCGTGTCAGTCGGGCGTACGCTCGTGCGAAGTCCAAGCGTGATGATTGGCGCTGCAATTTTGCTGTGCGTATTATTTATCGGGCTAGCGGCGCCGTTTTTGCACACCATGAGCCCAGACGAGATCAACCCTAGCGTGCGCAACAAGTTACCGGGGTATGAGTCAAGCTTGCGTGATGACGACGGTAATAAAATTAAATTTGTACACTTAATGGGAACAGATTCGCTTGGACGCGATATCTATAGCCGCGTGGTGTATGGCGCGCGGGTCTCGTTACTGATTGGCGCCACGGTGGCGGTGATGAGTGCGTTGATTGGCCTGATTTTAGGTCTGTTGGCGGGCTATTTTCGCTGGCTCGACGCCATCGTGATGCGGGTGATGGATGGCTTAATGGCGATACCCGCGATATTGCTTGCGCTGTCGATGGTGGCGTTGCTCAACGCTGGCTTGTCAACGGTGATTCTGGCGATTGCGATCACTGAAATCCCGCGAGTGGTCAGGCTAGTGCGCTCGGTGGTGTTATCGGTGCGCGAAGAGCCTTACGTCGAGGCCGCGATTTCGGTGGGGACGCCAACACCCGTGTTGCTGGTTCGGCATATTCTGCCCAATACGATTGCGCCGTTGATCGTGCAAACCACTTATATTGCTGCCCATGCGATTTTGGTCGAGGCGGTGTTGAGTTTTCTGGGGGTCGGCATTTCGCCTGAAACGCCGACTTGGGGCAATATCATGGCAGAAGGTCGGGCAATGTTTGTGATGTTGCCACACAATATCTTTTTCCCTGGTTTGTTTTTGGCGGTGACGGTATTGGCCGTGAATCTGTTTGGCGATGGCTTGCGTGACCTACTAGATCCACGTATGAGAAAACGGCTATGACACGGCCCGTGCTTGAATTACAAGCGTTAGACATTTCATTGCCGCGCGGGGCCGACCGTGCCTGTGCAGTCGCGCAGGTCAGTTTGACGGTCAATCCGGGTGAAATCGTTTGCTTGGTCGGCGAGTCGGGTTCTGGAAAATCAGCCATCGCCCACACGATTATGGGCTTGCAGGCTAAGGCCCTGGTTCCAACAGCGGGCAAAATTTTATTACAGGGTGAAGACGTTTTAACGCTGTCTTCAGCGCGGCTACGTGAATTGCGCTGCACCACCATGTCGATGATCTTTCAAGAGCCCATGACGGCCTTGAATCCGGTTTTTTCTTGTGGTGAGCAAATCGATGAAGTGTTGCGTACGCACACTGCGCTGACTAGATCAGAGCGGCAAGCGCGGGTACTCGATATGATTCAAAAAGTTGGTCTCCCCGACTCAGTCAGGATGATGCGTTCGTATCCGCATCAATTGTCAGGTGGCCAGCGTCAGCGCATCATGATCGCGATGGCTCTGGTGTTAGAGCCGTTATTGTTGATCGCTGACGAACCCACTACGGCGCTCGATGTGACCACGCAGGCTCAGATTTTGGCGTTGATCCGCACCCTGCAGCGCGAGCACGGCACCGGCGTGCTGTTCATCACCCACGACTTTGGTGTGGTGGCTGAAATTGCTGACCGCGTGGCCGTACTGCGCCAAGGCGAACTGGTTGAATTTGGCGATAAACAGCAAGTGCTGGCCCACCCCGCACACCCATACACACAAATGTTGATTGCTGCAGTGCCCAGTATGACGCCACGAGTGCGCGAAGTATCGGTGCCTGGCGAGGTGATTTTGCGTACTGAGCGACTGGTCAAAACCTATCCCAATAGTCAGGCGCCGGCGGTTAATCAGGTTGCGCTTGAACTGCGCCGTGGCGAGACCCTGGGTATCGTGGGTGAGTCAGGCTCAGGAAAATCTACCGTCGCGCGTTGCGTGGCAAAGTTGATTACGACCACAAGTGGCTCGATTTTTCAGCATGAGCAAGACATTGCACCGCTGTCGAATCGTCAAATGCGACCCTTAAGGCAGTGTGTACAGATTGTCTTTCAGGATCCTTATCGCTCACTAAACCCACGCCGCACTGTTGGCGACTCGATTACTGAGGGGCCAATGAATTATGGTGCTACGCGCCATGAGGCTTGGTTGCGCGCCAGTGAGTTAATGGAGTTGGTACGGCTTGAGCCCAATATGCTCAAACGGTTTCCGCATGAGTTTTCGGGTGGTCAGCGCCAACGAATTTGTATTGCTCGCTCGCTGGCAATGAAGCCCGAGATCTTGATTGCCGATGAAGCCGTGTCTGCGCTTGACGTCTCAGTGCAAGCGCAAGTGCTCGGTTTACTAGATGAGGTGCGGGATCAGTTGAATTTAGCCATGCTATTTATTACACACGACTTGCGCGTGGCGGCGCAGGTGTGCGACCGGATCGCGGTGATGTCAAAAGGCGAGATCGTCGAAACGGGTCGAACAGCGGATATTTTTTTAGCACCACAGCACGCCTACACACAAACCCTGTTCGCGGCTGCACCTGGGCGCGACTGGCTCTTTGAAGCGGGTTGCGCCAGACTAAAGAGGACAGATGATATTTCCTAAGCCCCTCAGCACTCAGCCGCGATCCCAGCTTCAAATGATGGCGCTTCAAAAAGATAACGATGTCACTTAGCAAAGATAAAGATGTCACTTCACAAAGACAACGCTGACGCCTGACAAGGACAACGATGAATGACTTGAGAAATAAAGTGGTGTTAATTACCGGTGCGAGTTCAGGCATTGGCGCAGCGGCGGCCTTGGCCTTTGGTCGGTACGGTGCGCACGTGGCGGTACATTATCGCTCGCAGCGTGATGCGGCCTTGTCTGTGGTGGCACAAATTCAAGCCGCAGGGTCAAGCGCCGAGGCGTTTGGCTGCGACGTGATGGACTCGGCGCAATTGGTTGAACTGGTTCGGGCCGTGCACGCCCGGTTCGGTCGAATCGATGTGCTGATTAATAATGTGGGCGGCATGGTGCGCCGCATCGCCCTATCTGAGGCGAGTGATGCAGCGATCGATGAGGTATTTCATTTTAATGCGCGCTCAATGATGGTGCTTTGTCGTGAAGTGATCCCGCACATGCGGGCGCAGGGCGGCGGCAGCATCATTAACATTACATCGCAGGCCGCCAACACTGGTGGTACGCGAGGTGCTGGCTTATATGCCGCTTCAAAATCTTATATCACCACCTACACAAAGGGGCTAGCCCGCGAGGTGGTTCGCGAAGGAATTCGTGTGAATGCGATGGCGCCAGGTGTCATTGACACGCCCATCCATGCGGCTCACGCAAGCAACACTGTGACTGGCAAAGACGATTTGCAAGCAAAGTTAAAAAAATCGATTCCGATGGGCCGCTTAGGGCGCCCTGAGGAATGCGCAGGCGTATTGTTATTTTTGGCAAGTGACGAGCTTTCGAGCTATGTCACGGGACAAACCATCGGCGTCAATGGTGGCAGTACGATGGCTTAGCGCGTTAAAACTTTGTATTGCGCTGGACCGACCAACGCGCAGACAGCGCGCCGAGCACCGCGACTGAGGCCACCGCGGTGGCAAGCATCCCGGGTGATGGCAATGACAAGGCAAACTCGGCGTCGTAACTCCGCGCCAAACTAGCCAGCGCATCATTTAACGGTATCAGTGCAAGGCGCGCGATGCCGATCCCGATGAGTGCTGCCAGGCTGCAGGTGACCGAACCCAAATACAAAAACGGTCTGCGTACGAAAGATTCTGTGGCACCAACCAGGCGGGCA
>JBAWWV010000027.1:0-22031 GCA_037146575.1 Alcaligenaceae bacterium | reverse complement strand
TGCCATTCGTGCGGCCTCACCCGACACCAAACTGATCGAGCCGCGCGACATGGTTGTCAAGGCTAGTGATCGCGACGAAAGCGAAGACTCAGAAGACAAGACCACGATCGACCGCATCAAGGCCGCCAAAGTCCGAAAGCTGGCGCAGGCGCGACTCGAGCAAATCAACGAGTTCAGAGGTACGCGCATTGTTTCGATTAATGCGCAGGGTAAGCCTGACGAGTATGAACTTTCGCTGAGCTTTACGTTTCGTTTAGTTTCGGCAAAAGATCAAGTGATCTTACCTAACACCACGCTCTATGCTATTCGTAGTATGCCCTTTGATGATCGGGTCGTGCAGGCAAAAGAAGGTGAAGCAGCAACCTTATTCAAAGACATGCAACGCAGTTTAGTGGCGCGTATTCTACGTCGCATTACTGCACCCGATATTACTCAGCGTTGGCAAACGCTGGCCAAGTTAACCTCTGAAGACGAAGAAGAAGAGACCGTTGCTCGCGTGACCGCACCGACCACGGCGTTACCACCCATGTGGCAAAACCCCTCGCTGACGCCCGCTCCTGTGACCGTCAGCCCCGATTAGCGGACTAGCTTCGATGAGCGCCGATCGCCTGCTGGATACGCTCGCGCGCCCCGGCGCGCAACTTGCAGCGCTGTACGTGGTGATGGGCGATGACCCCTTGCTCACAATCGAGGCTGCAGATGGACTGCGTGCGATTGCAAAAGCAGCCGGCTATTTAGACCGAACCTCGTTTTTGATGGATGCGCGCAGTGACTGGAGCGCGCTCGGAGTGTCCGCACAAAGCGGCTCGCTGTTTGGCGACAAACAGCTAGTTGAAATCTCACTTCCGACAGGCAAACCTGGCAAGCAAGGTGCCGACGCCCTGATGAGTTTGGCCGCTCGTAGCAAGGGGATCAGCGACGGCGATGTGCTGACTATTGTGTCGCTGCCGCGCCTGGATAAAGCCTCTAGAGACAGCAAATGGGCGAGTGCACTGTTTGCAGCTGGCACCATGCTTGATTTGGCTAACATCGAACGTGCCCAATTACCCAAGTGGATTGAACAACGGCTTGCCCGTCAAAAACAACGAGCTGAACCGGCCACACTCGAGTGGCTTGCCGACAAGGTTGAAGGTAACCTACTTGCGGCACATCAAGAAATCCTAAAACTTGGCCTACTCTTTGATGAGGGTCTGTTACCGGCCGAGGCCGTTGAACAAGCGGTCATGAATGTCGCACGCTACAACATCTATGGGCTGCGCGATGCGATGCTAGTCGGAGACGTGCCGCGGTTAGTTCGCATGATGGGTGGCCTAAAAGCCGAGGGCGAGGCACTGCCCTTGGTCTTATGGGCGGTTGGTGAAGAAATCAGAACACTCGCACGCGTATCTCAGGCCAATGCGGCAGGACAAGACTTAACCTCCGTGCTACGCTCGCAGCGTGTGTTTGGCACCCACGAGGGCTTGGCACGACAGGCTTTATCAAGGGTTGCAGCGCGCAACTGGCCCGCTGCGGTTCAACATGCGCACGAAGTCGATCGCTTGATTAAGGGTTTACAAGTTGCTGGGCGCCTGCAAGATCCGTGGGAAGAAATGACCCGGCTCGCGATGCGGGTTGCAGCAGCAGGTGCGCGTGGCTGAGAATCGCGACTTTTGTCACTTCATTGCCTGGCTGAGATAGCTTATATATTCATGACCACTTTACAAGACACCATGCAGCAGATCGGACGTCAGGCTCGACAAGCCTCGCGCGTGATGATGCGCGCAAGCGGTACACAAAAAACACAGGCCCTCTTGGCCATGGCCGATGCCTTGTCGGCGCAACGGGCAGTGTTACAACGCGCCAATGTCAGCGATGTTGACGCTGCTCGTGCTCGCCAGCTTGAGCCAGCGCTCCTTGACCGACTCACACTCTCTGAACGCTCGATCGATGTGATGATCGAAGGCCTGCGACAAATCGCGGCGATGCCCGATCCGATTGGCGGTTTAAGCGCAACAACCTTACGCCCCAACGGCATGCAGGTCGCCCAAATGCGTGTGCCGCTTGGCGTCATTGGCATTATTTATGAATCACGTCCCAACGTCACGATCGACGCCGCAGCCTTATGTTTGAAATCTGGCAACGCCTGTATTTTGCGCGGCGGCAGTGAGGCTTTGCAATCCAATCTGGCGTTGGCAAAAATCGTTGAGCAAGGCTTAAACGCCGCTGGGTTACCCAAGCATGCTGTGCAAGTGATTGATACGCCTGATCGGGCCGTAGTCGGTGAACTCATCACCATGACCGAACATATCGATGTGATTATTCCTCGCGGCGGGAAAAGTCTGATCAAACGCCTGGCTGCTGAAGCGCGAGTGCCAATGATTAAGCATCTGGATGGCAATTGCCATGTTTATATTGATGCGCAAGCTGAGCTAACACAAGCAAGCGATATCGCCTTTAATGCCAAGACCTATCGGTATGGCGTGTGTGGCGCAATGGAAACTCTCTTGGTCCACAAGGACGTCGCGGCGGCCTGTTTGCCGGCTTTGGCCCAGCGGCTGCTTGGGCATGGTGTCGAGTTGCGTGGCTGCGCGCAAACACAAAAACTCGTATCGCAGGCAATCCCGGCAACCGAAGAAGACTGGGCGACTGAATATCTAGGCCCAGTGTTGGCCATTCGCATTGTTGATTCTATTGAAGACGCGATCGCACACATCGAGCGCTGGGGTTCGGGTCACACCGACTCAATCGTGACGCAACAGATAGCGGCGGCACAACAGTTTCAACGCGAAGTGGATTCAAGTTCGGTCTATGTCAATTTACCGACCTGCTTTGCCGATGGTTTTGAATATGGTTTAGGAGCCGAGATTGGGATTTCAACCAATCGTCTGCATGCGCGCGGGCCGGTAGGCCTAGAAGGACTAACCACCTTAAAATGGGTGTTGCAGGGCAATGGACAACTGCGTGGATAGCTGCTTAAGTGGTTCTGTGCTGGGCAATCAGGCAATCAACAACTACGTGGATATCGACTGATGCTTTGGATTAAAACGTTTCATATTGTCTTTATTGCCTCGTGGTTTGCAGGGCTGTTTTACTTGCCGCGTATTTTTGTCAATCTGGCCCAGCAACCTGACCCAGCGGTACAACAGGTACTGCTTGGGATGGCGCGCAGACTGTATCGCTTTACCAATATTCTGGCGTTCCCCGCCGTGCTACTGGGTCTTTGGCTGTATGTGCAATATGGCATTGGTCGCGGGCCCGGCAGTGGCTGGATGCACGCAAAGTTAACACTTGTGGTCTTGGTGATTGGTTATCACCACAGCTGTGGTGTGTTGTTACGCAGATTCGAACAAGGGACTAACCGCCGTTCGCATATTTTTTATCGCTGGTTCAACGAAGTGCCTGTGTTGATACTGGTTGCAATAACGGCCTTAGCCGTTATCAAGCCTTTTTAACGGAACACCATGTCTGAGCAGGATCCAGAACGTAAAACACTCACCCTCAAAACGCGCGCGGTAAAACCACGCCCCGCTGCAGGGGGTGATCAAACACGCGCTCGTATCGGCGCGCGTGCGCGCCAGGTGGCACAGCTAAAGATTGCCAAAGAAAAATTGTCGCGTTTACAAGCCGCAGGCAGTGAACACTCAGCAGCAGAACCTTCTCAAGAAGGTAAGCCGCTGATCGTACGCAAGGCACCTGAGGCCTCGTATGGTGACAGACCTCGCCGCGGTCAGCGTACAGACAGTCGTGAGCCTCGGGGCGAGGTGCGCGGTGGCGTCGCTCGCCCAAACGAACGGCCTGACGATCGTGCGCCCCGGCGTGAACACCCTGACAAGGAGCACCGTCAGGCCGACGCTTCGCAACGAGACGAGCGTGCCACAAGCCACCGCCATGCCGACGAACCCGCGCGCGCCAATCGTGGTTCTGCGCCACGCGAGCCAACGCCGCGCCCGGCTTCAGCACCCAAAGTTTTACCGTTGCGCGATGGGGTACAAACTGAACGTGCCTCTGCGCTTGTGCTTGACACTGAAATTTTTCACATCTTTGCTCCCTGCCCTACCGGGCTTGAAGAGGCGCTTGCGGCTGAACTCAGCGCGTTAGGTTATGCGCAGGTACAAGCGACCCGCGCCGGCTGCCATTTTGTAGCGGATTGGTGGGGGGTCCAGCGCGCCAACCTTTACTCACGCTTAGCGACTCGTATTTTGGTGCGGGTGGGCCAGGCGCCAGTGCAACGCGAGGACGATATTCTTGAGCTAGCGCAAAGCATTGGCTGGGAGCGCTGGTTTGGTGCCGAACACACCTTACGCGTTGACACCTCAGCGGTCAAAAGCCCGATGCAAAGTTTGCAATATTGCAATTTACGCGCCAAAGACGGCATCTGTGATCGGCTCCGTGACCTGGAAGGCGCACGCCCTTCAATCGATACGGTGCGGCCTGATGCGCGAGTGCATTTGTTTTTGTCACACGATACCGGCACGCTTTACCTCGACACGTCAGGTGAATCTTTATTCAAACGTGGCTGGCGACTCGACAAAGGCGATGCACCCTTGCGTGAAAATCTAGCGGCCGGCTTATTGGCACTGTCTGGCTGGGATCCTGAAGCTGCCTTACTTGATCCCTTTTGCGGTAGTGGCACGATTTTGATCGAAGCAGCCTGGATTGCGTTAGGAGTCCCGCCGGGTATCACGCGCCCGTTTGGTTTTGAGCGCTTACGTGACCATGATGCAGGCCGTTGGGAAGACCTGAAAGACGAGGCACGCAGCCGGATTTTGCCTGAACTGGCATCCCCCTTGATCGGCATTGACGCAAACCCTGAAGCCATTGAGGCGGCACGTCGTAACGCCGAGCGTGCTTACCTAACCGAGGATACGATTCAATTTGAACTAGGCGACGCACGTGATGCCGTCGCACCTGCGCCAAACGGCTGGATCGTCACGAACCCCCCTTATGGCGAGCGTCTGGAAGAAGAGGATCTTGAATTTTGGCGCGAATGGTCTGCCTGCTTAAAAAAGGAGTTTGCAGGCTGGCAGGTCAATGTCATCACCTCCGATCTTGATTTGCCTAAACACCTGCGCTTAAAGGCCGACCGACGAACTCCTATCTTTAACGGCGCGCTCGATTGCCGCCTGTTTAATTTTGAACTCGTGGCAAACAGTTACCGCGACGACCGCTAGAGCAAGAGTGTGACAGCAGAAGGACGAGTGAGTGCGTACCAAGCTCAGTGGCGCTGGTGCAACGGCTTTGACGCGACCGAGCAAGAGCCATAGCGTGAGATCTCGCACTCGACCAGTGCTAACTCAAGACCGCGGTGCCAAGACAACCGCTCGGACGGCACTCAGTCAATTTGTTGCACCATCGCAACAATCCTGAGGACATTAGGGTATTCCCTTGATCTTCCTTGTGTTGTTTAGGGTTTTCCCTTAATATAGGGTTATCCCTAACCAGCACAGGAAGTCATCATGAAAATCAACAACACAGCTCGCTTGACCGATAGCCTCGAACGCGAACTCTTGGCAAAAGCGATGGAAGACCAGTTTCGCCCACATCCCTTTCGCGCTGTTGGTAAAGTGGTACGCAGCCTAGTCTCGTTTACAAACTCTGCTCGCGCCCACGCACGCCACAACAGCCTGTACTAAAGCGTTGCCATTGGGGTGACTGGCTGACAAGCCCGTGACTTCAATAATCATACAAGGGGTCGCCTCAGGGGGGCACCCCTTTGGTATTGATTGAGTCCCTCAGTTTGCATAGGCTCGATGTCTGCGCTCCCTAGACAAAATGCGGGATAATACGCCCGATGAAGCCTAGCCCCACACAGTCACAGTCGCCTTTTTCTGAAGGCATGAGCACAACTCCCACACGCCCGCGTCGCTTTGCCTCGATGATGTACGAAGGGGTGTTGCTCTTTGCCGTGGTTTTTTTAGCCGATTACCTCTTTGATACGCTCACCCAAAGTAAACACGGTTTGATGCTCAGAAGCACCCGCCAAGCGTGGTTATTTTTAGCGATCGGTGGGTATTTTCTCTTGTGTTGGACTCGTAGTGGTCAAACACTTCCAATGAAAGCCTGGCATATCCGCTTGGTTGCTGTCGATGGTGCGACGCCTTCGTTTGGGCGTCTGGTCGCCCGTTTTGTGCTGATGTGGGTTCTACCCTTGCTGGGTGCAGCCACGGTTTGGGGTATTTCTAAACTCACAGGCTGGCCTTCGGCCTTGACTCTAATCGTTGCGGCGCCCTTTACTGTCTTTATTCCTACCTGGTTCAGCCCGCAGCAACAGTTTTTACATGATCTGCTTGCCGGAACCCGACTCACGAACGTCTCAAGGTAATCAGTTTGCCTATCCGCGGCTCACAGCATCAGAACTGACTCTGCCTGATCTAGACCTTTTAACAACGTAACGATTGGTAAAAACCCTTAGTTGTTGCATTCAAGCACCGCTGTGGGTTGCACCAAAGCACTGGCTGAGCCATGCTACGGGCAATACTAAAGTTCTTGACAGTTATGGTCGACCAATACGCTTCTCTTTACGAGTCTTTTGAATGGCTGGTGCCCACCCATTTCAACATTGGTCACGCCTGTTGTCATCGCTGGGCCAACAACCCTGCCGACGCCCGCAAAATCGCCCTGTTTGACGAAGACCAAGCCGGTCAACGCGAGGTTTGGACCTACGAGCGTCTGGCTTCCGCAGCGAATCAACTCGCAAATGGCTTGACGCGAATGGGCGTCAAGCGTGGCGATCGTGTCGCTTTGGTCTTGGGCCAACGCCCTGAAACCGTAGTCGCACACATTGCGATTTATAGCGTTGGTGCGGTGGTTTTACCCCTATCTAACCTGTTTGGTCCTGAGGCACTTGAGCAGCGCCTGCGCGATGCTCAAGTGCGGGTAGCAATCTTTGATGACCTGTCAGCTGGAAACGTGCTCGCAAGCCTGCCCCGCTGCCCAGCGCTCACTCAATTAGTCGGCATTGGCGTCGCCGATGAACGTGTTTTACCCTGGAATAAGCTGTTAATCCGGCAACCCACAGAGTTCAAAGCCGTCAACACGCGTGCCGATGAGCCGGCAATTTTGCTTTACACCTCAGGCACGACTGGTGCGCCAAAGGGTGCTTTATTGCCGCACTCAGTATTGATTGGCAATCTACCCGGCTTTGTCGCCTCGCAGAACTGGTTTCCACAGCCAAAGGATGTCTTTTGGTCACCTGCGGATTGGGCCTGGACCGGAGGCATGATGGATGCCCTGTTGCCCACGCTGTACTTTGGGCAACCCATTGTTGGCACGCGGGGCCGCTTTAGCCCAGAACGTGCCTTTGAAATTCTCGAGCGCTATCAGGTCACCAACACTTTTTTATTTCCGACTGCGCTCAAACAAATGATGAAAGCCATTGAACGCCCAAAAGACACGTACAAATTGTCACTGCGTGCCATGATGAGCGGTGGTGAAAGCGTTGGAGATACAGTCTTCGCTTGGTGCGAACAGGCTTTAGGCATCACGCCTAACGAAATGTTCGGCCAAACTGAAATGAATTACCTCATTGGCAATAGCCACCAAAAATGGCCGGCGCGCTCGGGTAGCATGGGCAAGCCCTATCCAGGTCACCGCATTACCGTGTTGCGCGAAGACGGAACGACCGCAGCGACAAACGAGATCGGTGAAGTCGCCTTGAATCGTTTGGATCTCCACGGTTATCCTGACCCAATTCTATTTATTGGCTACTGGCGTAACGACGACGCCACGACTGAAAAGTTTACGGGTGACTGGTGTCGCACAGGCGACCTCGCCCACATCGATGCCGATGGTTACTACTGGTACGCTGGACGAGCTGACGATGTCTTCAAATCTTCGGGCTACCGCATCGGCCCCGGCGAAATCGAAAACTGTTTGCTCGAGCACCCGGCAGTGGCGAATGTGGCCGTCGTACCCAAGCCTGACACAGATCGCGGCTCGGTGGTCAAAGCCTTTGTGGTGTTGACGCCAAACTTCGTTTCGCGCAAGCGCGCTCAATTAACGGAAATCCTGCAAGAGCACGTCAAAACGCGCCTGGCGCCTTATGAATACCCTAAAGAGATCGAGTACATCGACGCCTTGCCCATGACAACCACCGGGAAAATCCAGCGTAGAGTCTTACGCCAGCTCGAAATCGGCCGTAGTCAGCGCCAGGCTAAAAAGCTCAAACTTTCGCCTTAGTCACCGCCAGAGCGAAGCAACCTAGTGGCCTGTAATATGTCCTTAGGCAAGCGCGTGCCTACGCAACCACTCACAACAGCGGACTCCCTAAGCAGCCACAGCAGCCTCGCTGTCAAGAAGCAGGCTTGTGCCCAGTCGAGCTAAACTACTTGTTTTCCTTCGTCTTAGGCGTAATTCATCATGGCGATTTATCAGCTCGGCGACCTTATCCCACGTATTGATCCAACTGCCTTCATTTTTGATTCTGCCGATCTGATCGGTGACGTTGTCGTGGGGGCACAGGCCAGCATTTGGGCCAATGTCAGCATTCGAGGAGACAACACCTGCATCGACATCGGCCATCACAGCAACGTTCAAGAAGGCAGCGTACTGCACTCCGACGCGGGCGTACCGCTGACAATTGAACATCACGTCACGATTGGGCATCAAGCCATGTTGCACGGTTGCGTTATTGGTTCAGGTACGTTGATTGGCATGCAAGCGATTGTCTTGAACCGTGCAAAAATTGGGCGTAACTGTTTAATTGGCGCTGGTGCGATCATCCCAGAAGGGCGCGAAATCCCCGATGGCAGCTTGGTGATCGGTGTCGGAAAAATTACTCGCACCCTGTCTGAAGAAGAAATCGAAACGATTCGTAACAACATCGAGAACTATGCAAAACGCGGACAAATGTATCGTGAAAAACTCAAGCGAATCGGTTGATGGCTGAAGATTCAAGCAAGCCGCGCAGCGATGCGCTTAAAAAGTTTTTATTTGATGACCGCAGTGTACGCGTTGAGTCGGTTCGTATTGAGCAGGCGTGGCTATCGGCACAGGCGCATCAACAATACCCAGCACCGGTCACAGCGCTGCTCGGCGAACTGGTTGCTGCCTCGACCCTGCTCGCTGCCAATCTAAAGTTTGATGGTTCGCTATTATTACAGCTACAAGGCGACGGTGCGATTGCCTTGATGGTGGTTGAGTGTCGCGCCGACCTAAGCATACGTGCCACAGTCAAAATGCGCGAACGCGCACTGCCCACTGCAAACGATTTGCAATCAATGCTTAACCCAGGCGGCACTGCAAAATTTATTGTGGTGCTTGATCCGCCCAAGAACACACCAGGGCGCCAAGCGTATCAAGGCATTGTGCCGCTCGAGGGCAATAGCGTTGCACAGGCGCTAGAGCAATACATGCTGCGTTCAGAACAGTTGCACACGCGTATCTGGTTAGCAGCCGACTCGTTACATTGCAGCGGTTTATTGATTCAACGCCTGCCCCTGCAAGGCGGTGCCCAGCAAACCGAACTCGACACAGCAGACGAATCGTGGGCGCGCGCGCAACACTTGGCACAAACACTTACACCTACAGAAATGCTCTCAATCGATCAAGATACGTTGCTGCATCGCTTGTTTTGGCAAGAAACTTTACTTGTATTTGAGTCACAGTCCATCACCTGGAAATGCTCTTGCACTCAAGAGCGCGTTGCAGATATGCTTCGCATGCTTGGTAAAGCCGAGGTAGATGAGATTTTACAAGAGCAGGGCAAAGTCGAGGTCGCCTGCGAATTTTGCGGACTACCCTATTTGTTTGATGCATTAGATACAGAATCGTTATTTCAAACTACAACCGTGGTAGCCAGCAAGTTGGTACATTAAGTCTTACGCGCTTTAGTTTTTACGCCTTCACAATGACCCGAACGCACAATTGATAACCGATACCCCAGACAGCTTTTAACGCTGGTTCGGCATCGATACCAGAGAGCGATTCAAGTTTTTTACGCAGTCGACTGACCAAGCTCTCGAGCGCACGTTTACCCATATCAGAGGTTCCACTTCGCTGACTGAGCAACTCACAAATCATGTCGGTCTCTAACATGTGACTCGGCGCTTGCGCCAAAGCCAGAAGTAATGCACGTTCGCTGTTGGTCAAAAATGCTTTTTGCCATGGTTCTGAACCATAGATTGAGCGATCTTGTAAATCCAAGGTCCAGGCGGGTGTATCGTCAGTCTTTTTAACCCGCCGCACCAGGCTGAGCAGCGTCAAAGTCAGCTCTTCGGGCGCCACTGGCTTACTCAAATAAACATCGGCTCCTGCCTCATAACCACGCAGTCGGTCAGGCAAGGCCGTACGCGCAGTGAGCATGACGATCCCCATCCCTGGAATACTTTTCCTAATGCGATTTGCGATCGCGATACCATCTTCGCCAGGTAAGGATAAATCAAGCACTAACGTATCAACCGGTTCGGTCATGAGTAGTTCGTCTAAAGACTTGCCGTTTTGCACTGCAAACACTAAAAAACCTTGCTGTTTTAAATGAAAATGAATTTCTTTACGCAACAAGGGATCATCTTCGACTAATGCGACTCGTATTTGTCCAGCATTTTGATTCATAGAGGCAACTCAACAGAAAAAAATACACGGTTATATTCGTATCGATAACTGACAGAGCCTTTAAGTATTGCGCACAAAGATTTTACTAGCACGAGCCCAAGCCCTGTACCAGGCTTGTCGTGTGAATACATACTACGGTAATAACGAGTAAATAAAGCAGCCGGGTCCGGCGCGTGGTGACTCTCAACCTCATTTGACACAATGAATAGCAGTTTATCAGTCGTCACAGTACTCACCGAAACTTCAATCACGCTGGTGGAGGAAGAGTACTTAACCGCATTGTCAATCAAGTTATTGATGATCGTCACAAACAACAACCTATCTGTGTGAATGTTAACCTCGCGCCGCCCAAGAATTTTAAATCTATCCGGCAGTGTCGCCACCAAAGGTAAGCTCTCGATCGCCTCAAGTACAGCACATTTTTCATAGCGGAGTACAAAGTTTTTTTGATCGATCGCATCCACTTGCCCGACGCGGTCAATCACTTGTGTCATATTGTCGATCGATTGGGTCATGCTGGTAAACCGTTCGAGAGATTCTGCCTGGTCCTCTGATCTGCTAAATATTGACTGCAGCGAGCCTAGTGCCATACGCATGGTCGCCAAAGGATTTTTAAGTTCATGTGACAACATATCAATCAGCGTACTACGCTCTTGCAACTGTCGTTGCTCATAATCGGTTTGAGCTTTAAGGGTATTTAATTCAAACATTGTCTGAAGCCATTGCTCTTGCTGCGCTTTGCTGTAACCAAGCAACAACAAGTAAAGAGCGATTGCGACAAGCATACTCGCCCCGCTACCAGGAACCAAGGTCAATATCGACAGGTCATTTTCAAACAGCAATAAGACCGCATCCGTAGCCATCAAAACACCCACCAACAACGCTCCAGATATCCAATATGTTTTGACTCGTTGAGCTAATGTCTTAGTTTGAAAAATACCCAAGGCCAGCAAAAATGGGACGGTAAACAAAAATACCCAATTGAGCAGCAACATATACGATTTAATTTGGCCGAACATAGCCATGCTAATTTGAACCAACCAAAACGAAATCCACAAGACACAATAATATCGAAACCATAACCGCACCTGCCAGCGATGCAACAGCGCAAAGCATAGGCCGCACGCAAATATCAGTCTCAGGCACAGCAAAATAGTCAGGATTTTGGGATAACTTTCGGGCGATACAGAAATAAATTCGCGCAGTATGACTCCGTTTGAAAAACAATAAAGAAGTAACGCTGCTACCTGCGTCAAGCAAAATAACCCGACGAGTAAAGTACGGAAACGAATGAAATAAATAGCGCTCCAACTAATCAGCATCAACAAAATTCCGACCTGAATGCCAAAGATCAAGGTCTTAGAGACAGCCTCATCCACCAATCTATCAGAGGCGAGGATTCGAGTAGAGACATAAAAACCATTGCTCGTATTAACCCGCAAAAAATATATACGCTGATCAGCCCCTGGCGCTGGCAAACTAAAACAATGCTGCCCAATCGAACAATTCAGCTGAAGGACTGGGTGTTTTGCACCGCTAAGCTGCTTGACCCAACGCCCACCCTCTTCGTAGTAAAGCTCTAGCTCTGTCAGAAAATAAGGTCCAACGCCGAGTATCAAAGGCGACTGTTGCCCGACTGGCGCTTGAACCTTAATCTTGATCCACCACGATGTCGGCTCAAGGCTACGATTTAAAAGTAAGCTGAAAGGCTTAAACACTTGCTGACTAGCGGCCTCAACACTCAGGCTACGTGTTGAATCCACGTACAAACTGCGTTCGGTAATCAGGGCACCCCGCTGCTGCTGACTGGTTGCCGATTGAGATTGCAGTTGACGCGAGGCCGCTGAGGGGGTTTGTGCAAGAGCCGGCCTCTGAGCGAGCAGCAGCAGGCTCACTAAAGCGACATACAGAAAAGAACGAGGGCTCGGCCACGGCAGCCTCTGACGCAAAGCGTTGAGTTCAGTGCAAAGCAAGGCTAGGCCTTAAGTCTTAGCGAGGTACTCAACGGCGCTGCGCACGCCCTTTGAGCCAACATTGATACCCAAGCTTTGCATGGCTGCTTCAACACCGGCCAGACAACCTAGAATCATGGCTGGATTTAAGTCGCCTAGGTGACCAATTCTGAAGACTCGGCCTGCAAACGGCCCTAAGCCACCGGCAATCAGTACTTGAAATTTTTCGCGCGCTGTACTGCGAATCAATTCAGGATCAATACCATTGCCGACCAACACTGCCGTGACTGAAGCAGAGCGTGCCTGTGGCACCTGACATAAAAACTGTACTTGCCCCGCTTCAGACCATGCCTGCACTGCCGCATGGACCGCGCCGGCAAGACGCTGATGACGCGCGTGAACCTGCGCGACACCCTCTTGCTGAATCAAACCAAAAGCGGCCTCAAGGCCAAACAATAAGTTTTGGGGAGCCGTGCCGCAAAACCGGCTGTACGAAGGCCCTTTACGACGACGAATCCAATCCCATTAAAAGCGTGGCGCGGGGTTATTGGCACAGACTTGCATCGCGCGTTCGTCTGCGGCACAAAAGCCTACACCCGGGGGGCACATCAAGCCTTTTTGCGAGGCGCCGATCACGCCGTTGACTCCCCATTGGTCCATGTAAAAAGGAATCGCCCCCAGGGAGGCCACAACATCGACCACAAACAACGCCGGGTGCTTAGCCTGATCGATCGCGCGACGCAAAGCGGGCATATCGCTTGTGGTGCTGCTAGCCGTGTCGGTATGCACGGCAAAGACCGCGACAATTTCGTGTTGAGTATCTTCACATAGAACTTGCTCGACAACTGCAGGGTCAATCGGTTGCCCTTCAAGGTAAGGGGTACGCACGACGACCGCACCCATTGCCTCGGCCATTAACGCCCAAGAGTCAGAAAAATGCCCAGTGCCTGGAATCAAGACTTTTTGACCTGGTGCCAGCAAATTCACAATCATGGCCTCCCATACGCCATGACCATTTGCTGCATATAAAAATATGTCTGCGCTGGCCGTGTTCAGTAGGCCTTGCAAGCCGCGTTCACAGGCGTCAACACAGGCATCGACGCGCGGGTCACCCATATCAATTGGCTGCTTAGTGAGTGCATCGAGTACCGCCTTAGGCACGTTAGATGGGCCAGGCGAGTGCAACAAACGGATACCAGGAAAATAAGGAAATGACGCGGCAGACGAATTCATGACGATCCTTTAGTGAGACCGCAATAGTTTACCCTGACGCACCCGCGTGCGTAGTTCACCGTATCGACAGTTTGGTTAGCCACGCCCAAACTGGCCGGCATGCGGATTTCGACTGAGCTCTCTAAGCAACGCGGCACCAGTGCCCTCGAGGCAAGCTTGGCCGTCATCCCTGTTTTGCTGGTGTGCCTGGTGGGCCTAGAGCTTGTACACGCGCACCAAAGCAAGCACCTCGTCAGCTTGGCGTTGCAAGAGGCGGGGCGCCAGGCAAGTGTCACTGCAGCCGATCGCCACAAGGTTGAGCGAGCGTTTGCGCTGGCACTCTCACCGCTTTTCACGTCCGTCGGTCGGCACGCTACCCCCCAAGACCGGCAACAGGCCATCAGCGCACGCTATCGGCGCCTTTATGCTTTGCCGGTTTGGCAGCTAGAACTCACTGAGGTTGACGTCCGGGACGCGAGGTCGCACGAATATCGAGCAGTACAGTTAGAGCTGCTTTATTTGCACGAGCCACTGCAGTCTTGGCTCCGGAAGGTTCTACAACAAAGCGCCCGCTGGCTGAGCGTAAGCCCCGACGGTTTAACAGCAAAGGCCCAACAACAAGGCTTAGTCGTAATGCGCCTGAGCCGCAGAGCAGTCATTCACGCAAGCGCCGTTCAACGCACACCGAATTCGTGGCTGAAGGGTACTGGGCAACTGCAGCAGCAGACGTTGCACAAACGGCAGAATCTCGATTCAAGGCTAAACGACGGACTCGACTCAATCGCAGAAAGACCCGATCTGGCAAAGACTTCAAACTTGGGTTTGTTTCAGCAAGAGTCAGAGCAACAAGGACTGTGCGGGGTCTTGCTATGCTGCGCGCAGTAGCAAGGCAACCACAACTCATAAGACCAAAAGCTTGACTAGCACGCGTTAACGCACGTAGGTAGTGGGTTTGACGTTTGAAGCCGGCGCAGGTGGCCGATTGGGCTTAGTTGAAGGCTTGAGTTCAGGGGGTTTTACCTCAGGAGGTAGTACCTGAACGAATAGCTCGCCTTGGCGCATCATCCCGAGCTCGGCTCGGGCCCGCTCTTCAGCCGCTTCGGTGCCGGTTCGCAAATCATCAACCTCAGCCAGCAACGCGACATTGCGCGCGCGCAGGCCGTCATTGATCCCGCGCTGGGTGGCAACGTGCTCTTGCATGTCCCAGACAGACAGCCAGCCGCCCCGACCCATCCACAACGGATATTGGATCAGACCAGCGAGCGCGACCAGCACCAATAGCAAAAGACGCATACCACCTCGCGCTTGCCAAACAGGCTAAAAATGCCTTTCAGACAAGCCATTCGCGCGAAACTTAGCGCAGGTTGTAAAAAGCCTCAAGACCAGGATAAGTGGCCACTTCGGCGAGTTCTTCTTCGATTCTGAGTAGCTGATTATACTTAGCCATACGATCTGAGCGCGATAACGAACCCGTTTTGATCTGCATGGCATTTGTGGCGACCGCGATATCGGCAATTGTTGAATCTTCGGTTTCGCCCGAACGATGCGAAACGACCGCAGTATAACCAGCCCGCTTAGCCATTTCAATCGCTGCGAAGGTTTCGGTCAAGGTGCCAATTTGATTAATTTTGATCAGAATCGAGTTTGCGACACCGCGCTCGATTCCCTGCTTCAAGATTTTGGTGTTGGTCACAAATAAATCATCGCCCACCAGCTGAATTTTGCGGCCAAGCTGTTCGGTCAGGTGTTTCCAGCCATCCCAATCGTTTTCGGCCATGCCGTCTTCAATCGTGATGATGGGATATTTATCGCACCAGGTCGCCAATAAATTGGTTAATTCTTTCGAGGTAAGCGAAATACCGCCCTCGCCTTGCAGTGTGTATTTACCATCGCGATAAAACTCTGAGGCGGCACAATCTAGACCCAAGGCGATTTGTGTGCCCGGCTCGTAACCCGCATTTTCGATCGCGCGCAAAATCAATTGAATCGCAGCTTCGTGATTGGGTACATTGGGCGCAAAACCACCCTCGTCGCCGACCGCCGTAGACATCCCTTGATCGTTGATGATTTTTTTCAGCGCGTGGAAGGTTTCGGCACCCATCTGCATGGCTTGCCTGAAGCTTTTTGCGCCCACCGGCAAAATCATGAGCTCTTGCATGTCGAGCGTGTTGTTGGCGTGTGCGCCACCGTTGATCACATTCATCATGGGCACAGGCATACTCATGGGGCCACTGCCGCCAAAATAGCGATACAACGACAAACCAGACTCATCCGCTGCAGCACGCGCAACCGCCATACTGGCGGCCAATATCGAGTTGGCACCCAAACGCGACTTGCCTTCTGTACCATCAAGTTCGATCAGAGTACGATCCAAAAAGGTTTGCTCTTGGGCATCCAAACCCATCAACGCCTCAGAGATTTCGGTATTGAGGTTTTCAACGGCACGCAAAACACCCTTACCCAAATAACGCGACTTATCGCCATCGCGCAGTTCGATCGCCTCGCGGCTGCCGGTCGAGGCACCCGAGGGTACCGAGGCACGACCCATCGCACCAGACTCGAGCAAAACATCGCATTCGACAGTGGGGTTGCCACGCGAGTCGAGAATTTCGCGTCCAATAATATCTACGATTGCACTCATTTGAAGGTTTCCTGGATGATTAAAATTTTGATGACGTTAACCAAAACGCGACTCAAGAAAGCCGTGTCGCTTGACCACTCGATCTAAGTCAAGCAAGGTGGCAAGCAGGTCTTTCATTTGGTCGAGTGGCACAGCGTTAGGCCCATCAGAGAGCGCTTGCGCCGGATTAGGATGGGTTTCCATAAACAAACCAGACACGCCGGCGGCCACAGCCGCACGCGCCAATACCGGCACGAATTCGCGTTGCCCGCCTGAGGACGTACCCTGCCCACCTGGCAGTTGAACCGAATGGGTGGCATCAAACACTACTGGGCATTGGGTTTCGCGCATGATCGCCAGTGAGCGCATATCAGACACTAAGTTGTTATAACCAAACGAGACGCCACGTTCGCAGACCATGATGTCTTCAGGAACACCCGCTTTTTTTGCAGCAAGACGAGCCTTTGAGACCACCTGCAACATATCGTGAGGTGCTAAAAACTGACCTTTTTTAATATTGACCGGTTTGCCACTCGCTGCGCAGGCCTCAATGAAATCAGTTTGTCGGCACAAAAATGCTGGCGTTTGCAACACATCTACCACCGCAGCTACCGGGGCCACCTGCTCTTTATCGTGCACATCTGTGAGCACTGGCACCTTAAAGTGCGCCCGCACGTCTGACAAAATCTGCAAGCCTTCGTCCATTCCAGGCCCGCGGTACGAGGCACCTGAGCTTCGGTTGGCTTTATCAAACGAACTTTTATAAATGAAGGGAATCCCCAAGGCAGTTGTGATTTCGCACAGGAGACCCGCAGTATCGAAGGCCATTTGGCGTGACTCGATCACACAGGGCCCTGCGATCAGAAAAAAAGGCTGGGTCAAACCAATGTCAAAACCGCAGAGCTTCATCAAGCACCCTTGCGTTTATTTTGACTGACGAGCGCTGCACGGATGTAGCTGGTAAACAGAGGGTGTCCATCGCGCGGCGTCGAGGTGAACTCGGGATGAAACTGTACCCCGATAAACCAAGGGTGACCTGGAATCTCCATGATTTCAGGGAGGTCTTCGGTGGGTGTTCGGGCACTGATCAGCATACCGGCTTGCTCTAGCTTGGGCACGTAAAGGTTATTAACTTCGTAGCGATGACGATGACGTTCGTTGACCTCTGGCCCGTAAATACTGCTAGCCAGCGTGTCGGCCTTGACTGGGCACCGCTGCGCGCCTTTGCGCATGGTGCCACCTAAGTCTGACGTTTCGTCTCGAACTTCAGCGCGACCTTCGCGATCAATCCACTCGGTAATCAAAGCCACCACGGGATGCTCGGTTTGAGGTTCGAACTCGGTACTGTTGGCGTGCGCCAAGCCCGCCTTGTGACGTGCAAACTCAATCACAGCCAGTTGCATCCCCAAGCAGATCCCCAGATAGGGCACGTTATGTTCGCGAGCGTATTGAATGGCCAGAATTTTGCCTTCGGTGCCTCGCTTACCAAAACCACCAGGCACCAAAATCGCATCAAAAGGTTTCAGTGCGTCGGTACCGTTTTGCTCAAGCACTTCTGAGTCGATGTAATCGACCACCACACGAGATTCGGTATGGATGCCTGCGTGAATCAGCGCTTCGCTCAGTGACTTGTACGACTCAGTGAGATCGACATATTTGCCCACCATCGCGACACGTACCTGATGCTTAGGGTGCTCAAGGCCATAAACCAACTTATCCCAGACCGATAAATCTGCCTGCGGGGGGTTAATTGCCAACACCTCGCAAATGAGGTTATCGAGCCCCTGCTTGTGCAGCATACTTGGGATTTTGTAGATTGAGTCAGAGTCCCATACCGAGATCACCGCATCAAGAGGCACATTAGAGAAAAGCGAAATTTTTGCGCGTTCTTCGTCGGGGATCGGGCGGTCGGCGCGGCACAGCAGGGCGTGAGGAATAATACCGATTTCGCGCAATTTTTGTACCGAATGCTGAGTGGGTTTGGTTTTGAGTTCGCCTGCCGAGGCGATAAACGGCACCAGGGTCAAATGAATAAACGCGGCGCTGTTGCGCCCCATGCGCAAACTCATTTGCCGAACAGCTTCAAGAAAGGGTAAAGACTCAATATCGCCCACCGTGCCACCGATTTCGACGATGGCAACATCGGTTTGACCCGCCCAAGATTGCTCAGCCCCACGGGTGATGAAGTCTTGAATTTCGTTGGTGATGTGCGGAATCACCTGAACGGTTTTACCTAAATACTCACCTTTGCGCTCTTTGCGCAACACAGATTCATAAATTTGACCTGTGGTGAAGTTATTGGCCTTGCGCATTTTTGACGAGATAAAACGCTCGTAGTGGCCAAGGTCAAGGTCGGTTTCAGCGCCATCTTCGGTGACGAAGACCTCGCCGTGCTGAAACGGGCTCATGGTGCCCGGATCAACGTTGATGTAGGGATCGAGCTTGAGCATGGTGACTTTGAGGCCGCGCGATTCAAGCAAGGCAGCCAAAGACGCGGCGGCAATGCCCTTACCTAACGAGGACACCACACCACCGGTAACAAAGACAAATTTGGTCATGTCATGAACGCCCAAACGTGCGGCGTATGCAGGAAATTTGAATTATAGCCGCACGCGTGCCCTTTGCGGGAACTCCGTCTAGACATTGACGTAAATCAGGACCAAAAACTCACTTAACGGCTGAGCGGCCGTGTGCGCTGCAACAACCAAGCGAGGGCGCCACCATCAAGGCGTGGCGCGAGGCGTGCACGGACCTCTTGGTGGTAGGCGTTTAGCCAAGCGATTTCGTCGTCGCGCAGCTGACTGACTTGGATACAGGTCATGTCAATCGGGCAAAGTGTCAGTGTCTCAAACTCAAGAAACTCGCCAAACTCAGATTCGCCAGCGCTTTGATTGCAAACTAGGTTTTCAATCCGTATCCCCCAGCGGCCGGGGCGATACAGCCCAGGTTCGTTTGAAGTAATCATGCCCGGCTGCATGGCGGTGTGCGGGCCGGGCGCGGCACGGTATGAAATCACCTGCGGCCCTTCGTGCACATTCAAGTAATACCCTACCCCGTGCCCCGTACCGTGACCGTATTCAGCCAAGCGATCCCACAAGGGGGCACGCGCGACCGCGTCGAGCATTGGCGAGGCGACACCGCGCGGAAACTTCAGGCGCGATAAAGCGATCATCGCTTTGAGCACGGCGGTGTAATCGTCTTTTTGCGGCTCAGTTGGCATGCCAACCGGCACAACACGGGTGATATCGGTTGTGCCGCCCAGATACTGCGCGCCAGAATCGATCAATAACAAACCGTTGCCCTTGATTTGTGCGTGCGAGGCCTGCGTGGGACGGTAATGGGGCATCGCGCCGTTGGCATTAAACGCTGAGATCGTGCCAAAACTGCGCGACACAAAGCCCGGTTGCGCAGAGCGGAGCGCGAGCAAACGCTCGTCGATCATCAACTCGTTGAGTGGCGTGTCGTCGCTGCTAGAGATAGCCTGTTCGAGCCAGGCAAAAAACGAACATAAGGCGGCGCCGTCTTGCTCCATGACGCGACGCACGTGGTTCAGTTCGAAGGCTGTTTTTTGAGACTTAAAAAAGGTGCTGGGGTTCATCGCACGCACCGTGCGCGTTCGCAACCGATCAATCAGGGCGCAAGTCGTACGCGCTGGATCGAACAACAGCAGGTCTTGTTCAGGCAGCTCGGCCAAGACCTGTATCACACTGTCATAAGGCCGAATTTGGACATTCGCTTCGGCGAGTTGGCTGGTCAGTGCGGCATCCACCTTGCCAGGCAGCACAAACAATTGCGCATCGCGCAGGCCGACCAAAACATGCGACATAAACACAGGATTAAACGAGACATCACTGCCGCGTAAATTTAAGAGCCAGGCAATATCATCAAGCGTTGAGAGCAAATGCCACTGGGCACCCTGCTCAAGCATGGCCTCGCGCACGCGCGTCAGTTTGTCTTGTCGCGAAGCCCCCGCAATTGCAAGCGGCAAGTCACGCACGGCTGCAGCAGGCAAAGCGGGGCGTTCGGGCCAGCAGTGCCCGGGTAGATCAAGATCCAGTTTTAGCGCAATGCCACGAGGGGTCAGCAACGCGAGCAACGCTTCGCGCGCAGCCAAGCCCAACGCACGGCCATCCACTGCCACCGTCGCGCCCTGAGCAAGTTGCTCGGCCAGCCAGTTGGTGTGAGCGGGGTCAGTTGCGACACCAATTTTCATCAGGGTAATGTCTGTTCCCGCTAGTTCGGCCTCGGCTTGCACCCAGTAACGGCTATCCACCCACAGGCCAGCAAAATCCTGCGTGACGACAACCGTACCCACCGAGCCACTAAAACCTGTCAACCACGGGCGCACCTGCCAGTAATCTGGCAAATACTCAGACAAGTGAGGGTCGGCCGAAGGCACGAGACAAGCTTGCACGCGAGCAGCCAGCATGGCGGCTCGCAACGCCGCCAAAGCACTCGTTGGAGTCGAAGTTGAAACGGCTGTTGTCATTTAGCGTCGCGAGCGAACTTGGCCTTGAGTACCGCAATAATGCCAGGCAAGATCGACAAGAAAATAATAAACAGAATCACCAGTGTCAGGTTGTTGCGCACGAACGGCAGATTACCAAACCAGTAGCCGGCCACCGTCAGCGACACCACCCACAAGATCCCACCGGTCACGTTGTACAAAAAGAAACGCTTGGGATCAAACCGCGCAAAGCCTGCAACGAAAGGCGCCATGGTGCGCGCGAGCGGAATGAAGCGCGCAATGATGATGGTTTGACCACCGTAGCGATCGTAAAAACCTTGTGTGTACGCCAGATGCTTAGCATTGACCAAACTAGTGCGAGCGATCAGCGCGGCACCAAACCAACGCCCGATCGAATAGTTCACGGCATCACCCACAATCGCTGCCGTCGTCAAAATAGCCATCAACAGATAAATATCCATCTTGCCCATGGCGCAGACTGCGCCCGCGACAAACAACAACGAATCACCGGGCAAAAATGGCATAAACACTAAGCCCGTTTCGGCAAAAATAATGGCCACGAGTAAGGCATAAATCCATACACCGTGCATCTCGATAAACTGCAACATTGTTTTATCAATGTGCAGCAATAAATCTAACAGCCCGGTGAAAAAATCCATCCCAACATCCTTGTTATGACAAAAGTGACCAACGCGATCGTGTGTCTGATGATAAAAACAGACCGCGCAAGCGCGGTCGCAAGATTTCAAAGCAGGCGTTGCGTCTTGGAGCGCCTAGGCCAACATAAACTTGCCAGGTGTTGTCAGTCAACCCTGGCAGATTTAAGCGAGCCAGCCGATTTAAACAAACCAGCCGACTTAAGCGACCAGCGACACATCGAGTTTAGCGGCGGTATGCTCTTGCACCTCAGACACCGTTACGCCAGGCGCCAGTTCAAGTAACTTTAGCCCGTTTGGTGTAATTTCAAACACGCCCATGTCGGTGATGACCATATCGATCACGCCCACGCCCGTTAGCGGCAAGGTGCACTTCGGTAACAATTTCATATCGACCGAGCCGTCTTTTTTACGCGCAACGTGCTCCATTAAGACAATCACTCGCCCAACACCGGCGACCAAGTCCATGGCCCCGCCCATCCCCTTAACCATTTTGCCTGGAATCATCCAGTTTGCGAGGTCGCCGGTTTCGGACACTTGCATGGCGCCCAGAATCGCTAAATTAATTTTGCCACCGCGAATCATTGCAAACG
>JBAWWV010000026.1:0-22376 GCA_037146575.1 Alcaligenaceae bacterium | reverse complement strand
AGCTCGCGTAATTCAAAGCGCTTGATTTTTCCGGAAGCCGTCAACGGCAGCTCAGTTAAAAACGTGACAGCGCGCGGCACCTTATAGCGGGCAATCATCACTTTGCAATGCTCAATGACCTCGTGCTCAGTGGTAGTTTTGCCGCCATGCAACACCACGAAGGCATGAATATTTTCGCCACGGATTTCATCTTTGACCCCGATGACCGCTACGCTTTGCACCACCGGCAGCTCAAGTATGGCATTCTCAACCTCTTTCGGATACACGTTGTTGCCGCTTGAGACGATGATATCTTTGATCCGATCTCTAATATGTATTTCGCCGCGCTCATCGACGATGCCCACATCACCCGAGTAAAGCCAACCCTCTCGCAAGGTTTGTGCCGTCAATTCGGGTTGGTTCCAATACCCGATCATCATGGTGTCACAGCGAAACAATAATTCACCCACTTCGCCCGTAGCAACTTGTTGACCTTGCTCATCGATAACCTTGACTTCGATGCCAGGCAGCGCTGGACCGCAAGACCCAGCGTGATGCGCGACATTTGGGATTTGCACGCTTGCCACAGGAGAAATTTCAGACAGCCCATAACTCTCGACCACGTCGATACCGTGTGTCTCAATGAGTTCTTGCTTCAACCGATCCGAGACGGGTCCACCACCCACGTCAATCAAACGCAAACTTGAAATATCGGTGCTACCCAAATTCGCCTGATCAAACAACCTCGCGTACATGGTTGGGACACCCGCAAGGCAAGTCACCTTGTGCAAAGGCACTAAGCGCGCGACCTGCAGGGGATCAAACTTAGGCACTGTGACTAACGTTGCACCCGCCAAGCCCACCTGCAGAAAATCGTAACTAAAACCAAATGAACTGAACAAGGGCAAGAGCGTCAGCATGATATCGGCTTGCTGATAACGCATGACCGCGAGTGTCATCCGAGCGTTTTCCATCAAGGCATATTGGCTCAGCAAGATGCCTTTAGGTTTTCCCGTTGTTCCTGAACTGTATATCATGACTGCCGCGTCATTCTTATCGCAAGATTGGGGCTGCAGCGAACAAGGCAACTGCTCAACCAACTGAGCATAGCTCTGCCAGTTCGCAACAACTCCCTGAACCACAATACGTAGCTTCATTTGCCCTGGCGGAAGATCGGAAGGAACACGGTCTAATAAATCGTCATGGATCACAAGCGCGCTGGGGGTACAGTCAGCGATGATGCGCGAAAGCTCATGGGTCGTGCTCAACAAGTTCACAGGCACACAAATTACGCCTGCAAGACTACACGCCACATAAAGCTCGACCAACTCGTTAGAGTTTCCGAGCAACAGCAGCACTCGCTCGCCAGGCTTAACCCCGCTTTGATGCAGGGCCTGTGCAACAAGCTGCGCACGCTGATATGTTTGAAGATAGGTTTGGTGTTTTCCCGAAAAATCGATCAGATGCGTTTTATCCGGCAACGTACGGGCGTTGTGCTCGAATAATGCGTCGATACGATCAAGTGCAGCGGTCATGGCAGTCTCTAATTTTTTTAATATCTCTTATTTTCATTAAACCTTCTGATAGCGTTGACCTGGCTCTGGCAACACAAACACTCCTTTATTGAGCCACTGCCCCCCATCAATCACCAAGACTTCGCCGTTAATATAGTTTGCTGCCGGCGAGCACATAAATAAGCCCGCCTCAACCGTTTCATCGATGGTGCCGAAACGTCCGGCCGGAATCGAGTCAAGAATTCGTTTTTGACCATCAACTGTTGGCCAAAGTGCCGTACGAGATTGCTCGGTGTCGACAAACCCCGGACACAGACAATTGACTTGTACGTTGCGCGGCCCCCATTCGACCGCAAGCGTCTGCGACATCGCAATCACCCCAGCTTTTGCCGCCGCAGAATGCGCGGTGCCGGGTCCACCGTACCATGCGTAGGCGGCAGAAATACTCAGTACTTTGCCACGCCCCTGTTTCAGCATGTGTCGCCCAGCAATCAGCGTGCAGTTTGCCGTGCCATTCAGCACAATATTGATCACCGTATTCCAGCCATTCGGTGAAATTTCTTCAGCCCTGGCAACAAAATTACCGGCGGCATTGTTAATCAACACATCCAAGCGACCCGTCTCGCTTACAACACGATCAACCGCCGCTTGCACGTCTTCGGCTTTGCGAATGTCAAGAGGGCACACGAGTGCCCGGCCACCGGCTTGCATAATTTGCTCTGCGGTCTCTTGCAAAAGATTTTCGCGCCTACCAGCCACCACCACTGTGGCGCCAAGCTCGGCCGCCCGCGTGGCAAAGCGTCTTCCTAGGCCGGTGCCAGCACCTGTGATGAAAACAGTTTGCCCAGCAAATGTCTCACTGCTTAACATATGTGTCTCTTTCTTTTAATGAAATTAGTATTTATAGAATGAAATATAGTCAGCTTTATTTTATTAGTCAACAGTCAATTTCTAAGATAAGAAAGCGAGTCATCTTCATATAATTTTTTCAAGGTTAAAGCCCCAGCAAACTTAAACTAAAAATTGTATAGCTCGCATTTAATGAAATTTCATTTCTTAAACTGAAATAACCTGATATGATTTATTGCACAAAGCTTCACTTAAGCCCAGACCCCTTTGACTACGCCAATGACCACAGCCACAGAAGTCCTCTATAGCGTTGATCAACAGATTGCCACGATCACCCTCAATCGACCAGCGCAACGAAACGCACTCTCGATTGCTGCCGGCGAACAACTCTTTGATCTTTGGACCGAGGTGGACGCGGATCCAAATGTGCGGGTCGTGATCCTGACTGCAACTGAGTGCGGCACCTTTTGTGCTGGTATGGATCTGAAAGAGGCAGCCGAGATCAAGCGCACGCGAGGCTGTGACATCCTTGACGTACTCAAAGACCCCTTTTATGAGCGGATGCGCTCAGTGAAAAAGCCGATCATTGCTGCAATGACGGGGCATTTTGCTGCAGGTGGCATGGTGTTAAGTCTGAACTCCGACCTCAGAATTGGCATGGCTGGCACACGGGGCGGCATTACAGAAGCAAAAATTGGCCGAGGATCCCCCTGGGGTGTTCCCCTTGCTTGGATGCTTCCCCAGCCCATTCTGATGGAAATGACACTCACAGGCGAGATGGTTTCGATCGAGCGTCTGCACCAACTGGGCTTCGTGAATTACGTCGAACCCAATGCGCAGGCGGTACGCGACCGCGCACTAGCACTTGCTACTAGAATCCGTGATAACGCACCGCTTTCAGTGCTGGCTGGCAAAGACAGTATCTTAAAAGCCATGACGCTAGGTTGCGACGCTGGCTTTGAGTATGCTAAAGAGTTGTATAAAAAAGTGTATGCAAGCGCGGATGCAATAGAGGGGCCGCGCGCTTTTTCTGAAAAAAGAGCTCCTCAATGGCAGGGTAAGTAGGTTCGTTCACTTAACAATAACCAATCAAGAGGAAACATGAAAACCAAAACTATTCTCTCAGCTCTTACGGTACTTGCCTGTTCGTACGGTACCGCCATGGCACAAGTTCCGAGCGGTGCTGTTCGGATTGGCGTACTGAACGATCAGTCAGGCACGTATTCAGACATCGGCGGTATGGGCTCAGTCATCGCAGCCAGGATGGCGGCAGAAGACTTTGGTGGAAAAGTATTAGGTGTGCCGATTGAGATACTTTTTGCTGACGCCCAGAACAAAACCGATATCAGCGCAGCTAAAGCGCGCGAATGGTTTGATGTAAACAAGGTTGACATGATTACTGACCTCGCCGCAAGCAACGTCGGCCTGGCTGTCATGAAGCTTGGAAAAGAAAAAAATAAAGTTGTGATCAACACTGGCTCAGCCTCAAGTCAGATCACCGGTGAAGACTGCAATGATCGCACCGTTCATTGGGTCTACAACACCTACGCGTTGGCAACAGGCACGGGCAACGCCGTGCTCAAACAAGGGGGGGACACTTGGTTCTTCATTACAGTCGACTATGCCTTTGGTCAAGCACTCGAAAAAGACACAACGAATGTTGTTCTCGCTGGCGGTGGAAAAGTGCTCGGCGCAGTGAAGCATCCGTTTAACAGCCCAGACTTCAGCTCTTTTATCCTGCAAGCGCAAGGCTCAAAGGCAAAAGTCATTGGCTTGGCTAACGCCGGTAGCGATGCGATTAACGCCCTGAAGGCTGCACGGGATTTTGGTGCGACAAAAAATCAAAATATCGTTGGCTTGCTTTCATTCATCTCAGATGTACACAGCTTAGGACTTGAATACGCACAAGGCATGCAACTGACCGAGGCGTTTTACTGGGATATGAATGATGAAACGCGCGCGTGGTCAAAGCGCTTTTACGAAAAACACAAGCGTATGCCAACGATGGTTCAGGCCGGCACGTACTCTGCTGTTAATCACTACTTAAAAGCCGTTCAGGCCGCAGGCACCAGTGCCACAGACCCCGTCATGGCAAAAATGAGGTCGATGCCGGTGAATGACTTCTTCGCTAAAAATGCATCGATCCGCGAGGATGGCCAACTGATGCACGACATGTACCTCTTTAAGGTTAAGACACCAGCAGAAAGCAAAGGACCCTGGGACTACTACAACGTAGTCTCAACGATCCCCGCAAAGGATGCCTTCCTGCCTCTTTCTGAAAGCAAGTGCTCTTTAGTCAAAAAGTAAACCGTCTTTCGCTCAAACGTTCTGTTAAGCCGGCCCGCTGTCATGCTCTGTCAGAGACAGCGGGCTGGTAAACAGCCCCCACAGGAAGCATATTCATGCCTGGAAAAGATACTTTTCCGCACTTATTTTCGCCGTTAAACATTGGGTCGCTCACCATTCCAACGCGCTTTGCGATGGCACCCATGACCACCAACTTTGCAAATGTTGATGGCTCGGTTTCGAAGGCGCTTGAAGACTATCTTGCCGCGCGTGCAAAGGGCGGCTTCTCACTCATCATCACCGAAAATATTGGCATCAATCCGTCTGGTCGAGTGATGCCTCGCATGGTCATGGCACACAATGACCAGATGGTTCAAGGTCTGACATCTCTGGCCGCTGCCGTCAAGACAGCCGGTGCCAAGATCATTGGCCAACTCAGCCATGCGGGTCGGCAAACAAAAACTGCGACGACCGGGATGCCGCTTGTTGCCCCCTCGCCCGTCCCTTGCCCCTTGAATCGCGAAGTGCCCGTTGAGCTTGACCCGGGCGAAATCGCAGCGCTTGAACAAGATTTTGCCGATGCGGCTAAGCGCTTAGAGCAAGCGGGTTTTGATGGTGCAGAGCTTCACGGCGCTCATGGTTATCTGATCGCCGAGTTTATTTCAAACTATACAAACAAACGCACTGATCAGTACGGCGGTCCGCTACAAAATCGTATGCGTTTTTTATTGAATATTATTCGCCGAATTCGTGAAGTCACCTCGCCAAGTTTTGCGTTGATTGTGCGTATCAGTGCGAAAGAATTTGTAAAGGATGGGCTTGATTTACCCGAAACGCTCGACGTTGTCAGAATGCTTGAACAGGCTGGCATAGACGCCATCTCAATCTCAGTCGGGGTCTATGAATCATTCAATCGCCTATCGATGATCACTGGCGATCAAGAGGGACAATGGCTTGAACTTGCCGGGCAAGTCAAACAACATTGTTCAATCCCAGTTTTTGGTGTCGGTCGTATCAAGCGTGCAGAGATTGCTGAAATGGCGATCGCCAAAGGGCTTGTCGATATTCCACTTTTTGGCAGGGCCTCGATCGCTGATGCTGAACTACCCAATAAAATTGCGAGGCAACAAGTCGAACAAATTATTGCCTGCACGAGCTGTAATATTTGTTTGGGTCGCTCGGGTCGCCCCGAAAGTATTTGCCCGGTCAACCCCGCAATTGGACGCGAAGCAACGTTTAACTTTTCTCGTGCCGCCAAGCCAAAGACAATTAGTATCGTTGGTTCGAGTTGGTCAGCACTGACCGCAGCATGGATCGCGTCTAGCAAAGGCCATCGCGTTGTCGTGTACGCAACAGACAATGCGTTAGGTGGAATGCAAGACTGGCGAGCCCAGGCACCAGGTCTAAGCGAATTTTCTGAAGCCACAGCAGCACTTGTGCTTAGGGCTCGGCAAGCGGGTGTCACGTTCAAACACGACCCTGTGCAAAATATGACGAGTGACCTGATCTGGGTTGTTCGACGGTACTTGCCACAGACTCAAGCACCTGAAAAATTTGGCTCTGCCTTAAGCACGTATGACGTACTGCCTAGCGTTCATACGCGACGCAACCAAACAGTCAACCTCGCTGGCTTAGATCTGGTGACCGCAGAAACTGCAGCCACCCTAGCCCAACAAGGCTGTGTAGTCACACTCTATAGTCCGGGTCGCGGGATCGCAATTGATGGCCACCCTGGTTACCGCGAGGCGACACGAAAGCTGTTTGATCAGTTGGGAGTCAAGCTCATTATTGGTCAACTTCCTGACGAAATTCATGCATCAGACACCTGGATCGTCGGAGCTCTTGAAAAAACTCCAGATATGTCTGCTGACGACGCGCAGTGGTCTACGCAAAACTCCACCCAACGTGTAGACGCATGGTTGGCTGACGCGTACGAACCCAACATGCTCACCACCGGTATTTACGACGCAGTCAAACTATCTCTCACCACCTAAGGATCTCACTGCGCGCATGTCAAATCAGACTAGCTCAGAACTCAAACGGGTGTCGAGTAACATCGCCGCCAAGCCTGCAGAGAAACAAGCCCCTGCTAGCTCGGTGCGGGTTTTGGCACGTGGTCTGAGTATCCTGCGCGCCTTTACGCCCAAAAATAGTTGGCTCTCTAACCATCAAATCGCCACACTGAGTGAACTGCCGCGCCCGACTGTATCCAGACTATTAGCAAGTCTGACTGCGCAGGGGTATCTAGAGTATTCACTTGAGCGTGGGCAATATAGGCTGGCCGCTCCAGTCTTAACCTTGGGTTATGCAGCGGTCACGCGCGCGGATCTCGTTGAACTGACCAAGCCCTTGATGCAACAGTTTGCAGACAGCGAAGATATTCTTGTGGTGCTCGCCTGTCGCGATGGCGCCAGTATGGTGTGCAGTGAAGTCTGTTATGGCAGCAATATGCTCACACTTAGGGTCGGCGTGGGTTCACGGCTATCACTGCCAAAATCAGCGGTTGGGCGGGCCTTAATTGGCAGCCTACCCAACGAGCGACGCAGTCAGCTTCTCGACGAAATCAAAGCGCAGTTCACCAATGAATGGCCAGCGCTGCAATTAGCCTTTCAAGACGCCTGCACGCAGATCGCCAAGCAGAACTTCTACATCAGCGTTGGCACACTCGAACAAGGTGTTAACGGCTTAGGGGTTGTTCTGAATATTTCAAGCGCCCCTTACACCTATGTGTTAGGTCTTGCAGCCCCTGCATTTAGACTTGAGCCTCGCTACATGGCCGAACGCCTTGGCCCACAATTTATGCTGCTTAAGCAGAATATCGAGAACATCCTCAACAATATTAATTTACAGAGCGGCTCTTATGCGTAAGCGCAGCACAGCCATTCTGCCTTCTGAGCGAACACAAGTCGCCCACGAAGTTGACTCCTTAAATCGTGGACTCGAACTTGTACGTAGCTTCAGGCCTGGCGAAAGCTCTTTAAACATTACCGAGCTTGCGTCACGTACGGGTCTCAAACGAGCCACCGCTCAAAGGTTAGTCGATACTCTCGTAGCGCATGACTTTCTTGAACACCACTCTGATACCGATCGCTATGGCCCCGCTGTCGCGTGCCTAGTGTTAGGGCATGCTTACCTGAGCAGCGCCCACATCGGCCATGCGGCTCAACCCATTATGCAAGCACTCGCCTCCAAATATCAGATAAGTGTGGCGCTTGGCTCGCGCGACAGGCTCTCGATGATTTGCCTTGAGCTCTGCCACGACCATCCCAAGAAAGACTTTCCAGTCAGCGTTGGCTCGTCGGTACCGATTACCGCAACCGCGCTTGGGCGTGCGTGGCTTTGGGGAGAATCCGGAACCGTGCAAGGCGAAATCATTCAGCGAACCAAGACAGAAGACGGCGAGCTTGGTGCACGCACCATCCCTGGTGTTTATCGCGCCTTTCAAGAAATGGAAGAGCAAGGCTATTGCGTGTCATTCGGCGAATGGATTCAGGACATCAGTGCCATTGGTACCGTCATCACACTACAACACCAACCCTCTTTGGCCTTATCCTGCGAGATGGCGAGACAGAGCACACACCAACAAGCGATGCGCAAAGAAGACATTGGAGCAGCACTCATCGAGGCAGCTTCACGAATTAAACACGCTATTACACGGCAAAGCGCAAGTTAATCATATGAAAAACCCGACGAACAGTCACACACCTTTGAGAAACTATGGATTACGCTAAACGATTTTTTGCGATTCATCTAATGATCCGCTGGGGTTACTTAGTACCCTGGTGCGGTGTTTTTTTAGTCTTGCTTGCCTCAGCCGGCTTATTTATTTTTTATTCAAATCCCGTCTGGTTAATCGTCGGAATCATTCTCGCAACATTGGCATTTGGGATACTACGCATTGCAGTGGAAGTCATCGATCTAATTGCTGAAACATTACTACCGAGGTAATTTGAGCATGAAAGTATCAATGGACGTAGACCCTTCAAGTGAAGCGGATGTTGTAGTTGTCGGAGCGGGTATTGCTGGATTAATCGCTGCAACACGTTGCGCGATGGGAGGATTACGCGTTGTCGTTCTAGAGAAATCTATTGAAGACCGCTACGTCTGTAACTCACGTTTGACCGGCGGAGTTTTTCATCTTGCTTATCACGATGTGTTTGGCGACGAAGACTCTATTGTTAAAGCCATTGAAGCTTCGTCTGCAAACAGTGCCGATCCAATCTTGGTGCGTACCGTCGTACAAGATGCTAAACGAGTGGTACGTTGGTTAGAATCGCTCGGCATTCGATTTTTAAGGGGTGCTGGTGCCGACTGGCGCAGCTCTATACTTGCCCCACCTCCGTTACCGCAATTAGGTAGAAAATGGGAAGGCCGGGGGGGTGATGTTGCTCTGCGTACGCTGCTACAAAAACTGGAAGAAAGCGGTGGCACCTTGTATCGTGGCTATCGAGCTAAAAATATTTCGTTAGAGTCTGGGCATGTGACCGGAATTCGCGGAGTCCGTGCTGATGGTTCGCAGTTTAGCTTTGCATCCCGTGCCGTAGTCATTGCCGACGGTGGATTTCAAGCAAACAAAGAAATGATCGGTCGCCATATTACAAAAGAGCCCACCCGTCTTGTTCAAAGAAACTCACAGACTGGTATGGGCGATGGCCTGAACATGGCGCGTGAGATCTCAGCAGAGATTACAGATCTGTCTGCTTTTTATGGACATCTTTTATCACGCGACGCACTGACCAATGATCGACTATGGCCGTACCCCTATCTTGACGAAATTGCACGAGTTTCGCTCATGATTGGAGCAGATGGGCTACGTTTTGTGGATGAAGGTCTTGGTGGTGTTGCGATCGCAAATACACTCGCAAAAAAAGCGGATCCAACCGAGGCCTTTGTCGTGTTTGATCAATCGATTTGGGAAGGACCGGGCAGGCAACGCGCTCTACCGCCAAATCCAACGCTTGCTACCGCAGGTGCCACCATCTACCAAGCAGCGAGTTTGTCCGAATTAGCGAAACTCTGTAACGTGCCTGCCGCAGCTTTCTCTAGTCAGATAGAGGCTTATAACACCGCGCTCAAAAATCAGACGCTCGCCCAAATGGTCCCTCGCCGCAGTGTCCATAAGTACGATGCCCTACCAATCGTCCGTGCACCATACTTTGCGATTCCAGTGGTTCCAGGTATCACTTATACGATGGGTGGTGTTCGCATCAATCAGGATTCTTGTGCGCTGCACACTTCAGGTTCGCCAATTTCTGGGGTGTATGCCGTGGGTGGAGCGACTGGAGGCATTGAAGGCGGCCCTTCTTCGACGTATGTCGGAGGCTTATCAATCAGCGGTGTGACTGGATTACGCGCAGCAGAGCACATACTGAAAGCGACTACCCTTTAGGAGTCAAATTCTGAACATCTCACCCCAACATGTCTTGCGACTGGCGCTGGTTGTCGTCGCAATACTTTGTTTGAATATCGCGAGTACCGAGGCTGCCTATCCAAACAGCCCGATCCGTCTTGTACTCCCTTTTCCACCCGGAGGCGGTACAGACGCTTTCGCCCGTATCTTAGGTCCTCGATTAAGTGAAGTACTTGGAGCGCCCGTCATCGTCGACAATCGTCCTGGTGCGTCGGGCAATGTGGCGGCCGAAATTGTTGCTCGAGCGCAACCCAACGGCCATACGTTACTGATGGGCTTTTCAACGGTCATGACAACGAATCGCAGCCTCTTCGTCAATCTGTCCTTTGATCCAATTCGAGATTTTGAGCCCATTATTCAGATGGCTACAGCCGAATATTTTTTGGTAGTCAATCCAACACTATCCATACAAACGGTCGCCGACCTTGTGTCATTAGCAAAAACGCGTCCCGGAAAACTCAACTACGCTTCGGCGGGAATCGCTAGCCCCCTCCACTTAGCGGGTGAACTTCTGAAAAGTCGTGCATCCATTGACATTGTTCATATCCCATATAAGGGCGGCGGCGCTGGATCCGTTGCGCTGATGACCAACGAAGTACAACTGGGATTCACGAGCGTGGCTTCATCGGTCGAGCTCATTAAGTCAGGTAAATTAAAGGCGCTGGCGATTACCGGTCCTGCTCGATCAACTTTTTTCCCTGACTTGCCGACGATGCGCGAGGCCGGCTTTCCAGACTTTCAAGTGACCGCGTGGCATGCACTGTTTGCACCCGCAGGCACTCCCTCCGAGATCATTTTGCAAGTCAATCACGCAACCAGTCAGATACTGAAAGAGCCTGAAATCATAAAATTACTGCACAAAATTGGCTATGAACCGACTGCAACGTCACCTCAAGAGCTTGCCGCCATCGTTCGAACTGAATCCGAAATGTGGCATACCGTTATTCGTGAAGCAGGCATTCGCGGTGAATAATCAATCGCGCGCGAAAACGTTAGCGCTGTTCAGCAAAAGTTTCTGCCGCAAGCAGACCAAAAACAGCTCCAATAATCAAGCCACCAACGTACGCAGCCTCGGGGCCGCCATCTATGCCGCCGCATGATGCACCGGCAGCGTATAGTCCTTCGATTGGCGAGCCATCCTTACGCAGAACGCGTGCCCGATCATCAATCATCAGTCCCCCAAATGCATGTGAAATAGCAGCACAGGTCGGCACGGCATAAAAAGGAGCGCTCTGAATTGGCTGAGCTTTACTACCTGCAGAAGTTCGAGGTGGGTCAAGCCGCGTCAGCGAACCCGTGTCTAGTGCTGCATTGTATTGAGCCACGCTGCCGCACAGGCCGTCTCGATCAATATTCGCCACGTCAGCTAGCTCTTCGAGGCTATTCGCGACGTAAAGTGTCCCGCCGTTCTCAACAAGATTAGGATTCGGCGCAGAATGAAAACTGCGCCCCTCACATTCCCAAATAGTGTGATCAAAAATGGCGAAGCCTACTCCGGTATCTGTATGAGCCAGTCTATTCGTCAAATAGCGCCCGCCAAGACCCTCATCAGCAAACCGCAGGCCACGCGGCGAAACTAGCATCCCCGCACTTGCCAGAAAATCAATGAAAGGAAACAGAACCAATGATTGATTATGCAAGGCATCCAAACTTAGCAAATGACCATAAAAATACTCCATCCCCAGTACGTGCGCCCCCAGTGCTTGACCCATTTCAATGCCATCACCCAATCCAGTTGTGGGCCCTCGTTTCAGCAACTGCTCTGGGTAGCGTGTAATGTGCTCTTGCACCAAGCGCGGGTTGCCATGAAAACTTCCGTCGGCCAGTACAACTGCGCGCGAATTGAAAAAAACTTGGGCTCCATCTACTTGAGCCACAACCCCTGTGCAATGGGTACCCTCACTCAGTAGACGGCGAGCGCGATGTCCGCGCAGAAAACGACCACCCTTTGCCACAAACTGAGACTCAAGTGTTTGCATCATCACATCTGCACCCAACCCTTCCCATACGAGTTCAGTATTATCCTGATACCCAAGCGGCGCTAACACCGTGTCCGTCCAGCCCCGATCTGGCTCTAGCCGATCAAACTTAACGCCTAAATCACGTAGCCAGCAAACCGAGCGTGAGGCATGATCCGCGATGGCGCGACACAAGGATAAGTCGGCATGGCCCTTAGTACCCAACTTAAGCGCTTGAAACAAATCTTCAGGGGGTAAGGTAACGTTATTAAATATGACGTGAAATGCACCACCGGACATACGAGTTGCACAGGCATATTTTTGTTCGTGTTGGGCCTCGAGTAATGTCACTGTTTGCCCGAACTCTAGCGCGCGGATCGCGCAGACTAAGCCAGCGATACCAGCACCGACAACTATCAAATCTATTTTTTTTTGAGTGTCATTCGTCATGATTTCTGCTATGTTAGCGTCAGGTGAATGCCGACAACCCACGTCGGTTTGAGACTGACAGTCACTATACCTGTTTCACTTTTTTCTTGTTCTTGCGTGCTCAGATAGAGCAGCGAGTGTGTAGGCCTCGTTTGAAGACCGTTCGAAATATAACAACATTAACAAGACCAAGCCATGACTTCAAATACGACTCAAAATAATCTTATTCTTTTTGATTCAGCGACCTCTTCAGATCAAAAAGGTGTGGCCTTTGAGGTCTGGTATGCGAAACATCATCTTGCGGCCCTGCGCGAAGTGATTGGAGCTTCGCCGATGACCTGCTACGCAAGCGCCTCGTGCAATAGCCTGAGCAGCATTATCGAACTTAACAACTCTGTCGATTTGGACAAGGCCGTCAAGATCCGCGCCTCAGGCCAGTCGCCTGCGACACACATCGAACGCTTTGTCGCCGAGCCAATCGGCGCACAGTATCGACCCGAAATCATTGATCCCAGCCGACTAGGTTCACAGTGCGCACTGAGCTACCCAGTTTTCTTTGGGGTCCCTGAAGAGCGTGCTCAAGAATTTAATCGCTGGTACGACCAAGAGCATTTGGGTATTCTTTTGCGCTCACCCTACTGGTTGGCCTGTCGTAGATTTAAGCTCAGAACCCCACACCCGAACGGATATACCCACTTAGCACTTCACTATCTGTCAAACCTCTCGGCACTGAATTCGGCTGAACGCGACGAAGCACGCAGCACGCCTTGGCGTGATCGGCTTGCAACAGAATCTTGGTTTCGTGGTGAGTATCGGGTCTATCACCGAATCGCCAAATTAGACTAGCCGCAGCAACCTCTCGCCTTTAATGATAAACGCCAGGCAAGTGCCCTCTCGTCCAGTACTGTACGTACACATTACTCAGATCAAGATGCTTAGCGAAAGCGCTTGGCGGCGCCACAGCCTCAACCATGTTGGCCCCCACTGACCATTCGATCATGACCAAATGATCGAGCGTGCCGCCATTGTCAAAGCGAAAGATTCGCAGGGCTAGCACATGGTCTTGATTGAACCCAGCCACGCTTTGCTGCACTTGACACACAAACCCCTCTTCTTGTGCCGCGGTGATCCCGCGATAACGCATGAGCGTCATCGAGACAAAGCGACTCGTGACAGCTTGACCAGGAAATATCTGCACAGCCGCAGCCCGATATTGCCCACGAACTCTGCCCAACACGCGCTTAGACCAAGGAGAAAACAGGTCGCCCGACACCGCTCGATAACCTGGACTGTCTAGCACCTCAAGCGCCTGAAGGTCATAGACTGCTACAAACCTCGGCCATCCAGACACACAGACAAACCGAAGAGCATTCATAAATCCTGGAATTCGTGCTCGCTCGGGGACATGCTCTGTATCGTACCAATCTGCAAACTCTTCTTCTAGGGACGCAGGGGGTTCCATCGTCACAAGCAATAATCCAAGCTGATCTTTTTTAGCCATGACACAATTCCTTTTGCTGTAGTCCGTTGCACTACTCAGGTTTAATACCCGCCTCGCGCGCGACCCTGGACCAGACCTCGCGTTCTTTTGCAAACCGCTGCTCAAGTTGTTGTGAACTACCTGTTTCGACGTTTAAGGACATTGTCTTAAAGCGCGCAATTAACTCAGGATCTTTACCCGCTTTGACAATTGCGGTGTTGAGCTTCGCAAGAATATCGTCAGGCAAATTTGCTGGGCCAAAGGCTGCAAAAATCCCCATCAATTCATAGCCAGGCAACTTCGCGGCTTCAGAGATACTTGGCGTATCAGGCAAGAGTTCGATGCGCTGAGCGCTGGTGACCGCCAGCGCCCTGACTTTGCCCGACTGTATTTGAGGATAGGCCACGATCATATCGACAATCGTAAAATTCACCTGCCCACTAATCACATCAGCAATCGCGCCAGATCCCGTTTTATAGGGCACGTTAAAGAATTTAACTCCGCTCATGCCTGCCAACAATTCGGCCGCGACCCGCGAGACTGAATTGGTCCAGGCATAGGTGAGCTTTTCGGGGTTGCGGCGCGCCTCAGTCAAAAACTCTTCGACTGTTTTAAAGGGCAGGCTGGTATTAATGATTAAGACCTGCGGCAGATTCCCCAAAAAAGAAATTGACGTAAAGTCTCGCGCCGGATCGTAGGGCACATTTTTCATCAACGACATGACCGCAGCGTTGGTGGTGTTCGTGCCCACTAAAATTGTGTAGCCATCTGGGGCTGCCTTGGCCACGAGATCCGCCGCAATCGTACCCACGGCACCTGTGCGATTTTCCACGACCACTGGTTGCCCAAGACTCTCGGACATTTTCTGCCCATAGACCCGTGCGACAGTATCGGTCGCACTGCCCGCCGCGAAAGGCACAATCATACGAATGGGCCGTGTAGGATAGCCTTGAGCCTGAACCTGCCAAGCGAGCGCAGCACACAGATTCACGACAACACAAATCGCGATGGCGTACACCCGCGAAATGTTTAGCGTCTGTCGAAATCGTCTCGTACTTGAGAGGCGTCGATCTGGATTCATGTCTTGTGAAGCAGCACTCATTTTAGGCTCCGAGGAACTGAGGCTTAGCTCAGGATTAAAATTGTTATTCCACTATGTTCATACAAATTTCAGAATAGATCAATTTTTTTTATACAAATATTTCTTTCATTTTTAGTTTTTATTGCATATTATTTATAACAACAAACAAAATTCAAGACACCCTGTTGCGAAATTCAAATTTCATTCTGATGTTTTTAAATTTCATTTTAATGATTCGTGAAAAATCCTGATCGTTTTTGCGCTATCCGCTTCGTCACTCGCTTTGGCTACGCCATCCCTTGGTTGGGTGCGCTTTCAATCTTGCTCACAGGTTTCTGGCTGGCTTATCGGTTCGACGCCAGCAGCTGGGCATACCTTGCCGTCCCGACTGCACTACTGACCTACTCCCTACTGCGCCTAATGGTTGAAGTGGTTGACCTTGTTGCAGAAACGCTCTTGCCGCGATAACAATGACCGACGACATCATCCGTCGCTATACCTGTGACCTTGCCGTCGTTGGCGCTGGGCTCGCTGGGCTGGCCAGCGCGTTGCGAGCAACTGAACTGGGGCTGCGCGTCCTTGTCTTTGAAAAGAATACTGAAGACCAATACCTGTGTAATTCAAGGCTGACGGGCGGAATTTTTCATCTCGCGCTAAGTAGCATTGAAGATCCTGCGCAAGTAATTGCCTCACGTATACAGGCGGTAACAGACAACACCGCAAATCCAGAGCTCTCTCAGGTCGTTGCTCAAGATGCCTTGCGCCTGATTCGATGGCTTGAACAGCAAGGCATACGCTTCATGCGGTCTGGTCCAGAACCATGGCACACCTTCACGCTGTCACCTCCTTCTTTGCCACAGATTGGCCGTCACTGGAATGGTCGTGCAGGCGACGTGATGCTTCGCACTCTTGAGACACGACTCACTCAACTTGGTGGTCAGATCCTGCGCGGACATCAAACAGAATCACTGCTCATGAATGGTCAACAATGCGCGGGTCTGACCGGCTTGCTTTCGCATGACACCGCCTTTCAGGTTCAGGCAGCCGCAGTCGTTATTGCAGATGGCGGTTTTCAAGCAAGCATGTCTGAACTAAAAAAACATATCACGCTGCAACCAGAGCAGCTTTGTCAACGCAATGCACAAACTGGAATGGGCGACGGACTACGCATGGCGCAAGGCATTGGCGCAGCTGTCACCGCACTTGATCAGTTCTACGGACACGTGCTGTCTCGCGATGCGTTACACAACGATAATTTATGGCCCTACCCTTGGGCCGATGAATTGGCTCGCTCGGGCATCGTCGTCAACCCAGCAGGCAAGCGTTTTGCTGATGAAGGACTAGGCGGTGTGTTTATTGCCAATCAATTGGCAAAACTGCCTAATCCGTCCTCGGCGTTTGCGATTTTTGATCAGGCCATCTGGGACGGTCCGGGCACGCTGCGTACACTTTCCGCAAACCCTTATATCCAAAGAGCGGGCGCAACGATCTATCAAGCGGACACACTTGAAGAGCTTGCAAGTCAGTGTGGCTTGCCAGCCCAAGCACTTGTTGAAGAGGTCTTGCACTTCAATGAGGCGGTTAGCCAAAAACAAGCCGAGTCGTTACAACCGCGGCGTAGTTCTGGCAAGTTTGCCCCTTGGCCAATCATGGAAGCCCCCTTCTATGCCATGCCGATTGTTGCTGGCATTACTTACACAATGGGCGGAATTCGGATTGATCCGCACTCGCGAGTACTAAACACCGAGGGGCTGCCTATCGCAGGCTGTTACGCAGCCGGCTCTTGCACCGGAGGGCTGGAGGGCGGCCCGCGAGCAGGCTACACGGGCGGACTGATGAAAGCCGGAGTTACGGGGTTGCGAGCGGGTGAGCATGCTGCGCAGCAGCGTGGTCTGCGCAGCAATTCGCAGGCGGACATTCGACTTGAAACTGCGTGAAGAAGGTTCAACCACAATCTACGAGTCAATACGCAGATAGTAATTAATCTAGAAATGTCTTAACAAACGTTCAAGATTTAATTTTTTTATTGTTTTATTTTTTTAATACTTAAACTAAACAGGAGACAGTGATGGACAACAAACAACGCTATGCCGCAGGAATGAAAGTCAGACGTGCTGTATTGGGGGCGACTTGGGTAGACAAAGCCACTGCAGCACGCACGACCTTCACCGAAGAATGGCAGGCGCACATCACCCAGTTTGCTTGGGGTGAGATATGGACTCGCCCAGGCCTAGACCGTCAGAAACGCTCGTGCATGACACTTGCCCTCATGATCGCGCTTGGCCGTTGGGAAGAGTTCAATCTGCACGTCGAAGCCGCGTTTAATAATGGGTTAACTGAAGACGATATCAAAGAGGTCATTATGCACGCCGCCTGCTATTGCGGCGTTCCGGCTGGCAACCATGCATTTGCAGAAGCCTCTGAGACCTTGCGCAAAATCGGTCGCCCACCTAAGCCCTTGCCTGCTCCGAAAAAAGCCAAGACAAAAGCAAAAGCCAAACCTAAAGCTCGGGCGTAGTCTGCAGCAAGTTTTATCTCGATCGTGTCACAAAGCATGAGGCGACTTGGTCGGTCTCATGCAACCACAAAAAAAATGATGTCATTGATTGACTGGAGATATCCCCATGAGACAACGCCCACTTAACAACCTCTTTCGTATTTTTTTACTGATTGCGTTGGGACAGACCTTCAGTCTTGCAGCGGCACAAAGCTATCCCAACAAACCTATCCGGCTCGTTGTTCCGTTTCCAGCCGGTGGTGGCACAGATATCGTTGCTCGGATTTTAGCGAATGATATTTCAAAGGATATCGGCCAGGCCATGGTGGTCGAAAATAAGGGTGGCGCAAACGGGATTCTTGGCGCAGACTTAGTTGCAAAGTCTGCCCCAGATGGTTACACCATCGTCATGAGTACGATGGGTAATTTCGCTGTCAATCCGGCAATCTATCCCAATAGTCCAGTCAACATTGAGCGCGATCTCGTCCCCGTCACTGAAGTGGTTTCAGTCCCGTTGATGTTGACAATTCATCCGTCGATTCCGGCAAAAACGATTCAAGAGTTTATTGCCTACGCCAAAGCTCAAAAAGACCCAGTGACGTACTCTTCAAGCGGTACAGGTGGTGGACCACATTTAGCTGGCGCACTATTTGTGATGGCCAGTGGTGTAAACATGCTTCACATCCCATTTAAAGGGAGCAGTCCAGCCTATGCAGCAACAATTGGTGGACAAGTTTCAGCTATTTTTGATAGCGTCGTGCAAGGTGCGCCTTATGTCAAAAATGGACAGTTACGTGCTCTGGCTGTGACAAATTCAAAACGCTCAACACTGCTACCCGACGTTCCAGCGATGAGCGAGGTGCTCCCTAGCTACGATGTCAACAATTGGTACGCCATCATGGCCCCGACCGGTACGCCGCTTGAAATTCGAAACTACCTGTATCGAGCCGTCAAAAAAGCACTCGATAAACCAGAGGTCAAGGCCCGTCTGATTGCAGATGGCGTTGAGCCGGTTGGCAGCAGCCCAGAGGAGTTTGGAAAATACTTAAAAGAGCAAACAACACTGTGGGCTGAGGTTGTCAAAACGGCAGGAATTAAACTTGAATGAATGCTGCGTCGAATACGGGGCCTAACACCGACGCCAATTCCCCGGTCGTAGACGAACACATTGATGTGATCGTCATCGGCGCAGGTGGCGCGGGTTTGGCTGCAGCAAGCATGGCGGCGAGCCTAGGGCGAAGCGTCGTCTTGCTTGAAAAAAATGCAACCTTAGGTGGCAGCACAAGCTGGTCAGTTGGCTCAGTGTCCGCCACCTCAACGCCCCATCAATTACAAGCCGGAATTTTGGACTGCCCCCAGGATCACTGGGAGGATATGCAGAAGTTCGCAGGCCCCTTCGCCAGTCGAGATAACCCTAGCCTGGGCAGAGTACTGGCCGAAGGGACACCAGAAATGTTTCGCTGGCTGATCTCAGCGGGGCTAGAGTTTATCGGCCCCATGCCAGAGCCACCACACCGTCGCGCACGCATGCACAACGTACTACCCAACTCGCGAGCGTTCGCAACACGCTTAGGCAATCTTTGCCGGCGCCAAGGTGTGCAGATTGTGACTGAGGCTTGTGCGCAACAGATTTTGTTCGAAAACGATCGCACAACAATTGTTCAAGCGTCGACTCCTGACGGAATCAGGCGCTGGCGTGCCGCAGGCGGCATTATCCTAGCTGGGGGCGACTATAGCGCCAGTCGCGCGCTCAAAACGCGCTACGCCTCGCCTGAGGCCGCGCAAGCTGACCCTGTTAACCCCACGAGCACTGGTGAGGGCATACAACTCGGCCTGGACTGCGGCGGCGAAGTGCTGAATGGTGATTATGTGAGGGGCCCGTTTTTAAGATTTATCCCACCACCTAAAGAAGGTTGGCTGACCAAACTCCCACCGTGGCGTATCGTCACCCGCACGATGCGTTGGGCGCACGATCATCTGCCTAGCTTTTTGCTTCGTCCCTTGATGATGAAGTTTCTAACCACCACGCTGGCACCCGACGCTGGACTGTTCAAAGCAGGCGCGGCCTTAATCGATCGAGACGGCAGCTACCTTGGCGGTACGCCATTCAACCCGCATTTAGCAGCGGCGAAAGCCCCAGAAGGCTTGGGTTACATCATTTTTAATCAACGAGTGGCTAATCTTTTTTCGGCTTGGCCGCACTTTATTTCAACCGCGCCGGGCATCGCTTATGCCTACCTTGCAGACTATCAGCGCACACGAGGCGATATTTGCTTTGCCGCCCCCACCATCGAACAACTCGCTCTGAAGTTAAACATCGACCCGCAGCGCCTGAGCGAATCCATTCAGCAACACAACCGTCAACTTGAAAACAATTCTGACACCCAAGCGCTCAGCATTGGAACCGGCCCCTACTATGCCTTGGGCCCCGCAAAAGCCTATGTTGTCTTCACCAACGGCGGCTTGCGCGTCTCTGAAACTCTTGAAGTTTTACGTCCTGACGGCAGGGCGATCAAAGGCCTTTACGCGGCGGGCTCTAATGGTCAGGGTGGCCAACTACTTGAGGGACACGGCCATCACCTTGGCTGGGCATTTGTCTCAGGGCGCATCGCTGGGAGACAGGCGGCACTTCAAAGCACGACCGAGAGCTAACGCGATCTACCCAATTCAACGAACGTGACTTGCGAGAATGCCGTGCGTTTGGTAGACAGTCATGCACGGTATCAGCGGCCTATTTGGCAAAACTCAGTCAGATTTTGTTACAAAATGTCCACCTAGGCTCAGAGATGTCAATGATGACAAGGTAAAATTTGAAGAGAGCGTTTGTTTGCAAAATTTAGGATGTTAAGCATGATTGAGCGGGTCAGTCGTTTAGAACAAAAGGTGTCATGCATGGATTCTCGCTTGGGGCTTGTTGAACAAGATCTCAGAGCCTTAGGCAAAAAAATGGATACGCACTTTTATTGGATGCTGACCGCAATGGCCGGTATCGTTGGTCTATTAGCCAAAGGTTTTAAGTGGCTGTAAAAACCTGTTCAGCTTTTCAGCACAGATTGCCACAACGCCCTGATCTGATCTTTCATTAACAAAGATTCTTCCCAGCGTTCTGACAGTTCATAGCCGTCCGCACCTGTCATGGCGTACTCGGGCGGGCCAAGTTCACATAAAAAAGTAAAGGTTTCATCTGGGCCTGCCTTTTTACGCCATTGCACAAACCCGCGACGCCACCAGTCCATAAACACCGCCACCCAATGCTGATGCTGTGGAAACGACATTTGCAATTGAATCTGTTCACGGCTCGCGACTCGACCATGAAAACCCCAGCACTGGTCAATAATACGTTGCATCATCGCATCGTCTTCGGGAGAAATTGGATACCAAAATTCTCGCCCCACCACGTAATGCGACAAATCACCGGTCAAGCGCAAGTCAGGGATCGCATCCAAGAGATGTAAAGTAAAAAACAACTCAGTCGTCATCCGGTTTCGATGGGTTTCGATATGCATACGCACACCGGCTTGCGCGGCCAACTCGCGCCAACCTTCGATCAGCGGAATACACTCTTGCACCGTGTAAGGTCGCACATCTGGCTGCACATTTAAATGGTCGGCACCAAACTCGACTATATGCTCGAGAATCGGTTTGAGATCATCAATCGTCTGCGGGTAAGCTTGCGCCTGCCAAGTCATGCCATGATCGCGCAAAAATTGTGTCACCTCTGCCGCGTACGCACGGTCAGCAAAACGCACGCCCGCCCCATCAAAACCCGCATCGCGAATCATGCGCAGTTTTTCTTGCAGATCCCACTCATGCCCGTCGGGGCGCCTGCGCTCCATCGCCCACAGCGATTGATAGACCAAAAGTTTTTGTGTCATGGTATGTGCTCAGTAGAGGACAACGCTACGAATCGATTCGCCAGAGTGCATTAAGTCAAAGCCACGGTTAATTTGCTCTAAGGGCATAGTGTGAGTAATCAGATCATCGATATTGATTTTGCCATCCATATACCAGTCAACGATTTTTGGCACGTCAGTACGCCCTCGTGCGCCGCCAAAGGCTGTGCCCTTCCAGGTTCTGCCCGTTACAAGCTGAAAGGGGCGGGTTTTAATTTCTTGCCCTGAGCCGGCCACACCAATAATGACCGACACACCCCAGCCCCGATGACAGCACTCAAGCGCCTGACGCATGATATCGACGTTGCCAATACATTCAAAGCTGTAGTCTGCACCGCCACCGGTTAATTCAACTAAGTGGGCAACTAGGTCACCGCCAACCTCTTTGGGATTGACAAAGTGAGTCAACCCAAATTTTTCGGCCAGCGCTTGCCTGTCAGGGTTCAAATCGACGCCAACAATCATATTGGCACCCGCCATGCGCGCGCCTTGCACAACGTTTAAGCCAATCCCGCCCAAGCCAAACACCACCACATTCGCACCAGGCTCGACCTTTGCCGTATTAATCACCGCACCGATACCGGTTGTCACACCGCAGCCGATGTAACAAACCTTATCAAAGGGCGCATCTTCGCGAATTTTGGCTAACGCAATCTCGGGCAACACGGTGAAGTTCGCAAACGTTGAGCAGCCCATATAGTGATGAATCGGTTTGCCACCAATTGAAAACCGACTGGTGCCATCGGGCATCAAGCCCTTACCTTGCGTGCCACGAATCGCCGTACACAGATTCGTCTTACGCGACAGACATGATTTGCACTGGCGACACTCAGGTGTGTACAAGGGAATCACATGATCACCCTTCTTGAGACTCACAACGCCTGGTCCGACATCTACTACCACCCCCGCACCTTCATGGCCAAGAATTGCAGGAAAGATGCCTTCAGGATCAGCGCCCGAGCGAGTGAACTCGTCGGTATGGCAAATACCGGTTGCTTTA
>JBAWWV010000025.1:0-22429 GCA_037146575.1 Alcaligenaceae bacterium | reverse complement strand
CTGAATTTTTGAGCGCACTCCGTTCTCGGAACTGAACTCTACCTCGAACTTGCCGTTCACCCTTTGTGCGCTGATGAACGCGCTTTTTAGCGCCACCGTGGCACCGCAAGATTCGGCATCACCGCGGTACGCAAGCATCAGACCGTGAGTGTCAACGATGGCGGTTCGAGTTGAGTGAATCGCCGCACAACAGATCAGGTTCGGCTCTAGCTTCATTGCGGCCTCGCCACTTAACATCTCGAGTCCCTGCGCGCCGTTGGTGCGGGCCCTCGCGTTCAGACCCTCAAGCCATTCGACCGAGTCGCGACTTGGCGCCAAAATGAGCTTGCCGATTTGCGAGTGGCCCACACCACGCTTGGCGCAATACTCCAGCAGCGCCTCCCGTCCAGTCACGGAGAGCACGGCCTGAGGCCCACCAGGTCGGTAATAAATGCCAGCGTGGATGACCTCATTATTTCTAGAGCTAGTCTCGGTTCCGATATTGCCAGCACGCTCAAGAACAACGACATCGCGTCCATCAACTGCTAAACGTCGCGCGATAGCTAGTCCGATGACCCCTGCACCAACCACAATGCACTCAGTAGTGAGCATTTTGCCTCCCTTGCCGATCATCACGACCCGCTGTGACTTAACCCTGCGCCCCAATTAGGCGAGCATCAATTCGATCAAGCGACTCACGTCATCGAGTTTCTCCAGGTCCTTGACCATGTTGGCTAGCTTTGTAGACTGCGCCTGACCCAAAATAGGGACAGTCATGGTGTTGAATTTTCTTTCGATATCGTGCGCCGAGAGCGGATTCGCCGGATCTCCCTTAAACGGTCCGTTATAGCGCTGAACAAATTTACGACCATCACTAATGCTAATTTCGAGTATGCAGGACTTCTCTTGTGGGAAGCCGCTATCCAGCTCAGGATCGCCGCCGATCTCAATTTTCTTGAACAGATCGATGATGCGCGGATCTGCACGGTTCGTTGAGCCAAAGGGGTCCATGCTGTAAAACACGTCATTGCCACGGTAGGCAGCGACGGCCATAATGTAACGCGTGTTCAAGTGCGTTGCAGCTCGATTTTCGGGATATCCGGGGGAGCCGACCAAAGGCACGACAACGGTTGCGAGCTTGACAGTGATTGCGCTGATCTCTTCAGGTTTGATTTGATTTTTTTCAATGCTCTCGATCAAACCTTCTATAGCCGTCATGATATAAACGCCAACGCCAATTCTTTTGAAGCTGACTTCTGCGATCTCGTAGGCCTCGCCTGATCCCAGTCCCTCTGTCAGTTTGGCTGGATCGGATTTTTGCGAAAATGCATTCAAAAACCCACGATCGTGATCAAAGATATTGTCGACACCAGTAAAACCGGCTTGACCAAGTAAGGCAGCGAGAACTCCACTTTCAGCACCCTTTCCGACCTGAAACGACCACGACGCGGGGTAGATCGGGCCCGCCCAGACAGACGAACCTGCAGCCTGGACTGCCGCTAGGCTCAACGCCTCGGCGAACTGCGTCTGATTTAATCCAAGGAGCTTGCCTGCGCCCGCTGCGCAACCCAAGGGCGCACAAATTGAGGTTGGGTGAAACCCGCGGGCATACGTGCTGGTTGCGCCCATTGCGATCCCGAATCTCGCCATAACTTCGGCGCCGATGACACTGGCCAAGATGAGATCCTTGCCGCTGGCGTGCTGTCGTTCGGCGACCGCCAACAGCGCCGGAAGCAACGCGGCGGGAAGGTGAATAATGGTGCTTTTATGCACGGCATCGAAATGATCGTTGATGCCGACGGCAGTGTTTGCGAGCGTAGCGTGCAGGCACGGGACTTTTTGTCCAGTGCCAAACACGGTAGATTCAGGTAGGCCGCCCAATCCGGACATCAATGCGCCGATATCAGGATAATCTTCGCGATAGGTTTGGTTTGAGGCAATCAGCAAGCCGATTTGATCCATCCAGCATCGCTTAGCGAATCGGATGGACTCCTCAGTAAGGGCCTCGTACTCAGTGGTTACACAGAATTCAGCAAATGTGTCACGTATCAAAATGATCTCCTCGTCCTAGTGATTGAGGCTTTGTGTTGATTCTTAGCAGAGCCGTCGTGATTGTTGTTATGCGTTTAGGCTGTTGTTTGAACCGTCGTGGCAAGCGATCGTGTCATGGGTGCGACAGCGAACCAAATAGTTTGTCTAATGACGCCTTGCTGTCACTGACGACCGTCACTGGATCGTCGGCCCAGTATTGTTCATTAAATAGCTCGACGCAATAGAACCCTTGATAACCACCGTTGGCCAGGCTTTTGACGATGTCTTTGAGTGGTGCCTCGCCCTCGCCAGGGTGAAACCGAAATTTTCGGCTTTGCTCTTTGAAGTCGAGCGCAAGCGGCTTTGCATCACTGATGTGCACCAGAAAAACTTTTTCCATCGATATTTTTTCTAGATCTTCAAGCTTAGATCCTGTCTTGACAAAGTGAAAGGTGTCAAACAGCAGCCCGCCGTTTGCGCAGTCGGCGCCAGCCACGACTTCCCAAGACGGATTCAGGTCATGAAATTGCTTGGACCACCCAACAGACTCGAACATAACGCGAATGCCGAAATCCTCAGCGATTGCGCAAAGCTCTTTGAAATCGCGCACGGCTTCGCTGATCTTGCCGACGCGATCGTAGGTAGCAATTGCCGCCACAGGGCAATCAATTCCCATCTTGTTCACTTTGAGAAAAAAATCCTTTGCTTCACGGTTGAACTGTTTTCTCTCGGCCGATGAAAGGTACTGCCAATCGTGAAACGAGTGCATCTCAACGGGCGCCAGCCTAAACTCTTGGAGCAATTCATTGACTGGCCGGGCATTAGGCTCTTTAAGGTAATTGTCGATCTCGTTCATCCACAAGCCAACCCCCGTAAAGCCACCTTCAGAAATTGTGCGGAGTTTCTTTAAAAATGATGCTGGCCGGATGGTGACGGTATTCATCGCGATTGGGATGTCTGCGCCAAGAGCTCCGTGGCGCAGCAGGCTTGAGCGCTCGGACTGCCCACTCACATCAGGAGCGCGACTTTGTTTGCCGGTCATGTCCGCGCTCCTATGGCAGCGGATCAGGATCGAAATTCGGCGGAGTGCCTTTCAGTGGTGGCATATCCCAAGAGCCGGACGTACGTCTGCGGATATCGGACTGAACCCGAACATCCAGCACTGAGGGCTTGCCGCTCTCGAGCGCTGCCTTGACCTGACCTGCGAGAGCAGCCGCGCGATCAACGCGCACTCCCCTAGCGCCCATGGATTGAGCGAGCATCGCAAAATCTGTGCTGAGAAGTTGGCCACTCTTTTGTGAGCGAAAGCGAGTTGCAAACTCCCGATCTTGGCCATAAAAACCCATCTGAATATCGCGAATCGACACGTAGCCCACGTTGTTCCAGACCACCCAGACCACTGGCAGGTCATACTCCACGGCGGTAGCGACAACATTGGAGTGCATTAAGAAACCGCCGTCGCCCACGACGGCAATGACAGGGCGATCAGGCGCCGCGAATTTTGCACCGAGTGCGCCAGCGACTCCGAAACCCATTGAGGCGAAACCTCCGGATTGAAGCAATCTGCCGCGTTTGGGGACTTTCCATTGCTGAACCATCCAACTGTGGTGCGCCCCGATATCAGAAAGCATGACCGCATTATCTGGGATGACGCGTTGCAACTCTGCAATCAGACGATCCGGATGAATCGGAATGTCGTCGGCGTCGCGTGTCGTCGCCAAGGCATCCTGCCAAGCCTGCTTCCACTTTGAAACGGAGTCACGCCATGCATCGGTCGATGCGCGATGCCCTTGCCCCCGCGCCTTAATGGCCACGATGAGTTGGGCGATAACTAGGGTCACATCTCCGGCGATCCCAACAGTGGCGGGATAGTTCTTGCCAATCTGCCCGGCGTCTTGGTCGACGTGTATCAATTTGGTCGGAGGGATACTGTGTGTTGAACCAGGAATCCAACCGCTCGAACCGCGGTCGCCAAATCGAGTTCCGAGCGCAAGAAGAACATCACAGCCGCGCGAGGCGCGATTGGCTGGGTAAACGCCATCCCTTCCGACCGGACCAAGGCATGCAGGGTGTGTCTCATCCAGCGCCCCCTTTCCTTGCGGAGTGGTCGCCACAGGCGCGTCAAGCAGTTGCGCCAACGTGATTAGCCCCTCGCTAGCACCGGCAAGCATACTGCCATGACCGGCAAGAATGAGAGGACGATTGGCCGCGAGCAAGTGGTCGACCGCCTGCTCGATCGAATCCGGTGCTCCCTGCGAGCGGATCTTCACATTGCCCGACACAGCATGAGCCTGCGCTCGCGTCACGGGAGTTGTTTCGTCAAAGACATTAAAGGGAACATCAAGGTGAACCGGTCCGGTGCGTCCGACGAGCATGGTCGCGTAAGCTTGGCGCATCATATCGGGCAGCATGTCTGCCCTGGTCGCTTGATAGCTGCGCTTCACATACGGACGCATGGCACTGACAAAGTCTGCCTGATAGTGATAGCCGAGTTCTTGAAAAGGGCCCTTGTTGAACTGCTGTGTTGGAACGTTGCCCGTGATCGCAAACACTGCCGAAGAATCAGCCATCGCGCACGCAATAGCCGCCTGGATGCTAACTGATCCGGGGCCGCAGGACGTGAACGTCGCCGCAGGCTGACCGCTCACACGATAAAAGGCATCCGCCATGAAGCCTGCGGTTTGCTCGTGATGTGTCGAGACAGTCTTGATTTGATCCTGACGGTCGAGCGCTGCATCCATCAGGCCGACGTCGCCGTGTCCGCATAGACCGAAAAGATACGGCACTCGCTGCTCAATAAGATGGTCAAGGATGATTTCCGAGCCTTTCTTGTTTTGCATTCTTAGTCTCCTAATACGTGATCATTTATTTGTATTCACTCTGAGGTGACCTGATCAATTCCGTACTCATCCTAAGCGCTGCGGCCTCAGTGGCCCTTGCATTCTATCAGCTCTTTACTCGTGATTGCACTCCGCCGCACCACAAAGCGCGGCGATATTGCATAACTGCGATCTCGAGAGTATAGTCAATCAGCACAGTAGAAATCTTTACCAATGTTTGGGCTTAAGTGCCGTTGCTAATGCTGTTGCAGGCTAATAAATAATAATTCTGATGCCGTTGCAGGGTAATAAAAATAAATAAAAATCGCTACGGAGCGATTCATCTACCAAACTGACGCACTTGGAACACATACAGCGTCTAACCGTATAGAGCAATAAGCTGCTGAACAAAAGGAGATAGTCGCCATGCGTGGGACAAAGACATCCGCCGTTGCAACAACCATATTTTTGCTAATGACACTAATGGTAAGCGGATGGAGCGGACAGCTGCAGGCGCAAAGCAAATACCCAACGAAAGGAATACAAATTATTGTCCCCTACAACCCGGGTGGCGCGACGGATCTGTCTGCACGTATTGTGGCTGATTATTTGAAAAAGAAATGGGATGTTCCTGTCAATGTCGTCAACATGCCTGCTGGCGTTCGTGTCGCAGCCTTGCTTGAGTTATATAAAGCCAAACCAGACGGCTACACGTTATTGATGGACGGTATGGGAAGTAGTTCGCAAATGCCGGTGGCGGTTAAGAACCTTCCTCTGAATATCATGGACCGAACCTTCATTGGCATTTTTGCTGAAACACCGTCCATCTATGTCGTTGCCCCCGACTCTCCCATCAACAACCTTCAAGATCTTGAAGCTTTAATCAAAAAGGATCCCGAGCGGTTTACTTGGACGTCGCTTGGCGGTGCAGGCTCTTACGATCACGCTATGAGGCTATACCTCAAGGCCATCGGGGCGGATGTGATGAAGACCAAACCTGTTGTGGTTAAGGGTGGCGCTGAAGGTGTCGCCATGACTGCTGCGGGCTCCGTAAAATTGGGTTTCGCCACGCTGAGTTCAGCTGGGCCATCCATCGGCGCGAAGATCATCAGGGGGATCGCAATCACGAGCAGCGAACGGAACCCGAATTTCCCAGACATACCAACAGTTTCGCAAGCCGGCTATCCAGGGGCTATTCAGGCCGACCGCTACGGGCCTTCTGGCCCGCCGAACCTGCCGGTCTACATCGTCGAGATATGGGAAAAAGCCCTGCAGGATATGCTGAAAGATCCAGGCGTGCTTGAACAGCTGGCACGGATCGGGTGCGTGCCAATGTATCAGAATTCAGCCGAAACCAGAGCGCGCGTCACCAAGGAAATGGAGGAGATTAATCAGCTTTACGGTCTGAAATAACCTCGACGTGCGGGGTATTGCATTGGGCTGCGCAATGGAGGCGAGGTGAGAAGAATGGTGGTTAACAAGGGCGTATGGATTGAGGGCTTGTTGCTCACGGCAATTAGTGTTGTGGGTGTGATCGAATCGATCCGATTAGTGCTCTATAAAGATCCGAGTTTGTTAAGCGACTGGCTGGGTCCCGGGTATTACCTGCTCGTTGTGAGCCTCGCTGTGATGACCACGGGCGTTACCTACATCTGCAAGAATCGATCGACTAAGCCCTCTGCGACCCAGGACTCGAGCAACGGAGGCAGGAGCCGTCTAGTTGCGGCCTTCGCGACCTGTGCGCTCTATCTCGTTCTCATTGAGATCTTCGGCTATCTGGCGGCCACCTTCGTCTTCTTTATGCTGATGTTCTGGATCGTAGGTCTCCAATCTTGGCTTCAGAAGTTTGGTCTGGCCTGTGCGATGAGTGGGATTTTTTATATCGTGTTCGTAAAGTATTGCGGGATGTCGTTTCCTGGGGGAATTCTCTTTTAAATCTTGTGACCGTCCACATGAACGTGAGGAGATATTGAAAGATGGATCTGCTTGACGGAATCGCGAATATACTGACCCCGACGTATCTGCTTTATTGCTTTGTCGGATGCGCACTCGGAACGTTAGTTGGGGTCTTGCCCGGCTTGGGCCCGGCCTCAACCTTGGCAATTTTGTTGCCGATCACCATGCACCTCGATCCGCTCGGGTCGATCATCATGCTCTCAGGCCTCACCTATGGTGCGGCCTATGGCGGATCCACCACGAGCATTTTGGTCAATATCCCAGGCGAATTAGGATCGGTACCCACCTGTTTTGACGGGTTTCCGATGACAAAGCAAGGCCGAGCAGGCGAGGCGTTGTGGATCGCTGCTGTAGGGTCGTTTATCGCCGGGACCTTCGGTGCCGTCATGATTTCAATTTTAGGTCCGGGCATCGCGAAGTTCGCACTTCGGTTCGGCCCGACCGAGTATTTCGGGCTAATATTTTTCAGTATGACAGCCCTAGTGAGCTTGTCGGGCACATCGATTGCCAAAGGGTTAGGCGCTGGTTTCGTCGGCATCCTCTTCTCGTGCGTTGGCATCGACATGATGACTGGGATCCCTCGGTTTACGTTCGGAAACGTGGGGTTAATGAATGGCTTTGACTATATCCCCGTCATCATCGGTCTTTTTGGTATCGGAGAAGTTATCCTGAATGCGCAGGAAAGGCTTGGACAAATCTATACCGGAAAAATGGGCAAGATGATGCCCCGAGGAGATGAGTTAAAAAAGGGGCTGAAGGCCTCACTGCGAGGCACGCTGATCGGTTTCCCGATGGGCTTGCTGCCCGGAATGACTCCCGGAGTCGTTTCATTCATGGCCTACGATATCGAAAAGAAAATCTCAAAATATCCAGAAAAATTTGGCACTGGCGTCATCGAGGGCGTTGCAAGTGTAGAGGCAGCCAACAACGCCACCGCTCAAGCAGGATTTTTACCACTACTGGTGTTCGGCCTGCCCACTGGCGCGGCCCCGGCGATCATCCTCGCAGCGCTTATGATGTACGGAGTGCAGCCAGGCCCCGTGCTTTTTACGGTGAACAAGTCGTTTGCTTGGACTGTGATTGCAAGCATGTACATCGGCAATGTCATGTTGCTGATCCTGAATCTGCCCCTTGTTGGTCTCTGGGCTCGCATCAGCACCATTCCCTACAAGTATCTGGGGCCAACCGTACTCGCGATCTGTTTTGTCGGGGCCTATTCAGTGCGTAACACGATGTTTGACCTGTGGGTAGCACTTGCGGCTGGAGTGGTTGGTTATCTGATGAGAAAACGTCACTGGCCGATGGGACCTCTCATCTTGGGATTTATTTTAGGCCCAATGATGGAGCAAGCTTTGCGGCAATCGTTCGCAAGCGGCGGGCCGACTGCATTTTTCGATCGACCGATCGCACTCGCCTTGCTGGCAGCATCAGCCGCTGTCTTGGTGTTTTCCATCCGCGCTTTGAAGCGCGTGCCAAAAGAGATACTGGAAAAGAGGGAAGAAATGTAACAGCAGATGTGGGCAGCTTATCTCACTCAACTGAGGAAAATAGGATAAATTGGGCGCACTACGTCCCTGACTCAATAAAACGCCTCACTAGGAGACCGCAGCCACCATGATGCTGCTTGAACACGACGCCAAGGTTTTACTGGCGCAATTTGGTATTTCAATCCCGGTGGGCGTACTTGCCAATCGCTCAGCTCACCCAACAGTGAGCTACCCATGCTTTGTCAAAGTACAGATCCCCGTTGGCGGGCGCGGTAAAGCAGGCGGCATCTTCAAAGCCAACAATGCGCCAGAGCTTGAGCAGGCGCTGCACAAACTGGTAGGTGCTACGGTGCGCGGCCATCGGGTACACGAGTGCCGCATCGAGCAACCCGCCTCGGGGCAAGAGTGTTACATCAGCCTAATGCTTGATCCCTCTTCGGGCAAAGTCATTATTTTGATGTCGGCGCAAGGTGGTGTCGAAGTTGAGCAACATTCCGCCGAGGGTGCCATGCTGCAGCAGCAAGCCAACTTTGAAATTAGTGCAGTGAAGCTTGCCGCTCAACAATTAGCTCAACAGTTGCCCGCCTTCGCACAAGCCGCTTTAACCCAAGCGGCGTTTCAACTGTGCGACGCGTTATTTAAACTCGAACTGACCCTAACGGAAATCAACCCACTCTTCGTGCAACCCGACGGCAGCTGGCTTGCCGGCGACGCAAAGCTTGTGGCTGACGACAATGCCATCGAGCGCCAACCTCTATTACTCGCCTTGCTCAAAGAACGCGGTCACGCCTACCCCGAGGCCTCTCTTAAAATCGATCATGGGTTTGATTTTGTGCGACTCGACGAAGACGGTGATGTCGGTATGCTTACGACTGGCGCGGGCCTAAGTATGCAACTAGTCGACGAGCTCACACGCCGCGGCTGCAAGCCTTTTAATTTTGTCGATATTCGCACAGGTCAATTTCGAGGCGAGCCCACCCGCCTGATTCAAGTGCTTCGCTGGATTGGCGAAGGTAAAAACGTCAAAGTCATTTTGATGAATTTTTTTGCTGGCGTCACCGATTTGGCAGAGCTCTCGCGTCTGATTTTGATCGCACTCGAACAAACACAAGATATCAAAATCCCAATTGTGATTCGTTTAATTGGCAACGGTCTTGAGGCCGCCATTCAAACACTCACAAACGCCAATGCCTCATTGGTTGTCGAAACTGATTTAGAGAAAGCGGTCGATCAAGTCGTCGCACTTGCAAGAGGGCAAGCAGTATGACAAACCATCTCTTTCCCAATGATCCCTTAGCACTTTTATTTGATCCAACAGCAGCTCTGCCCACCATTGTGCAGGGCATTACCGGTCGCATGGGTCGCAAGCATGCCGCTTTGATGCGCGCCTATGGTACGGATATCGTTGGTGGCACCGCCCCCGCGGGCAGCAAGTCGGCTGATTTGAAAGACGTAGACGGTGCGCCTGTCTTTCGATCTTGCGCCGAAGCCGTCAAGTCAACCGGTGCGGTGGCCAGTGTGGCTATGGTGCCTCCCTTTGAGGTGCTCGCAGCCATCAGCGAAGCCGTTGCTGGCGGAATCAAGCTGATTGTGACAGTCACTGAAGGCATGCCTGTGGCCGATGCGATACGGGCTCGCGCGTTGGTGCAGGCTGCCGGCGCGCGCTGGGTGGGCGCCTCGACCCCTGGCGTGGCTGTTCCTGGTCGCACCAAGCTTGGTTTTATTCCGTCAGTATCTTTGCACCCAGGCTCGGTAGGCGTCATCGCAAAAAGCGGCACCCTGTCGTACGAAACCAATCACCGATTAGTGGATTGCGGCCTTGGGCAAAGCGTTTGGATTGGCGTAGGTGGCGATGCCTGTAAGGGCACACGGTTTGCTGAAGTGCTACCTTTTTTTAATGCAGACCCGCGCACCAAGCAAATTGTTTTAGTGGGCGAAATTGGCGGATCTGAAGAAGAAGAGTTCGCACAGGCCTTAATCGACACCAAGTGCACCAAGCCGACGTTCGCGGTCATTGCCGGGCACGGCGCGCGCGAGGGCGTGGTGATGGGCCATGCGGGCGCTGTGGTGCATGGCAACACGGGTACCTTTGACGCAAAAAAACGTGCGCTCGAAGGGGCTGGGGCACGTGTTTTTGCCAGTGTTGACGATTTAATAAAAGCCATGCTCGCCGCGCATTAAACTAGTGTTTGATTATTCAGTTGTCAGCACCGAGTCACTGGGCTTAGCCCCAACTACCAGCCGCCTGCTGGTAGTCGTGGGGTGGTCACCGGCACTCAGTAACATTAACTGGCGACCGTATTTATTTTAGATAGACCTCATCAAGGATTGAGCAGCATGGATTTCAAACTCAGTGACAGTCAACGGCAATATGTTGAAGCGGTTCGCGCGCTTGCGCAAAACGATTTCAAACCACGCGCCGCAAAATACATGGATGGCACGTTTCCGTGGGAAAACATGAAACAGCTTGCTGAAATCGGCGTGCTGGGCATGACAGTCTCTGAGCAATACGGTGGTCTAGGCTTGCCTGTGTTTGAAACCGCCTTGATCCTCGAAGAAATTGCCAAAGTTTGCTACCCCACCGCCATGGCGGTACTGGGCGAAGCCGGAGTGCAAACGCGCATCATCGAAACGTACGCACCCGATTCAATCAAAAATAATATTCTGCCCAAAGTCTGTTCAGGCGATGCGATTTTGTCGATCTGTATGACAGAACCTCATGCCGGCACCGATGTCAGCAGCTATCGCACCAACACCCGTTTGCATATGAACCATGCCACCGTCAATGGCGTCAAAACCTTGATTAGTCGCGCCCAAGAGGCTGCCATGTTTGTGGTGTTCACGCGCGTCGATGATCAACCTGGTCGCGAAGGCATTGGTTGCGTCTTGATTGAAGGCGGCACACCTGGCCTTGAAGTGACTGCCAGCTATCACACCATGGGTGGCGAATACTTGCACGAGGTACGTTTTGATAACGTCGAAGTGCCGCTTGAAAACGTTGTTTTAAAAGAAGGCGGCTTTCGTAAACTCATGAGCGCGTTCAATACACAGCGCTGTTTAAACCCCAGCATCTCACTAGGCTTGGCTGAAGGCGCCTTTGAAGAAGCGGTCAACTACACGCGCAATCGTCCGATCTTTGGCAAAACACTCACTGACTTTCAAGGGCTACGTTGGAAACTCGCCGAGATGTATCGCGACATCGAAGCAGCCCGCAGCGTGTTGTATCGCGCGTGCGCTTCGGCCAATCCGTTTCCGGATCCCTTTTTGGCAGCAGTCGCCAAAATCACCTGCAACGAAATGGCGTTGCGCGTGACCAACGACGCCTTGCAATTACATGGCGGCTACGGCTTCACCGATGAATATCCGGTGTCACGCCTGTATCGCGGTGCACGCTATGGCTCTTTAGGTGGCGGGGCCACCGAGACACTCAAGGATTTAATCGCCAAGCGGATTCTTGACGGTATGGATCCCACCGAAGGGATTCTGTCCTTTAATAATTTTTGATTGTCTAAACAATCTATGCCAATATTTTTTAAGCAAGACGGCTCTCTGCGGTCGTCAGCCTTTTCGACCGGCCTCTTGTTGGCATCGCTAGTGTTGTTTGTCACTGACATGCAAACTGCCAGGGGTCAAGAGGTTAAGCCAGGCAGTACTCAGGCGACAGCCAGTCAATACCCAACGCGTGCAATCAAAATGCTCGTAGGGTTTCCACCGGGCGGGCCGAACGATCAATTAGCGCGTCTGTTGGGTTTACGTCTGGCAGAACAACTCAAACATACAATCGTCATCGAAAATAAAGCGGGCGCCAATGGCGAAATCGCCGCGACGCAGACTGCCGCAGCAACCCCAGACGGCTACACGCTGTTATTCGGCTCAAGCGGTGCGCTGGCAGTTAGCCCTAGCCTTAATAGCCAATTACCTTACGACCCTATCAAAGATTTGACACCAATTTCGATGGTTGCACTCAACCCGATGTTGCTGGTGACCTCACCCAAGTCTGGCATCACCAGCATGTCTGATCTCATTACACGTGCCAAAGCACAGCCGGGCAAACTCACCTTTGCCTCTGCGGGCACAGGTAGCCCGACTCATCTGGCAGGTGAACTGTTTCGCGACATCGCCAACATCGATTTGCTGCATGTGCCCTACAAGGGCGGTGGCCCCGCAATGAACGATGTCATGTCGGGTGAAATTGATATTTACTTCGCGGGCTTATCCACAGCCTTGCCTCTGGTGAACGCGGGCCGACTACATGCCCACGCACTCACAACCAGCAAGCGCTCGGACACCGTGCCCAAGCTGCCCACCATCAGTGAACTGGGCTTTCCCAGCTACTCAGCGATTATTTGGTATGGCGTGCTAGCACCTGCCGGGCTACCTGACCCTCTTGTTACGCTTTTACGCAATCATCTCGTGGCGATCATGAACATGTCCGAGTTTCGCAAACAATTGTCAGACTTAGGTGCCGAGATCTACGATCAAAATCCTGCTGAATTCAAAGCATTTATGAAACAAGATTTAGACAAGTGGGCAAAGGTGATTACTGCGATGAAGCTGACTAAGTAAGGGTTGGCCAGTAGCGATCGCGTAAGATTTTTTTATAAAGCTTTCCGGTGGGATGACGTGGCAACTCAACCGAGAAGTCAATACTGCGCGGGCATTTAAAGTCAGCCAACTGTTCTTTGCAATAAGCGATGAGCTCGGCCGCAACGCTATCGTTGCCGTTCTGATCTGTCACAAGTTGCACCACTGCCTTCACTTCTTCACCAAAATCGAGGTTGGGGATCCCAAACACGGCGACGTCCATGACTAAGGGATGACCGATCAACACCGCCTCGATTTCTTGAGGATAAATATTGATCCCTCCCGAAATAATCATGAAAGCCTTGCGATCGACTAAGTACAAATAGCCATCAGTATCAAGGCGTCCAATATCACCTAGCGTTGTCCAACCCAAAGCATTGTGAGTCTCAGCTGTTTTTGCTGCATCACCGTGGTACTCAAATTGTGGGCCCTCAGAAAAATAAACAAGGCCCGTTGCACCGACCTCAAGGGCGTGCCCCTCGTCATCGCAAATGTGTGCGACACCTAGAGCAGCCTTACCCACTGAGCCTTGATGCAATAGCCATTCAGCACTCGTAATTGAACAAAAGCCATTGTTTTCGGTACCGGCGTAATACTCATCAATCACAGGCCCCCACCACTGAAGCATCTGCAATTTCACATCGACTGGACAAGGGGCGGCCGCATGAATCGCGCGCTTCATTGAGCTCAGATCAAAGCTCAACCGCGTGGCTTCAGGCAACTTAAGCATACGCACAAACATCGTCGGCACCCATTGACTGTGCGTAATCTGGTGCTGTTGATGCAATGCCAAAGCGGTTTGCGCGTCGAACTGACTCATCACAAACACCTCACCCCCAAGCTTGATATTCGTCATGCTATGGCGCAAAGGTGCGGCGTGATAAAGCGGTGCAGGTGACAGATAACGGCAATCTTTACCGTAACCGTAAAGCCCTTCTAATAAATCCACCAAAAAAGTTCGCATCCCCGAGGGCCCGTCAGGCAAAGGCCATTTCACCCCTTTGGGTCGTCCAGTTGTACCAGAGGAATAGAGCATATCCAGGCCCTGTGCTTCATCTGAAATCGGGCTGACAGAACACTGCTCAGTGCGGGCTTGCCAGCTGTCCCAGTTCGCTTGCGTCTGACCCACGACAAATTGTTTCACAGGTCGAGCCAAGGCTTGACTGACCTTTGCACCAAGCTCGAGTAAGTCTTCACCCACAATCAGTACCTTGGCACCGCAGTCTTGCACAATATAAGCAATCTCAGCAACAGTCAGGCGCGTACTGATCGTGGTGTAGTACAAGCCGGCGCGCTCAGCACCAAAACATATTTCAAGAAACTCGCGCTGGTTTTTGAGCAAAAGCGCGACGTGATCGCCAAACTGCGCGTCACAGTCTCTGAATATCCGCGCAGCCTGATTAGCGCGTTGCTCGAGCTGACCATAGGTCACAACTTCGCTCTCACCACAAATTCTAAAGGCAATCGCTTCTGGATCTTGCAGCGTTGCGTCAATGGGGTAAAGCAGTCTCATTTCTGTTCGTGCGAGATGCAGATTTTTCCGAACTGTGCGCCGCTTTTAAGATACGCAAATGCGTCTTTCAATTCTGCAAAATCAAACACCCGATCAATCACGGGTCTAATTTGATGTTGAGTCATCGCACGTAACATCGCCTCGAATGAATCGCGATTGCCCACCGTGATCCCCTGCAAACGCACTTGACGCGTAATGATTAAGCCAAGCGAGGCAGACATCGCGATGCCCGATAAAATTCCAATCATCGATAAGGTGCCGCCTGGTCGAATACAGCGCAACGACTGCGGCAAGGTTTTTTCACCTCCTAGCTCAACAATATGATCGTAGCCGTTTCCTTCGGTCAATTCACGTGAAGCTTTCGCCCACTCTGGCGTGGTTAAGTAGTTGATGGTGTAGTCAGCACCCATAGCTTTTAAGCGCTCAATCTTGGCATCACTTGATGAGATGACCGTCACCTGTGCACCCAACATTTTTGCAAATTGCAAAGCAAATAGAGACACGCCACCCGAGCCTTGCAACAACACCCGATCGCCAGGCTTAACCTGACCACAGGTCACCAAAGCGCTCCAGGCTGTCACGGCTGCACAGGGCAACGTTGCCGCCTCAAGACCCGATAAATAAGCCGGGATCTTGACCAACCCCTCTTCAGACAAACACATGTACTCAGCCATCGTTCCATCGATGGGCCCGCCCAACGAATGCGTCAGGCGTTCTTGATTCGGCTCACCCGAAATCCACTTTTGAAAATACGTCGGGCACGCACGATCACCGACTTTAAAGCGCGTCACACCTGCGCCAATTTCAACGACCTCGCCCATCCCATCCGAAACGGGTATCAAAGGCAATGTGCCCGTCGCAGCGCCATAGCCGCGCTCGGGCACAATCGGGTCGCGATAGTTCACTGACGACGCCTTCATCTTGAGCAACACTTGCCCTGCAGCCGGCTTGGGGGTCGGACGGGTACTGAGCTTTAAGTGTGCAAGCCCCCATTCGCCCTCAATTTGAAATACGCGCATTACATTCAACCTATATTTTTAAGTTTTTACTAATTCTTTCAAGCAACATTTCAGTCGAACCATCAACCAACGTCGCAACTTGTGCCGCAGCAACATGACGCATCAACGGATAAGTATCGCGTAAACCTTCTGCACCCATGGCATGTAATAACGCCGGTAAATGTCGTTGCGCGGCGCGCGTGGCAAACACCTTAGCCTTTGCCGCCAGATCTTGCGACCGACCTCCCTCGTCTATTGCCTGTGCCGCACATTGAACCAACACACTGGCAGCTTCAAGGTCGACCGCTGCCTCAGCGAGGACCCAACGCCAGCCTTGATGTTGTTCTAAGACTTGACCAAAGGTTTGTCGCCGTTGACCATATGCTTGCGCAATTCGTAGGCTTTCTTGCAACATGCCAACACACATCGCTGCGACATACACTCGAGCGCCATTGATGGATTCGAGCGCTCGCTTAAACGCCAGACCTGGAGCGTGCAGCACTTCGTCATCCCGCGCAACATATCCCTGCAAACGAAAGCCGGCCGTGCTGCTAGATTCAGCCACTGAAGTGAATGCATCACTAGAACGCTCGAAACCTTTGCGCTTTGCCTCAACCACAAAAGCAGCAATCCCAGCGGCACCCGCGCCAGGCTGAGTCTGTGCATAGACTAAAAAAACATCCGCAATTTTGGCATTAATAATCCACGCTTTTTCACCTTGCAAGCGCCAGCCATCTGAGGTCTTAACCGCATGAGTCGTGATTGCTGAAAAATCAGATCCTGCCGCGGGTTCAGTCAAGGCTGTACAACCGATCAAGTCGCCACTCAGCAACCCAGGCACCCAACGCGTAGAGACTGCGGCGGGCAACCAATGCGACAAATGATCGGCCACATTCTGTGAATTGATCACAGCCATTGACACACCGAAATCTATACCAGCCAGTCGTTGGGCAAGCTTCGCTTTGATCGAATAAGGCGCACCAAAGCCACCGTGCTCAGGCCCAACTTGAATGCCAGTCAGGCCAAAGCTTGCGGCAACAGCCAGTCGCTTTCGTTCGCGAGCAGCATCATAGGGGCCAAGCAAAGACTCGGGGCTCATCGCCTGAGCGCAAAAGCGCTCAAGCTGCTCAAACCATTGGGTCAGACTACGTGTGCTGTGCGGCATTGCATTCAACGTCTTTTAAACATACTCGTGAACAAAGACCAAGCGTGGGCCAAGAGTGGAATAATGCCGCGGGGCATAAAAATTGTCGTCAGTACCAGCAACAAACCATACACGATGAGTCGATACGTTTCGGCAACCCGCAACACCTCAGGTAAAGCAACTACGAGAAAAGCACCGACGGCAGGGCCCGCCAACGTACCACTGCCCCCCAGAATCACTGCCAAAATTGCGTTCAAAGACTGATCGACACCAAAGGGTTCAGGATTTAAGAACCCAATGAAATGCGCATACAACGCCCCGGCAACACCACATAAGCCTGCACTCAGCACAAAGGCAAACATTTTATAGCGCCAGGAGAACACCCCTGCCGCTTCAACCAGCGGTTCGTTTTGCCGAATCGCCAACAATACCCGCCCGACCCGCGAATGTAAAACTAAACCACAAACCGTCGTGGCCAAGACCGCAAAGATCAGCGTGAGGTAATAGTAAGCAGTGCGTGTTTCAAAGTTAACCATCAAGCCCAAGACAGAAAAACTTTCTGGCTTAGGGATACCCGTGATGCCAGATTCACCTCCTGTCAGCGAGCTGAAATTAATCAGCACAACAAAAATCACAAGGTTGTACGCCATCGTCACAATGGCAAAATAATGACCCTTAACTCTTAGACTAGGATATCCCACCACGACCGCTAACAAACCGGCAACCAAAGGGGCACAAGCCATGCTTGTCCAGACTGGCCAGCCGAGCTTGGTCGTCAGCAGCGTCGACGCGTAAGCGCCGACTCCCATAAATCCTGCGGCGGCGATTGACACATAGCCGGTAAAGCCTTGCACCAGATTTTGACCTTGCGCGACAATCACCCAAATTAAGGCCAAAATCCCTAAATGCAAAAAGTAGGGCACCTGTACCAACGCGGGCGCGACCACTAGCGCCATCAGGCTCAGCAGCGCCCAGCCAAGGGATGTTTTCGCTGTACTCATTTTTTACCCAACAGGCCTTCGGGCCTAAACAACAACACCACAATCATGACTAAAAATGCGATCACATCTTTATACGCCGACGATAAATAACCTGCCGCCAGTGCCTCGCTGACACCCAGAATTAAACCTCCGACAATCGCGCCAGGCACAGAGCCTAACCCACCTAAGATCAACACTGCAAAACCCTTGATCACTAAGCTTTCACCCAAGCCGGGCGCGAGCGCAAGCATGGCCCCCACTAAGGCACCGCCGGCCACGCCTAGCGCTGACGATAAGCCAAACACCACAAGCGCGACCGCATTAACATTGACGCCCATCAAAATCGCCGCTGAGCGGTTTTGCGCCACAGCGCGAATCGCGCGACCCGTTTTGGTTCGACTGACAAAAAACGACATGGCGACAATCAGCACGGCAGTCGTCACCATCACATATACCCGCAACTCTGTCACTACCAAACCCGCTAAATTGAAAACGCTTTGAAACGGCGTACGTATCACCATTTGATCGGGTCCAAAGGCTAACAAATTCAAGCCATCAATCATCATCGTCAACCCAAGCGCAATAATGAAGGCGTTGATATGTGCAGCGTTTTGTACCGGTCGATACGCAAAGCGCTCAACCAGCAAACCTAGGGTCGCGCCTACCAACATCGCAAGCATCATCGCAACAAAAAATGGCACGCCCAATTTTTCGATTAAAAAGAACGTGACATAGCCACCCGACATGGCCACGACACCGTGAGCAAAGTGTGCAATCCCTAAGATACCGAAGACAATCGTCAAGCCAATGGCGATCAAGGTATAGACAGCCCCAATCGCCAAGCCATTGAATACCTGTTGCAAAAACTCAATCACACAAGCGTCCCTCTGCTGAATCGCAGGCGATCATTTACGCAGACCCTTTAAGTACGTTGAATAGGCCGCAGGGTCAGAGGGTAGATCTTGCACATAGATCCACTTACCCTTTTGCCATTGAAACGCACCATTTGACGTGTAGGCTTGGCCGTTTTGATCAAACATCATGCCCGCTACAGGAAGGTATTTCATCACCGTCTCTGTGGGCACACCGATCTTGTAAGCGGCCGCTGCGACCTTAAGTGGATCGCTCGCGCTACCCGCTGCTTCGATCGCATTTTTTAAAACATACACTTGGTCATAGGCATACGGTGAACTTGGTGAGGGCGGCGTACCGTATTTTTTGGTGTAGTTCGCAACATAGGTCTTAGCGGTATCGCCCAGTGCCTCAAGGGTCAGCTCAGTCGGGCGCAAATCCCACACGCCTTCCATTTGCTCGGTGGTGGCAACTTTTAAGAATTGCTCTTCGCTGCCGCTGGTGAAACCATAGCGCGCTACCTTCATGCCCATTTCAACTGATTGCCTGTACACAAACGCAGCTGGTTCAATGTAGCCCAGTACCAAAATCGCATCTGGATTTAAGGCGCGCACCTTGGTCAGCTGCGGCGTCATGTCACGATCTTTTAAACCAAAGGTTTCTTTGGCAATAATTTTGCCGCCACCTTTGACAAACTCTTTCTCAAAGGCTTCAAGATATTGCGTGTAGAAGCCCACATCTAACGAGCCAATGACCGCGATATTTTTTGCACCTTTGCTCGCAACAAACGTACCCGCCGCCGCACCCGTAAAATCTGCAGGTGGACGCGTGCGTAGCAAGTTGGTCGCACCTAACGTCGTAATGCTGCGCTCGGCCGCATTACCCACCAGCATCAAGACCTTTTCTTTACCAATAAAGGAAGCGACGGCGCTAGTTGGGCCAGAACAACAAAAACCAACAATGTATTGAGCGTTATCACGATCGATGAGTTTGCGCACGGCATTCGTGCCTTCGGTCGGATTCGCCTTATCATCATAAGCAACGACATTTAGCTTATAGGTATCAGCGCCCGCTTTGATGCCGCCTTTAGCGTTAATCTCTTCAGCGGCCATTTTGACCGCATTGGCCTGGGGCAAGCCGTACACTGCACCTGGCCCCGTCAGTGAATCGTTCAGGCCAAGCGTCAATTGCTTTTCAGCTGCGCCAGCAAAGGCCATTGCCACGGCCAAAGCACCGCCTAGCAGCTGCGACACCATTGTTGAGGTACGAATTTTCATATCTTGCTCTCCTGATGGTTTTAGATGACTAGTTTTAAGATCTAATTCTTTAAGATGAAACTCTTTTTACGCTGAACTCTTAGTAGAAAATTTAGAATCGTTCACACAACTGTCAATGGATTTGGCTTTTCACCGCAAAATTACACGACCTACAAAAATGTTAATGACCGAGATACGCTTTGCTCACTTCTGGATGCGATAGCAGTTCAGTACCGCTTCCTTCTAAAACAATTTCACCCGCCTCGTACAGGTAGGCGTGATCCGCTAAACCAAGTGCCATTTTTGCGTTTTGCTCGACTAATAAAATTGTGGTGCCACGCGCTTTGATTCGCGCAAGCGTCTCGCCTACCTCTTGCACAATCTTAGGCGCCAAGCCTAGCGAGGGCTCGTCAAAAATACAAAGCTTTGGACGCGACATCAGTGCCCTGGCAATCGCAAGCATCTCTTGTTCGCCACCCGACAAGGTGCCGGCCATTTGCGTAGCACGTTGGCGCAAAACTGGAAACATGTCGAACATCTCACTCAAATCGTCGGCCTCTTTGGCGTCCCGTCGAGTATGCGCACCCATTTTCAAATTTTCTAGCACCGACATACCACCAAACACCTGACGACCCTCGGGGCACATCGTGATGCCATGGCGCACGATCTGGTGACCTGGCAGTCGTTCAAGCGCAACGCCTTCAAACTCAATCGACCCCGAGCGCGAGGGCAACAGACCTGTGATGCATTTCAAGGTAGTGCTTTTGCCAGCACCGTTGGCGCCAATCAGTGAGACGCATTGCCCAGCCTTGACTTCAAAACTCACGCCATGCAAGACATCTGTTTTGCCATAGCCCGCATAGAGATTATTCACTCGCAACATTTAGTGATCCGTCCCAAGGTAGGCATCAATCACGGCTGGATCCGCGCGTACTTGAGCGGGCGTGCCATCGGCAATTTTTTGTCCGAAATTCAATACAGCGATACGTTCACAGACCTCCATGATTAGGCCCATGTGATGCTCAATCACTAAAACGGCGACACCTCGGTCACGAATTCGTAAAATAATCTCTGACAACTCGGCACGCTCTTTGGCAACCATTCCCGCTGCGGGCTCATCGAGTAACAAGACCCGAGGTTCTGTTGCAAGTGCGGTCGCGACCATTAACAAACGTTGCTGTGCTGACGAAATCGAAGAGGCCGGTGACTGCGCGACGCCCAGCAACCCTACAAACGCAAGCAAGTCTGCTGCGCGCTCTCGCTGAGCAGTGTCATCGTGACGATAGGACTTGGTTCGAAAAATCGCTTGCGACGCTTTTGTCTTGAAGCGGGTATGCGCCCCTAACAGCACCTGTTCTAGCAAGCTAAATTCAGGAAAAAGACTCGTCGTTTGGAAGGTGCGGGCAAGGCCGAGCGCCACACGCTGACCAATCGTCGCAGTCGAAATGTCGTGACCATCTAGCAAAATCTGTCCGCGTGTCGCGCGCATCGTGCCCGAAATCAAATTTACGCTGGTCGACTTACCCGAACCATTGGGTCCTATCAGCCCAACGATTTCACCCGGAGCGATCTCAAGCGTCAATCCTTTGACCGCCTGGACACCACCAAAATTTTTATCGAGCTCACGCACGACAAGCAGAGGCTCAGTCATGCGCCACGCTCTCTGACTTTATTTGACCCATCAGCCCGCACACACATCTTTGTTTCACTTCAAACAAGACTCGCCGTCAAGATTCAGTACGGCGCACGATTAAGTTGCAACGACATCGATATTAGACCGATCGTCTATAAAATCGATTGGTATTTACCCTTGATGAATTCGTTGTGCACAAAAGTGTTATATATCAAATGAATAGTATTTTTTATGCATATGAATTTTTATATTTTTGTGTATTTATTTAGATATTGACCAATTGAATCTATGGGCACCCTCCACGCCTTCGCGGCGCCTTACGGCACCCGCACAGAAAAAATGTCAGATGCGGATATGCAGTTCAGGCACGCCCGCTCGCTGGCAGCCAAGCAACGCGGTGATACCCGGTCGGCCATTATCTGGTGTGGCACCGAACTGCTGACAGAGCGTGGTTTTCAAATCACGGGCATCGATGAAATTTTGTCTATCGTCGGTGTGCCGAAGGGCTCTTTTTATTACTACTTCAAGAGCAAACGCGAATTCGGTGTAGCGGTCGTCGATAACTATGTGCAGTTTTATGCCGAGAAGATGGCTCTGCTCTTTGACAATCCCGACCGTACCCCCCTGCAACGCTTACAAGACTTTGTCGACGACGGCAAGCTAGGTATGACGAAATACGATTTCAAACGAGGCTGCCTGATCGGCAATATGGGACAAGAGCTTGCCGCGCTAAACGACGAATTTAGAGAGCGGCTTGAGCAAGTGATGCAGACATGGGAGGCTCGCGTGACCACTTTGTTTGCACTCGCCCGTGACACTGGCGAAATCGCACAAAGTCACGACCCTGAAAGCCTGTCGCAATTTTTTTGGATCGGCTGGGAGGGTGCGATTTTGCGCTCGAAACTCACCCGCAGCGTTGCTCCACTTGATCGCTTTGCGCACATATTTTTTAGCAAAGTGCTGGGACGTTAAGGCCAGCGCATTAAAATCAGCCAGCCATCTTCGTCGTGCAGAGACCACGCTTTTCACTGCCTATCGGTCATATTCGCAGATTTAAGCTCCCCCTTCGAACTACAGATATTGCTAAACTCACGCCATGACTCAAGACGTTCGCTGGAAACAACGCTTTAGCAATTTTCTTCGGGCATTTCAAACGCTCACCGAGGCGATCGAGCTATCGCAGACCCGGGCGTTAAC
>JBAWWV010000024.1:0-22732 GCA_037146575.1 Alcaligenaceae bacterium | reverse complement strand
ACAATCGTCATTGAGAACAAGCCTGGCGCTGCCGGCATGATCTCAGGCACCTATGTCTCGCGCGCCACACCAGACGGCTATATGATTTTGCTTGGCAGCCTTAGTCCGATTATTGTTTCGCCACAGGCTGCCAAGAATCCACCTTTTAATACGCCCGTTGATTTTCGGGCGATCAACCGTGTGGGTTCTACACCGCTAGGTATTGCGATGGGCCCGACTCTGCCAAACGTCAAGACCATCGCCGACCTCATTGCGGTCTCTAAAACACGCGATGTCACCCTATCGTCTGCCGGCACGGGTGGCGTGTCGCACCTAACAATTGAATTGTTGCAAACGGCTTCTAAAGGACGCCTGGTTCACGTACCCTACAAGGGCGCCGGGCCAGCGGTGACAGATACCGTTGCGGGCCACGTTGATGGAATCGTAATGGACATATCACCGCTGATGCCAATGATGGCCGATGGGCGCTTAAAAGGTATTGCAGTGACAAGCGCCGAGCGCATGAGCTTTGTACCGGATCTGGCGCCTGTGGGCGAGTATTTACCCGGCTTTAGCGCAGTCAATTGGTTGGGGCTGTTTGTTCCGGTCAAAACGCCGGAGCCGATTGTGGCAAAGATCAACACGGCCATCATCAAAACGATTGCTCGCTCTGATGTCAGAGCCAAACTTGAAGCGGCAGGCATCATGCCCTCAAGCATGGAGAACCCTGCTGCGTTTCAAGCGTACGTGAATGAAGAATACGCGCGCTGGGGCAAGATCTTGCAAGACGCAAAGATTGAAAAGCAAGATTAAGGCAACCACAACTGAGTAAAAAGCTTGTGATCAAGCTCTACTCAGTCAGCAAGGATGGCCAACGTAGACCTTACGGCATCAATGCGCGCCACCGCTCGCTTCGCTTACATTCATCTAAATCGCTTAAATTCATCTCAAGAACAAAGTAATTTAAGCTTTCCTTTGTATTGCCGCTAATAAGACCACGCTGGTAAAAAAAAATCTCGAAACCCGTCTGTATCACCTACTATGGGTCGGACTGCGAAAGCATACCCACTTTGGCGTATCCGCCGCCCCATCTAGGAACCTTGATGAATCGAGTGATTAAAGAAGTCTTGGCAAAGTTCGAAATTACAGACACTGACATCGTAAGAATCAGAGCGGCTGGTGATTTTCTCAAAAGCGAACTGGATGATCACATCGCTCAGTTTTATCTTTGGATGGCCAAACACGAGGCCTATCAGGATTTTTTTGCCGAAAACCCAAAGCGTTTAGAACGCGTCAAAGATCTTCAAAAAGATCATTGGACAACTTTTTTTGATGCAAAGCTGGATGACGAATGGTTTACCTCGCGCAAAAAGGTTGGGGCCGTACATGCCCATATCAATCTACCAAACGACATTTACTTTGCCGGAATGTCGTTTTCAGGTAAATCTCTGGTCGACCGCATTCACTCTGCAGACGCACACGTCACAGACGCACACGAAACCGCCAACGCAATTATCAAATTGGTATTTTTAGATACTTTTTTAGTGTTGGAAGAAATCTCGAGAATACAAAAAGAAAAAATAGCGGCTAGCAGCAAAGCCTTGCTTGAAATGTCGACGCCTGTAACACCGATCTGGGAAGGCATTCTTTTGCTCCCTCTGTTGGGGATTGTTGACTCAACACGCACTCAAGACATCATGAATAAAGTTCTGATTGAGATTTCTCAGTCTCGCGCAAAGGTCTTTGTCATGGATATCAGTGGCGTCGGTGCAATGGATACGGGCGTGGCCAACCAACTCATTAGGATCACGAAAGCCACTCAACTCATGGGCTGCGAAACCATTATTTCTGGGATCTCACCCAGCATTGCGCGAACCTTAGTCGAACTAGGCATCAATATTGGTGAGATCAAAACGACTGCAACGTTAAGAGACTCTTTTGAGTTAGCACTGAAGGCCGTCGGCGCCGATCGCCAATTGCTCTCACAAACGAGAAAAACCACTTAAGCAAGACTTACATTTATGTCAGACGAAACTCGTTTTAAGTTATACCCAACACAGCTCAACGAAGCTGTCATCATCAATGTCGGCAATGAATTATCGGATCAACTCCTTAATGAGTTAAGAGACTTAGCTTTAATCAGTATTCAGCGCGATGGCAATAAAGCGGTCATTTTTCTTTTGGCAGGCTTGCACTCGATGGATACGGATGAGTACGAAAAACTGTACGCGATTAGCAAAATGATTCGCATCTTAGGCGCTCAACCATTTTATGTCGGCCTCAGCTCTGGCATCGTTGCTCACTTGGTGAATCACGATGTTGAAATCGCAGGCGTGGCGTCTTTCTATGCGCTTAATCAGGCACTAGCCGCACTCAACAGGCTCAATGAAGATGCCAAAGCTGAAAACGAAGAAGACCAAAACAAAGACCCTATTCATACGGCGTTTTCTAATCGGGACGACTACGATCGACGCGAAAACGCTCTAGATCAAAATGATGTTTGACAGTGACTCACCTCATCCCACCTATCGAGCTATCTTTTGCGATCAATGATCAGGCAGACCTCTATATTGCCCTTTCAAAAGTTGAGCAGCATTCAATGTTATCTGATGTACCCAAGGATGAACGCTCAACCATTCTCACTGTCATTTCTGAGTTGGGTACCAATATTTTGAAATATGCGCGAAGTGGAGCAATCCGAGTTTGCCGAGCCGCACAAAAAGAGGATGTGTACATCGATATTTGGGCAGAAGATCAAGGCCCAGGTATTCGAGATATAGAACTTGCGATGACAGACTACTTTTCGACCGGAAAATCACTTGGTCTTGGCCTCCCTGGGATCAAACGTATGGTCGATGAATTTTGGATTCGATCCAACCTCGAACAAGGCACATTGGTGCAAGTTCGGAAAAAACTGAAGACGTCAAAAAGTGATCGTCTTAAGCAAACAGCCGCTCGCTTGTCTTCGCCGAAACTACAATTCTCTAAAATCATCGAGAAACGAACTCAACACTGGGAGATCAGCACCTTAATCAATCCCAGGTATGGTGAAGTCAATTCTGCTGACTTTATTATTGTAAAAAATAATGACGACTACCTATTCGCGCTGCTGATTGACGTCACAGGTCATGGCGATAGCGCCCACCTCACAGGTAGCGACTTGATTAAAAAACTTGACGACTTGTATGAGCGAGATCTATCGACCTTGACACAAAAAATTCATCAACTTATGCAAGGAACAGTAGGTGCTGCGATTGGTATCCTGTTGATCGACATCAAACATCAATATTTTGAATATATCGGAGTCGGTAATACGGCATTTAAAAAATATGGTGTAACAGATTGGACAGGCATTTCAAAAGATGGGGTGATTGGTCAACGCATCCCCACGTTGTTGATCGAACACGAAAGGCTGCACACCGGCGACATATTAGTACTCACGAGTGATGGCATGCGTACTCATGCGCTCTCAAAATCGTTTAAAGACAGTCGTGATTTGTCTGCCGACGAGCTCATGGACAGAGTCATGCGCCCAAATACAAAATCGCATGACGACGCCTCGTGCTTAATCGTGAAATGGCTATGAGCATACAATTTTCAACAACTGTCACAAATATCGATGACACTTATCATTTAAGGCGCAAGCTGGTCACTTTTTTTGCGGCGATCAGTCACGATTCTCATACCACGGCACTGATTATTTCAGAATTCTCAGAACAAGCGAAACTCTATATCACTCAAAATCAGCACTTCGAATTTCGCCTGCTCTTAGAAGACAATCACATTCCCTTTAATCTAAATATTTGTTACCAAGCGCTGCTGCCCTTGCCGTCAGCACGAAATCCGCTGATTACGCAAGACAAAACGGTCTCTCTTAAAGCGCATTTGCCATCGACTCACGAGCTCGAAGCCATTTTGAAAATGCGAAGTCGGAGCGAACTATTTGAAAACATCAATGAGCAAAATCGGTTACTCACAGTCGCCTCTGAGGACGCACTAAAATCGGCACAAGTCAAAACTGATTTTATGTCGAATATGAGTCACGAAATCAGAACCCCGATTAATGCAATCATGGGTATGACTCACTTATTAAAAATGACTGAGGTCACCGAGCAACAAGCCTTGTACTTGAGTCGAATCGAACAGTCATCCGAACATTTGCTCGGCATTATCAATGACATTCTAGATTTTTCAAAAATCGAATCGGGCAAGATGGAGCTTGATCGAACTTCATTTCTGTTAAGTGATCTATTGATTAACGTCTTTAATAACGTTAGCCAGAAATGTGTAGATAAAAATCTTGAACTCATTTGTGATGTGACAACTGAACATGTAGATGAATTAAATGGCGATTTCCTCAGAATCAGTCAAGTGTTGATTAACTTTATTTCGAACGCAGTCAAGTTCACGGAGGTAGGCGAGATTACCTTAAGGATTTCCGAGCAAGATCGACACAATGACGACATTACACTTCGCTTCGAAGTCATTGATACCGGCGTGGGCATCGCGCATGAAAACCAAGAGAAGCTTTTTCAAAGCTTTCAACAAGCAGATAGCTCGACCACTCGGCAGTACGGTGGAACAGGCCTAGGCTTATCCATTTCAAAATCGCTGACAAATTTGATGGGGGGTGAAGTTGGCTTTAGTAGCTGCCTTGGTATCGGCTCAAACTTTTGGTTCACGGCCCCACTGCGACTCGGCACTCAAGCGAACGCAACTTCGTCAACTGGTGACGTGTTTAAAGGAGTGCAAGTGATTGTCGTAGACGACAATGAGTTTGCGCCAAAAGTATTAATCGAACAACTCACTAGATTAGGGTTTGACGCTCGTACTTTTCACTCAGGTCTTGCTGCTTTAAATTTTTTAAAACAAGCTGATCGCACAAAAACGAAAATTGAGATTATTTTTATCGACGCAATCATGCCAGACACGACCGTACACGCGTTCGTCAAAAAGGTTGAGCAGTTATCCTTGGCCCATACACCCAAGCTTGCCTTACTCGGTGCAATTGGGATCGCAACGGAGGCGATTGCAAAAGCACAAAATTTCGATGCGATCCTTTACAAGCCGGTTCATCGCTCTAATCTTGTTGATACCGTGTCAAATCTATTATTGAGCTCTGGTGCCATCAGCAGTAAAAAAACGCGAGAGATTGGTGATGGATACCGAAAGGCGCGCGCCGCATTAGAGGGCGCCCAGATTTTGCTTGTCGAAGATAATGAAATCAATCAAGAAGTCGCCCTTGGTCTTTTGGCGCATACGCATGCCACAGTCGAAGTCGCAGCTAATGGAGAAATTGCCGTTGCGCTAGCCAATGCAAAAAAATGGGATCTTATCTTGATGGACATTAATATGCCTATTATGGATGGCATTGAAGCCACTAAATTGATCCGAAAAAATACAGAATTAAATTCGATTCCAATCATCGCTCTAACTGCCAACATCTTAGAAGTTGATCGCAAGCTCTATGCCTCTGCCGGCATGAATGATTATTTATCGAAACCCATCCGCCCCGAAGACCTGTATCTCATGCTGCTGAAGTGGATCACGCCTCGCTTGTCGACCGAATCCAATATCGGGCAAGAGACCGCTGCTCTCGTTGTGGAGGGTTCTCTTACGCAACACTCGATACCATTGCCAACGCTTGATCATTTAAATACAACACTTGGTTTGCAATTTACCAATGGTGACTCGCGTCTTTACCGTTCAATTCTCAGTCAATTTCACCGACAAAATATCGAGTTTGAAAAGAACATCGTTCAGCACCTTCATAATGATGAATACGCCGTGGCAGAGAGGCTCGCGCATACACTGAAAGCCACTTCAGGAAGTATCGGCGCGGCAGCGATCGCCAGTGATGCGCAGTTACTTGAAACATACATAAAAGAACAGGCTAATATCGAAAAGATCCTCGACGCACTCGAGCGCTTGTCTTTCAAACTGACGCCATTGCTAATCGGTTTGCAAAACCATTTTCCAGTTGAGGCTGTTGCTCAAACTAAAACCATAATCGATACAAGCCAAGTCAAAGGTGTCTGCCGTAAGCTCTTTAATTTACTAGTCGATAGTGATATTGGTGCCACGACATTTTTTGGCACACACTGCGGGCTTTTGCAGTCCCTGTTTGAAAGCGACTACCTCGAACTTGAAGACCATATAAAAAACTATGACTTTGATAGCGCGTGTACCGCACTAAAAAAAGCGTGCCTGAATAAAAATATTGACTTATGAGGGCACCACTTGTCTACCTTACCCATTGATCAAGCTGTGATGCCAACCATACTGGTTGTAGATGACACGCCCACTAATCTTGAAATTATTGGAGCACTACTAGGAGGGCTTTATAAAATAAAAGCCGCTATTTCTGGCGAACGCGCGTTAAAGCTTCTAGCGGACACCAAACTACCTGACTTAATTTTGCTTGATGTCATGATGCCAGGGATCTCTGGGTGGGAAGTCTGCACTGCGGTGAAGTCCGACCCCAGAACAAAAGACATTCCTGTCATCTTTCTCACATCCAAAATTGAATTAGCGGACGAAACGAAAGGCTTTGAACTCGGTGCCGTAGATTACATTACCAAGCCCATTAATCCACTTACCCTGCATGCGAGGGTCAAAACGCACCTCGCCTTACAGTCTGCATTACATCGCTTAAAAGACCACAATCAGTCGCTTGAAAAAGAGGTTGATAGCAAAGGGCAGCAAATAGCACTCAAAGATCAAGAATTACAAAATCTCAATAAATTAAAACGTTTTTTTTCGGCGCCAGTGGCTCAACAAATCCTAGCGTCTGGTGGAGACGATTTATTAAAACCGCACCGTCGCGAAATCTCGGTACTGTTTTTCGACCTCCGAGGCTTTACCAGTATTGTGGTCGAGGCTGAACCCGAAGAAGTCATGCGCATCCTAAGCGATTATCACAAGATCGTTGGAGAATACGTAACGAAATATCAAGGTACGATCGAGCATTTTGAAGGCGATGGGGTCGTGGTGTTTTTAAATGATCCGGTACCGATTGAAAACGCGGCGCTCGCGGCCATCAACATGGCTCAAGAGGTTCAGCACGCTTTTAGCAATATCCAAGACAAATGGCGTCGCAAGAAATTAGAGATCGGACTAGGGGTTGGAATTGCCACGGGCTTTGCAACTTTAGGCTTGATCGGCTTTGAAGGACGCGTTGATTATGCGGCGATTGGAAGCGTAACTAACCTGGCGGCAAGGTTATGCAGCGAGGCAAAGGACGGAGAAATAATTTTTGACGCGCGAAGTGAAGCAAATCTTGAAAAAAATGCAGACATCACACCATCGGGGTTTCTACAACTGAAAGGCTTTCCAAAGCCAATTGAAGCGTTTTTACTAATACGCGGCACTGAACTTGTGATGTAACAACAGTTAATGATGTAACAGATTGAATCCTCTTTATGTAACACATAAAGAAAAGGGTTACAGATCGAAATCTGTAACCCTTTGATATTACTGGTGCGCCCGGCAGGATTCGAACCTACGACCCCCTGGTTCGTAGCCAGGTACTCTATCCATCTGAGCTACGGGCGCCTTTAAGACAAGAGCGACAGTATAGCAGTTTTTTAGCCTGATATACGGGGGATCTTGGCCGCCTTGATTGCCCGCCCCATCTCAATATAGCCCTTCTCTAAAATCTCTAGATATTGCTTAGCCGAGAGGGAGGCTGGGTCTACACCCATTTGCGTCATACGATCGCTTAGCGCGGGATCGCTCATCGCTTTTAAGGTGGCGTTTTCAAGCACTTTGACAATCGCTTCAGGGGTCCCTTTAGGCACGGCTAAACCTAGCCACGAATCGATTTCAATATCAAATCCCTGCTCTTTAATCGTCTTAACATCGGGCAGTTCAGGCCACCGCATTGGGCTGGCAGACGCCAGCATACGCAGCTTGCCGGCTTTGACATGCGGCATGATGTCAGGCGGATTTTGCACAATCACCTGCACGTTTTTACTTAACAGTGCGGTCACCGCTTCGCCACCAGATTTGTACGAAATATGTTCAAACTTTGCGCCCGCCAGGCGAGTCAACTCAAAGATCGCAAGGTTATTAGGCGCTGAGGTTGTGCCAAAAAACAGACCCTTACCCTCTTTTGCAGCAGCAATAAGATCATCAAGCGTTTGGTAAGGCGAATCTGCATTCACCGCAATCCCATAACGAAAGCGACCAAACCCAGCTACAAATTCAAAATCTTTCATGCTGTAGGTCAAATCCATTAAGTGCGGCATGATCGCAACTGTTGAGTACGTCACCACACCCACCTGATAACCATCGGGCTTTTGGCGCGCGATATAGGCAGGGGTCAACGTACCCAAAGCGCCAGGCTTGTTTTGAACAACGATCGATTTACCTAAAATCTTTTCCATCGTCTGCGCCAGGGCGCGAGTGGCCACGTCGGTGGTGCCACCTGCACCATAGTTCACGATCATGTTCACTTCATGTGCCGGAAAGCTTTGTGCAGCAACCGACGAAGTTAAAACTGAACAGCCAAACAAGACTGCAAAACCAAACCATTTACGACTGATGATATTTTTCATTTTTGTCTCCTGCTGTTTTAAGAAATAGCGAGGTTTGCTGAAGGTCATACATCTCGCCCAGACCTCACTTACGTGGCTACGAACAATAACAAAGAGGTCACGACATAAAAAAGCCGCCATTAATATCAATCGTCGCCCCGTTGATAAAGCCACTGTTATCCGCACACAAAAAGGCAATCGAGGCACCGACTTCATCGGCTGTGCCTAGACGTCTGACCGGGATTTGGTCGGCGTAGCGTTGGTTCACCACTTCGCCCGCTTGCATCGCCATCTCAGTCAGAATACGGCCAGGTGCCACGCAGTTAGCCGTGATACCAAAGGGACCCATCTCTGACGCGATTGCACGCATCAACCCAAGAATGCCAGCCTTTGAAGCCATGTAACTCGGACCCGCCACCACAGATTTACTGCGGCCAGCTAAAGACGACACGCTGACGATACGGCCAAAGCCTTGCGCTTTCATGTCGGGTAAAAATAATTGTGTGATCTGCATGACTGTCGTCAGATTCACCAACAGCACCTTCGACCACTCTTCTATGGTTAAGTCAAGAATACCGTTCGACAAACCATCAGCCCGCTTAGGCGATATCCCGGCGTTATTCACCAGAATAGACACCGTACCAAAGCGCTGTTTAATCTGCGCATGCAAGCGAGTCATAAAGGCAATGTCAGTGACGTCTGCTTGAAACGCGAGCGCTTGCTCATCCGTGATACCAAGCTGTTCAAGATCGATTGGTACCCGATCAACCATCACCACAAACCGACCTGCAGCAATCAATGCCTGACTAGTACCTAACCCAATGCCTTTTGCGGCACCCGTAACTAAGGCTATTTTCTTGTTCATGCTTCTAATGCCGCCGTATAAGCTGTGATAGGAGGAAAAGCGTTTTCGTCAGTCATCACTTCGATGAGCGTGGTGACATCACTAGCGCGTGCAGAATCAAGCGCTTGATTCAATTGCTCAGGGTCTGTGACCCGGATACCTTGACAGCCACAACTGCGCGCGATCGCCGCGTGATCGACTGGATAGAAATCGACCGCACTGGTATGCGTGCCAAACTTAACATTTTCGGCGTGCTTTTGATAGCCCAAAATACCATTATTTAAAACGATGAGTGTGACTTTCAAGCCCATGCGACGAGCGGTTTCAAGCTCTGACCAAACGTGTCCAAAACCACCATCACCTGCCAGGCAATAGATCTCTGACTGTGGGCGTGCAACTTTAGCGCCTAACGCCATCGGAAACCCCCAGCCCAACCCTGCCAACCCACGCGGCGTAATGAAGCGCATGCCACTCTTGACTGCAGTTAAACAGTTTGAGATCCAGATTGAAGAGTAGCTTGCATCCGCCACCATCACCGTATCGCCAGTCAGACGTTTTTGTAACTCATGCATGACCCGCTCTGGGCGAATGGGTGCCTGTACCGACAAACGCATGGGTGCTGATTCTTTTAAATACGCCTCACGCGCCGCTTGAATACTCGCCTCGAGTGCGGCTCGTTGACCACGACGCTTTGACAAATCAAGTTTGCCAAGGGCCTCAGCCAAGGCATCGAGTGTTAGCCCAGCATCACCTACCAAACGTGTTGCCTCGTAGTTACGACCCACTTCAGTGCCATCGATATCCAAATGGATGTAATGCGCATTTTTTGGATAAAGCTGCCACGAATCAGTACCATTTTGATTGGTACGATTGCCCACCAACAGTACGACGTCGGCTTCACTGACAAGCTTACGCTGGTAGCGCGTGGCGCCATTGGGCCCCATGAAATAGCCAACCACACCCACGGCAAGCGGGTGTCGCTCATCGACAGTACCCTTGCCCATCACGGTAGTGGCCACCGGCAAGTGTCCTTCATCCATCAAGCGCGTCAGCGCAGCATGACCATGCGACAGATGCACACCGCCCCCGGCAATCACAAGCGGACGCTCAGCTTTGGCCAGCAATTCAGCAGCATGACGCACAGCATCAGGCGATCCAACTGTTGGGTCTAAGGGATATTGCCCCAAGCATGCAGTGCGCGTCGAGGGCACCAAAGGTTCGGTCAGCACATCACTCGGAAACATCAACACCACCGGCCCTGGGCGACCCGAACAAGCCATCGTAAAGGCCTGATCAATGTAGTCATCGACTCGACTAGGCTCATTGACGCGGCGCACCCATTTTGAAACCGCGCTGAACATGCCAATGTGATCTAAATCTTGAAAAGCATTTTTATCGGTTTGCAGGCGACTCACATCCTGCACCAAGGCAATCACTGGTATCGACGCTTTGAGCGCCTCGGCAAGTGGCGCCACTAACAGTGCCGCTGCTGGACCATTTTGCGCCGTCACAATACCGGGCTTACCGGTCAGTCGCGCATAGGCATCGGCCATATAGCCACCAGCGTTTTCAGTACGATACACAATCTGCTTAATGCCGCCCTCTTCGGCCGACAACTGAAACATTGTCGGCAGACTTTGGCCAAATGTACACTCGACGCCATGACGCTTAAGAGCGCGCACAATCGCGTGTCCGACTGAATGATGAACATTCAACCCCGTCACTGTAAGCGGACTTGGGATGATCTTATTTGTATTCATGAAAGCTCCTGACGAGGTACTTTGTTTTGCTTTTGCTTTGAAATATTGTCTGATGTTGTCTTGTATCGCCTTGCGTCGTCACCAGTGTATCGACAACATCACCTATTAGGTTCAGCCGCATACTGTAGTCCAGCCACTGTAGTACATTAAACGAAAATAAAATGGTTGATCGAAATCAACGCTCAGAGTTGGCCTAATTACCCAAGCCACTCTCACGCGCAACGAGACAAGGATTTAATTATGTTTAAGATTAACCCAAGCGATGCACAAAATGTGCACGACCTTCGTGCGATGGCCAAAAAACGGCTGCCGAAGTGGCTCTTTGAGTTCGTTGATCGAGGCACTGAAGACGAGGTTGCACTGCGCAATAATCGCGCTGCGTTTGAACGCATCAAACTAAAAACTCAGGTTTTGGTCGATGTCTCAAAGCGCGATCAGCGTATCTCTCTGTTTGGCAAAAGCCACGGTATGCCCATCGCTATCGCACCAACCGGGGCGGCCGGGATGCTTGCCTACAAGGGCGAGTTGGCACTCGCACGTGCGGCCAAGGCAGCAAACATCCCTTTTACTTTAGCAACCGGTTCGACCACCAGTATGGAAGATGTTGCCAAACTAGTCGGCGGCACCCTGTGGTTTCAGCTCTACATGTGGTCTGATGTCAGGCTGTCGCATATGCTAGTTGAGCGCGCGAAACATGCGGGCTATGAGGCGTTGGTCGTCACCGTTGATGGCCCCGTCAATACCAACCGTGAATACAATGTTCGCAATGGATTTACGGCTCCCTTTAGCTATAACCGAAAAAATACACTTGACGTCCTAACGCATCCAGCTTGGTTGTTGACCGTGTTGGGCAGATATTTGCTCACCACAGGGATGCCCAAACGCGAAAACTATCCGACCGAGTTCAAAGAGCGCTACACCCAGGTCTCATCTGCCGAACGTAAGACTAGAAATGACTCGTTGTCATGGGATGATCTATCAATACTGCGCGACATGTGGCCCGGGAAACTCATCGTCAAGGGTATTCTGACACCACAAGATGCTGAACGCGCTATTTCAAAAGGGGCAGATGGTATTGTTGTTTCAAATCATGGTGGTCGAAACTTTGATAGCTCGATGGCACCCATTGAAGTCTTGCCAAGTATTGTCGATGCGGTCGGGCATAAAACCACTGTCATCATAGACAGCGGCTTTCGTCGTGGTAGCGATGTTGTCAAAGCGCTTGCGATCGGAGCGAAATTGGTTTTGGTCGGTCGCTCAACGCTTTGGGGTGCGACCATCGCGCAAGAGGCGGGTGTCGCACGCGCCATTCAGTTTTACCACGAAGAAATTAGTCGAACACTCGCCTATCTTGGCTGCAATAATATCGCTGAACTCAATCGCGATCTTCTTGAGTTTGTGGATACTCCACACCTGCCCCTAGCGATGTGACCTGCCAGAGGGGATTCACTCAACCCGATTCATCGCTCAGAAACAAACGTTAAATAATCATAGCCGTGTGTTTAGTTAGCCCAGACTGCGGTAAAGAGTCTAGTTTTCATCCAACATGATCTAGTCATCAACAGGAGAAATTTATGCGTCAGAGATGGTGTCGCTTTAAAAAAAATAACGTCATCGAATATGGTTGGATTCATGAGGACGAAATCGTAGTCGTACACGGAATGCCCTGGGGAAATCCAACTGAAACGGGAGCCAAATATCCATTGTCATCGGTCAAACTTCTGGCGCCAGTCGTGCCACCCACGTTTTATTGCGTCGGGCTAAATTACCCCGCTCACATCATCGCGATTGCGAAACGAACAGGCGTTGAACCAAACTTTCCGCCAAGACCGGATGTTGCGTATCGAGCCAACAACGCACTTTGTGGGCAAAACGATCCGATCATCAAACCCAACGATGCCGGAGAAGACTTTCAGTATGAGGGCGAACTCGTTGTCGTGATTGGAAAAGAAGGCAAATTTATTCAACCAGAGAACGCCTTAGATTACGTTTTTGGTTGGACTATCGGTAACGATGTGAGCGAAAGAAACTGGCAACGCAGTGATCGCACGAACTGGCGCGCCAAGAACTGTGACACGTTCAACCCGATGGGGCCCTGGATCACAACTGACCTTGACTACCGCAAGATGACCACGATTGTTCGTTTAAATAATGAAGAAGTTGAGCGCTTCGCGACAGGCGACATGCATCACGACGTAGAAACCTATATTGTCGAAATTAGCAAGTACTGTACCCTTTACCCAGGCGATATCATTTGGATGGGTACCGACGGTGCTCCGCGCAATATGAAACCAGGTGACCTCTGTGAAGTGGAAATTACTGGAATCGGCACGCTGCGTAACACGGTGATCGCACAAACATCAAACGGCGCTTAAGACACGCCGCGATGCCGCTAAGACTTGTTCGGGCGTGATGTTTTTAATATCGCTTGTGCCATCTTGCGGCAAAACATCCGCGCTAATTTCACGTGTCCAAAACCATTCGCGATTACTTTCGTGAAACACGCCCACATAGGGCACACCCGCAAACTGCGCCAAATGAGACGGGCCGCAATCATTTGCGACCACCAGTTTGGCATTCATCACCGCTTTTGCAATTTCAGCAATCGGGCGAGTCATGAGATATACAAAATCACTACGCTCAAGGTTCTGCAACCAACGATGTTGCTCGGTCTCGTCGGGGCCCATCACAAAGCAAAACCTAGCTTGCGGCATGACAGTTGACTTCAATAAATCAGCAAGCGCCACATATTGTTCGATTGGCCAGCGTTTGTAATCACCGGCGCCACCGCCTGGCATCAAGACGATCTCTGGGGCGCTTGTGTCAACCTGCACTATTGCCAAGGCTTGCACACACTGGCGCGCCGCTTGCGCGGGATCAAAATCTTTAAAAGCCGCTAACACTCGCAGATTTGCCAACCCCATGTATTCAGAAAAATCTTTGCGATGCGAATGGGTCCAGACAAAATCTGTGACGCGACCATTTTTGAAGCCCAAGCGATACGTTGGACGCTTAAGTAAAGCAGCGATTCCGTATTTTTCACTGGCAAAGTGCAGTGCGATCACTAGGTCTGCGCTGCCGTCCATCGCCCGATACACTTCAGGCAACGTATCTGCCTGTGTAAACTCATCCACCCACGGCAAGTTCAGGTAATGCTGACCCACTGCGTCTTGCGCCACAACACGCAGCTTGCATGCCGGCCAAAACCGTTTGATTTGATAGAGCAGCGGATAAGAAACAATTTGGGTTCCTAAAAACTGCATACTTCGGATAAAAACAATGACGTTTTTCACGATAGGGCTAACGCAACACGATATGTGATGAATGCAACGAGGTATGCCAGCACAAATAAATAGGTGGTGGCAATAATAGGAATAGCCCAACCACCGCTTTCGCGCTTGAGGGTCGCGATGGTCGAGATACATTGGGGTGCAAACACATACCAAGCAAGCATCGCTAACGCTGTTGGCAGACTCCATTGCTGGGCCAACAGCGGGCCCAAGGTATCTGCCGCCGCGGGGCCCGTCGCAGAAAGAGCGTAGACCGTGCCCAGCGCACTAATCGCCACTTCACGCGCAGCCATGCCAGGTATCAAGGCAATCGATATCTGCCAGTTAAAACCGATTGGAGCCAATACAACTGCCAAGGCTTGGCCAAGCATGCCCGCAAAACTATATTCAATCGCCGCATGGGTCGCCCCTTCAGGCGCACCCGGAAAACTAGCCAAAAACCATAAGGCGATCGTCAACACCATAATCACACCACCCACGCGACGCATGAATAACTGGGCGCGATGCAGTAGGCCCATCAAAATATTGCGCAGATGTGGACGACGGTAGGTTGGCAGCTCCATCATCAACGGGCGCACTTGACGCCCTGCCGCAGTGAGTTTTTTTAATACCCATGCCACTGCCATCGCCCCCAAAATGCCAGCGAGATAAAGCACAAACATCACCACACCCTGCAATTGCAAAAAACCAGAAATTGTTTTTTGCGGGATAAATGCTGCAATCAACAGAGCATAAATTGGCAAGCGGGCAGAGCAAGTCATGAGCGGGGCGATCAACATCGTCACGACACGATCGCGCGCATTGGGGATCGTGCGAATCGCAATGATGCCAGGGATCGCGCACGCAAAGCTCGACAACAGGGGGATGAAAGAGCGCCCGGATAATCCGACAGAACCCATCAGGCGATCAAGCAAGTAGGCTGCGCGAGGCAGGTAGCCAGACTCTTCAAGAATCAAAATGAAACCAAATAAAATCAAAATCTGTGGCAAAAAAACAATCACTGCACCCGCGCCTGCGATGATGCCATCGACGAGCAAGCTGCGCAGCCAGTTGTCAGGCAACCACTGCACCACCTGCTCTGAAAACCAGGTCGTGGCGTCTTTGATCCATTCCATCGGTACGGCTGCCCAACTAAACATCGCCTGAAAAATCAAAAATAACAACAGCACCAAAATCGCCGGCCCAACAACAGGATGCAAGAGGACGCGGTCAATCTGTGCAGTGGTCTCATCCGGGGTGATCCGATCAAGATCGAGTGCCCGTAAAATTGATTGAACGCGCTCATGATCAAGCTGAAGGTTTTCTTCGACCTCGGGTAAGTCGGGCGGTACTGCGTTGACTTGCCAGATAGCCGCCTCATCGAAGAGCATACGCAAAGCCTGGTCGCCCTGCATCTCAATGGCGACAGTCGCCACGACTGGTAAGCCAAGACTGGCAGACAACAACGCCTCGTTAATATGGATCCCGCGCGCGTCAGCCTCGTCAGACATATTTAAGGCTATCACGCAGGGTAAGTGTGTCCGTTGTACTGCCAAGACCAGCCTCAAACTGCGGCGCAGGTTGGTCGCATCGACCACACAGACAACTAGATCAGGGCGTTTTTCGCCCACAGCACGGCCTGCCAACACATCGCACGTGACCCGCTCATCAAGCGAGCGTGGATACAAGCTATAGGTGCCGGGCAAATCAAGTATACGAAGGCTTTTGCGAGCGGGCGTGACTAGCCGCCCTTCTTTGCGCTCGACCGTTACCCCGGCATAATTAGCCACCTTTTGGCGGCTGCCGGTCAGGCGATTAAACAGTGCAGTTTTACCGCAATTAGGGTTACCCACCAACGCCACCAGCGGCCCAGTGGGGTAGAGATGAATCGGCGCTTCAATCACGCAATACCGCCTGCTGTGAGAGCCGTTTCGTGCTCGAGCTGCACACCTACCAAAGCCGCCTCGGCGGCACGCAACGCAAAGGTCGACATACCGATACGGACGACAAGGGGGTCAGCGCCGGGCATTGCACGCCGCAGTACCATGACTTGCTCACCGACTAAAAAACCGAGCTCATTGAGTTGTCGATTGCAGTCGGGCATGAGGGTATTTGCCCGAACTTCAGCGATTCGATATAACTGTCCAACCTGAGCTGTGTGTAATAGTTGCATGACTCGCCCGAATACCAACTTCTAAATGAGAATTGTTATTATCTTGAATAATACCAGTAGTTCTTCCTAGAAGGCTCTGCGTGCAACAACGTTTTCACGCAATCTGTCACCTCCCTTGATCTAGATCAGGTTATGCACACTATGCCAAGCACCAACCCCTCACACACCATTGCCACGCAGTTACTTAAAGCGATCTGGCTTGCAGCACGTGGCAACGAACACGCATTAAGCCGTGTCACGTTCAAAAGTGAAGGCGAATTGCCTTCGGCCTTTGCAGTCACAGATCTAGCGGCTGGCGCAATGGGTGCAGCAGGGCTTGCGCTTAGCTCTTTACTCGAAGCAAGCGGCTCGATCCCATTGAGCACGGTCACGGTCGATCGCCGCCTCGCATCGTTTTGGTTTGCGTACTCGCTGCGCCCAAGCGGCTGGACACCCCCTTCTGCTGAAGATTTCGTGGTGGGTGACTATCAGACGGTTGACGGCTGGATCAGGCTGCACACCAACGCCCCGCATCACCGTGCCGCCGCACTGCGCGCACTTAATCTCGCTGCGCCCACCGGGCGTGCTGATATTGCGCAAGCCGTTGCAAGCTGGACTGCTGACGCGCTTGAGGCCAGGGTAATAGCCGAGGGCGGCTGTGCCGCAACAATGCGCTCGTGGCAAGACTGGCAGGCGCATGCACACGGTCAAGCCGTACTGAGCGAACCCCTGCTGCACTGGCAGTCTGGCGCGCCGATGATAACTAAGCCACTCTGGACGTTCAACCGCAAGCGTCCGCTGCAAGGCCTCAAGGTGCTTGATATGACGCGCGTCTTGGCTGGGCCTTCGGCCACTCGCATGCTTGCGGGCTTAGGTGCGGAAGTCCTACGTATCGATCCGCCTTGGTGGGATGAGCCCACCTTAGCGCCAGAAATGACACTTGGCAAACGCTGCACTCGCCTTGATTTACGCAAGCCCTCTGAGCGCGAACGTTGGGTGAGCCTACTTAGTGAAGCAGACATCCTTGTGCACGGCTATCGCAGCGACGCGTTGTCATCGCTCGGGCTCGATGCAGAGCAACGACAAAAAATTAGACCCGGCTTAGTGGATATTTCGCTAGACGCGTACGGCTTTACTGGTCCCTGGAAACATCGTCGCGGCTTTGATAGCCTGGTGCAAATGAGCATGGGGATCGCGCACGCTGGCCAACAACTCGCAGGAAGCTCAAAACCAAAACCTTTACCGGTGCAGGCACTTGACCACTCGACGGGCTACATCTTGGCCACAGCCGCCTTACGCGGCCTTGAAGTGCGGCTTAGAACTGGCGCGGGCAGCATCGCAAGGGCATCACTCGCACGAACAGGGGCGCTGCTCATGACAACCCTCAGCCATGCAGAAAAAAGCACTCAGGCGTTCGCACCAGACACCGAAGCAGATCAGGCCGCCGCAATCGAAGACACTCACTGGGGCGCGGCGCGGCGGCTACACTGGCCCGTTGATATCTCTGGGATCAACATGCAATGGGACCAACCAGCGGGCCCTTTGGGCAGCAGTGAAGCGACTTGGAAATCGTGAAGTCAATGATTACGTCGACTCAGCCTACGCTCAAACACAAAAAAACCGTATTGCATCAACAACGCCAAACCTGCTGATGGTATAGCGCCAGCCAAGAGCATCGACGTGTCATTCAAGGCCAAGCCTTGCGCGATACGCTCACCGAAACCGCCAGCACCAACAAAGGCCGCGATGGTCGCCGTACCAACACTGAGTACCGCTGATACTTTAATGCCGCTCAAAATTATTGTGCGTGCTAAAGGCAGTTCAATGAGATAGAGTTGATCACGCGGGCTAAGCCCTAAGGCTATAGCCGCTTGACGCATTGAGGGCGAGATCTCACTAAGCCCAGCATGCGTACTTTGAATGATGGGCAACAACGCATACAAAAACAGTGCCACGATCGCCGGAATCATTCCGATTAAACCGAACAACGTTATTAAAAAAGCCAGTAACGCAAGTGAAGGAATCGTTTGAATCACACTCGTGACAGACAATACAACCTGCCCTGCCCTCGGTCGATAAAAACTCAACACACCTAACGGTATCCCGACGACAATCGCCAACAGCAACGACACCAATACTAATAGCAGATGCTGCGCACTCAACCGCCAAAAGTCAGGACCCAGAAGCACATATATAAAGGCCTGCTGAGTCGAAACACGCTCGGCGTGCGTTGCGTTGCCATCTACCCCAGTTGCACTTGTTTTAGCCTGACCCTGACCTTGCACTTTCCCTTGCCCTGATCCTGGCACTTGCTCTTGCAAAAAGTCATGCGCGACGACGGCGAAAGACTGACCATCAAGCTCGGCACGTGAATTCAGTTCACGCATGGTCTGCTGAGATATCTTGTTATGTAATCCCGCGAGCACTGGCCAAGAGGCTGGAAACCTAGCAGGTGTGTCTGAACGATATAACAAGAGTGCGTCGTAAGTTGGAAAAAAACTCGACTCATCTTGCAGCACTACCAACCCCTCGCGCAGCAATTTTGAATCTGTGCCGTAAGCATCCATCACATCGATTTGTCGTGCCCTGATAGCCTCATATGCCAGGCCGTGATCTAAACCCTTCGGTGAGAGTTTGCCGAGTTGATATCGAATCGCTAAGCCCTTCCAACCATCGCTGCGACCAATGAACTCATGAGATAACCCCAAAACCAATTGGGGGTGCTTCGCTAAATCAGAAATACTACGCAGTTGCAATTTTTCGGCGACATCGCGACGAACCGCCAAAACATAAGAGTTATCAAAACCAAGTAAAACACCTGCTTGAAGCCCGCTTGGTAACAGCCGCGCGTTGATCTCTGCAAGCGATAAGACCTGCTCGGTTTTCAAGATTTCGCGTGTGATGGTGCCGGTGTATTCAGGATAGAGATCGATTTCACCGCTGCGCAAAGCCGATAACAAGATACCGGTATTACCCAAACCCGACTTAAGCACCACGCGGTCGTGGCCTGCGGCCTTCACTGCTTGGCTAACGATCTCGCCAAGAATATATGACTCAGTGAAGCGTTTTGAGCCAACCACCAGGGGCTGAGCAAACGAAACCTGCGCTAGCGCCAACACAACACAACAGCCCAGTCGCCCAAGCCAAATGAACAGATTGTGTATAAATCGCCGTGCTGCAGGTGAACCGGCGAGCGTCATGTTTGTGGTTGAGGCCAAGCGTCAAGCTTGAGCATTACTCGATCAACAGACGCGATGTTTGCGCCTCGGCAATACTGCCAATCACTGCCGCCTCATTAAACCCGTGTCGGCCAAACACCGCCAACACTTCAGGCACGGTCTCGGGAGAACAGCAGACTAACAACCCACCGCTCGTTTGGGGGTCAGACAACAAGGTTTGGCAATCAGCAGGCAGGCCAGCCGCAAGCTTGATCTCTTTGCCATAGCCATCCCAATTGCGGGCCGACGCACCGGTCACCATCCCAGCTTGAATCAGGGCAGATACGTTAGGCAACAAGGGGACATCTGCCCACTTAATATGCGCGCTTAACTTTGCGCCACGTGCAATCTCTAGCGCATGGCCAGCCAGACCAAAGCCAGTCACGTCGGTCAAGGCGTGCACGCCCGACAACTCAGCCAGTTCAGGGCCAGGGGTGTTGAGCTTTGTTGCATTAGAAAGCATTGATTCATAACCCGTTGCATCTAACGCTTCTTTTTTGAGTGCAGCCGATAAAATCCCAACACCGATCGGCTTGCCCAGCACCATCACATCGCCCTGACGGGCACCATCATTGCGCTTGACACGGTCAGGATGAATCAAGCCTAACACCACCAAGCCGTAGATTGGCTCGACTGAATCGATAGTGTGACCACCTGCGATCGGGATCCCTGCGGTGTTACACACAGAGGCACCGCCGGCTAGGATTTTTCCGATGGTATCGGTGGACAAGACGTTGATCGGCATGCCAACCAAGGCAAGCGCTAAAATCGGCTTGCCGCCCATGGCGTAGACATCACTAATTGCATTGGTGGCTGCGATACGACCGAAGTCATACGGGTCATCAACGATTGGCATGAAAAAATCAGTCGTGGCAATCAGTGCTTGTTGATCATTGATTTTGTACACGGCCGCATCGTCTGCCGTGGCGATCCCCACCATCAACTCTTTCGGAATCGGCATCTGCAAAGTGCCTTTTAAAATCTCAGACAACACTGCAGGTGCAATTTTGCAGCCACAGCCGCCGCCATGCGAGAGCGAAGTCAGACGAGGTTCGGTGGTGCTCATGAGGGTTCCTTAAGTAAGAGGTCTTGTACGATTGTAATCAATCCGCTGCGTTCGCGAGCGGGTTCAAATAAAGAGGCACGAGCGGTGCACTGCCCTTGTAATTGAGCCACAAACTCTGGTTCATTTCTAAATTTCAATAGCAAGCTCACCAATTCGTGCGCGTCACCGACTGTAAAAAAACCTGCATAGTCTTCGCCTAGCATCCCGATATTGCCAGCGATTCGTGAGGCAAGCACCGGTACGCCACTGCAAACGGCCTCCATAATCACATGGGCGCCACCCTCCATCACGCTGGCGTGAACCAGCACGTGCGAGCGTTGAATATATCGCCGAGTTTGTTCATGACTACGGGCACCTAAAAACTGATAATTTGGATAGTGAGCCGCCGTTTGATGCGCCTGTTGCGCTAAAGCGAGGTCGTGCTCTCCACCAATGTGACGCAGCGCAATGTCGCTGTGCTTCGCTAATAAGGCAGCCGCTTCAAAAAAAGTTTGCGGGGATTTTTCGGAGCGTAAATGGCCCACCATCACTGCTCGCACACGACGTTCAGTTTTTGGCAAGGTTTGACGAGTCGTCGTTGATTGAAACAACACCTGAGCTTTGTCGCGCAACGTAGCAGGTAGCTCGACTAAACCCGCCACTTGCAACACCACAAGTCGTGCCGCCCAGACCAACGACTGCTGCGCCTGTAGGTCTAGCTTGATATCGCGATAGAGGTCAGTACCGGTGAGCACGACAACAAGCCCGTTAGAGCCGCGCGCAGCGTGCCAGGCCGCAATGGATGCGTGGCTGCGGCGCGCGTGCAAGGCAATCAGCACGCCATCGGTCGCAGCGCCATCCCACTCTTGGATAATTCGAACTGAACAGGTCGTTGCAAGCATACTAGCGTAACGCCTAGCGGTCTGCCAATTGCCGTTATTGGCGTTCGCCAGCGCTGGACTTACAATCACCACATTAAGCTTGCGAGGTTGAGCGGCTATAAACATTGAAGGTCATTAAAATTGATGCGTCAGGCTAAAGCAAAAGAGCTTACCGCGGCACTACAAGAACTGCGCACGCACACCCTCAGCGCGTTTCGAGCGTATGAGCGCGCCAAGCGACTGCACATCCCCTATCAGCCTGAACTCAATCCACCGCTTTGGGAGCTTGGTCACATCGCCTGGTTTCAAGAGTACTGGATCCCCCGTAATGCTCAACGTTCTGAAGGCGTGGCAATGCAACTCGGTCTGGCTAAAAAAAAGTCGCTGTTTGACAACGCTGACCAGTGGTACGACAGCGCTAAAGTACAACACGACACACGTTGGGATCAAGCGATTGCTTCAAGCAGCTCGTGCCTCACCTATGCTGCGCAAACCCTAGAACAAACGCTCAAACTCTTACAAGGCGAAGCCGAAGATAGCCGCGCGCTTTATTTTTACTGGCTGGTCTTACAACACGAGGCCATGCACCTTGAAGCTGGTGCTTATATGGCGCAAGCGCTGGCAATACCCTTTGAGCTGGTGTGGGTAAGCCCGTACTCCAACAGCACCGCGAGCCAATACGCTCACGTTCATCCTGACGCTGACGCTAAGGCTAACGCTAACGCACAGGCGAATGCTCACGAGCCTTGGTCACACAAAACAACTACACGCCTGCCCGCTCAGTCTTGGACACTAGGCTCTGCATCAGGCGAATTTTGCTTTGATAACGAGCTCGCCGCTCGCCCAGTCGCACTCAATGCATTTGAAATCGACATGGCGCCCGTTTGTTGGGCCCAATATATGGGCTTTATCGCCGCAACCGGGCATCGCGTGCCGCTATACGTTCGAAGCGCTGGGTCAAGCTTTGATATTCAAACCTTTGGGGTCTGGACTCCCATGAACATGCAAGACCCAGCCGTTCATCTATCATGGGACGATACCCAAGCC
>JBAWWV010000023.1:0-23048 GCA_037146575.1 Alcaligenaceae bacterium | reverse complement strand
CGCGAGCAATATCAAGTAAGACTGTGCTTAATAATGTGGGGATGCTTAAAACACCGCCCCACGCGCAGACACCGGCCACAGCTCTTCAACCTTGCCATTACGCACGGCCACCAACCAATCATGTAAGTTCACCGTTGGGTCGCAATGGCCCGGGATCAATCTGACTTTATCGCCGACTTTAAGGGGTGGGGTGCCGGGTGTTGAGGTGATGGTGGTGTGCTCATCTGAGATCCCTTTGACCGACCAGCCGGGCACGATGATGCGGGGCAAGCCTGAATCCATGGCAAAGCACTTTAAGCCGCCATCAAGCACCGCGTGGGTGGGGCTGACGCTGATGACTGTGCAAAGCGCGTATAAAACGGGCAATAGGGCTGGGGCTTCTTCGTCTGGCGAGTTCTTGTGATAATCGTTATCCATCAACACGTATGACCCTGGCTGTACTTCGGTGTACAGACCAGACTCTGCTTCAATGGGGTAAGTGCCGGTGCCACCGCCTGTGATAGCGTTGACTTCATAGCCCGCGGCGTTTAGCGCACTGACCATGTCTTTAACTTTATCGCATGCCGACCCAATTGCCTGCAGGCGTTCTTCGGGTTTGCGCATGTGCTGCGCGGGGCCATAGTAGGCCTGTAAACCCGCAAAAACCAGTGAGGGCGAGTAGGTGGCAATCGCTTCGGCAAGTTCAATCGCTGCGGCATTGGTGGTAACACCGCAACGTGCGCCGCCTACATCTTGTTCAATATAAACATCAACGGCCACGCGATGGCGCCTGGCAGCAGCACCGATCTGGTGCACTTGCACAACGTTATCCACACACAAACCCATGTGAGCATGGGCAGCCAGGCGGGCGACGCGTTCAACCTTACGCACGCCAACCACTTGGTTCGTGATCAAAATATTTTTGACGCCTACTTCGATAAAAGCTTCAGCTTCGCTAGCCTTTTGCACGCAAATGCCAACGGCCCCTGCGTGAATCTGGCGCAATGCGATATCAGGACACTTGTGCGCCTTGGCATGCGAGCGCACCGCAATGCCAGCGGTTTGAATCACCGCATGCACCTCAGCCAGATTACGCTCAAACGCATCAAGCTCGATCAGCAGAGCAGGGGTATCAATCGCATCAACCGACGCACCAATTGCCGCCGGTGCATCGTGCCAATTGCCCAAACCAGACTCAGAGATTGAAGGATGGTGCGTCATAGTGGTTTCCTAAATCGTTTCGTGTTTGTTGACTAGGGTTTGTTCGGTAGCGCTAGTTCACAAGCGCTAGCTCATATTAAATACTTGTTACACAATCACTGCTTTACTTGTTACTTCATTAAAGATTTACTTGTTACGCGATTACCGCTTACGACTTGCCTCATACCGTTGCGCATACTTCCAACCAATCTCAGCCAGTGGCTTCGCTTTACTGCCAGTCTCAATCGCGTCACTCGCAGCAGCCGTACCGTCTTGCGCACGCCGCGCGATCCCTTGCAAAATTGCTGCGATTCTGAAGAGGTTGTAGGCGATGTAAAAATCCCAGTGCTCGATACCTTCAAACCCTGTGGCGGCGCCATATTGTTTGATGTAGTCGGCTTCGCTGGGGATGCCTAACGCTTTTAAATCTAAGCCACCAATGCCACGCCACAAGCTAGCAGGGATGTGCCAACTCATGCAGTGATAAGCAAAATCGGCCATCGGATGGCCGAGCGTGGCAAGCTCCCAGTCAAGCAAACCGATGGCGCGGGGCTCAGTAGGGTGCAGTACCAAATTATCTAAGCGATAGTCGCCATGCACAATCGTGGTTTGATCACCCTCCGGGATATTGGCCGGTAGCCACTCGATTAACGACTCAAGTGCGCTGATGTCTTCGCTGCGCGACTCTTGATACTGACGGCTCCAGCGGGCGATTTGGCGGCCAAAATAATTACCGGCGCGGCCAAAGGTTTCAAGGCCGACTGCGTTGACATCGACCTTATGCAGCGCTGCCATGACACGATTCATGTCGGTGTAGATGGCGGCACGGTCAGTTGGCGTAAAGCCCGGCAGTGACTGGTCGACAATCACACGGCCGTTTAAAAATTCCATTAAATAAAAAGGCGTTCCTACGATATTCAAATCTTCGCTGTAGGCGTATAGCTTTGGTACCGGTACGTCGCTGCCTTGCAGCGCTTTCATGACACGATATTCGCGATCAACCGCGTGTGCAGAAGGCAACAATACGCCTGGTGGTTTTTTGCGCAAGACAAATTGTTGCGCGCCGCTAGTTAATAAAAACGTTGGATTTGACTGACCACCTGTTAAGGGTTTAACGGCAAGAGCAGGGCGGTCTAAAAAACCTTGACCGTGCATCCAGTCAGCCAGCACGGCTGAATCAAAAGGCGTTGCGCTTTGTGAATCAGCCCCACTCATAACGAACTCACTGAGTGGCCCCAGTCAACCGTCACTGAGGTACCGGTCATGGCGCGCCCAGCGTCAGAGGCTAACAACAACACCGGGCCATCCATATCTGACAACTCAGAAAACCGTCTCGAAGGCACACGCGCCTGAAGCTTTTGGCCAAGCTCGCTTAATAAAAAGTCGCGATTTAAATCGGTGATCACGTAGCCAGGTAACAAAGCATTGACGCGAATGCCGTAACGGGCAAACTCAAGTGCCAGTGATTTTGTAAATTGGATGACACCAGCTTTAGAAGCCGAATAGCCCACCACAGCACCCGCCACGCGAGCGCCTAAGATCGAGGCGATATTAATAATGCTGCCTGGCTTTTTGATTTTGACTAAACGACGCGCGGCTTCAGTGTCGACCATCCAGCAACCTTTTAGATTGGTGTCTAAAACACTATCCCAATCTTCTTCAGTTTGTTCAAGCGCGGGCTTGGCAACGGTGGTGCCGGCGTTGCTGATGATGATGTCGGCCACGCCAGCAATGGTTTCGATCTGATCAAAACAGGCTTTCACGCTGGCTTGGCTTGTGACGTCTAACGACACGGCATCGGCCTTTGCGCCAGTCGCCTTAAGCTCAGCAACAAGCGTTGCAAGCTTATCGGCACGACGTGCAGCCACAATCATATGTGCACCGGCTTTTGCCATGGTGTGCGCAAGATGATGACCAATCCCACTCGAGGCACCGGTCACCAGCGCCACATGGCCTTTCAAACTAAACATCTCTAACACTTGGCTCACGCTGTTTTCCCCGCTGCGTCGATAATCTTGCGTGCCATGCTCCAGCGGTGCACTTCGCTTGGGCCGTCATAAATTCTAAAGCCGCGCATATCCATAAAAATTCGCATCACGATAGTCTCGCCCGTGACGCCTTGGCCGCCTAAAATTTGTACGCAACGATCGACCACGCGCCATTCGGCCTCAGAGCAAGTCACTTTGGCACGGCTCGATTCAAAATTACCGTTTTGGCCTTGATCTAACAACCAGGCGGTGTGCGCAATGTGTAAGCGCGCCGTTTGCAGATCCATATCGTTATCGGCCAGCATAAAGCCCACGCCTTCGTGCTTACCTAAAATACGACCAAACGCTTCGCGGGTGCGTGCGTATTGTGTGGCGATATCATGGGCACGGCGTGCCTGACCAAGCCAGCGCATGCAATGCGTTAAGCGCGCAGGCGCCAAACGAATTTGCGCGTACTTAAAGCCGCGGCCAATTTCACCCAATACGTCAGTGGCAGGGATACGAACGTCTTGAAATTTCATGACGCAGTGGCCGCCTGAAAAACAGCTATCCATCGCCTCCATTTGCCGGGTAATCGAAATCCCTTTGCGGCTCATGTCACTTAAAAACATGGTGGCAGAGCCGTCTTCCATCTTTGCCATAATGATGCAATAGGTGGCACCCTCGGCGCCGGTGATAAACCACTTAACGCCGTTAATCACGTAATCGTCACCGTCTTTGACGGCTGTGGTCATCATCATGCCCGGGTCAGCGCCTGCACCGGGTGCGGGCTCGGTCATGGCAAAGCACGAACGCGTTAAGCCTTGAACTTGTGGGCGTAACCACCGCTCTTTTTGCGCTTCAGTGGCAACGATTTCCATCAAATGGATATTGCCTTCATCGGGCGCGTGGATATTCATGGCGGTTGGGCCCAGTGTTGAATAGCCTGCTTCTTCAAAGACGATCGCCTTATCGACGTGACTTAACCCCAAACCACCCAATTCAACTGAGGCGTGCGGGGTCAATAGACCAGCCGCCCGGGCAAGCGCCACGAGCTCGGCGCGCAACTCTGGGGTCGGGCCGTGCGCGGTGGCGCGCGGGTCTCTTTCTAGCGGAATGATTTTGTCAGCAATAAAACTGCGCGTGCGCTGCTGCAAGTCAAGCTGCGCTGGGGTCAGAGAAAAATCCATGAGGGGCTATCCTTTGGCTGAATCGATGAAAGCAGCCGCTATTATCGCAATTTCAGCGAATCTTGCTTTGATCTTGCGCAAGGTGATGTTTAACGCTGCTTTTTACTAAAAAATAGATTTAAGCTAACCACAAGCGCTAACAGACCAAAAATAATAAAGCCATATTGATAGCTTTTAGTTGCCATGATCACATAGGCGAAGCCCGAAGGGCAAACAATGCCACCCGAATAGGTAAAAAACAGCGAGGCACCAGTCGTTGATGCGATCATGCCCGGCGGCGACACGCGAGCCACCTCTGCCATATAGACACCGTTCCAACCAATCGCCGACGCCCCAAAGATGATCATTACCAAAATAATCATTCAGTAAGACCAAGACGGCGACAGCATGCCCGTGAGGACCGACGAGGCTGCCATGATCACTCCAAGGATGACCATCACGATGCGGGGCGATAAAAAGCGGTCTGCCACATACCCCCAAAAGACGCGCGCGAACACGCTTGCGAGTTGGGTCAGGGCAAGGGCAAAGCCGGCCGCGACAAAAGAGATGTTGATTTCGAGGGTGAGATAGGTGACCAAATAACTCGTCAAAATCATCTGCAAGCCGCAAAACACAAACGACACAACGGCAAGCTCGCGCAGGTCGCGATTTAAAAACACTAGCTTGATAGGCTGCGTGATTTGTGACAACGAGAAGGGGCTTGAGGCGATGCGATCGCTATCGAGCTCTTGACGAAACGGCTCGGCTATCCAAATAAAAGCCATCAACAATGCCGAGACCAAAAATAAAGTGATCTGCCAGCCTGTGAGCACTACCAGCACTGGGATCGCTAAGCCTGCGATAAAGCCCGCTAAAGGATTGCCAGTTTGTCGAATCGAAAATGCTAGGCTGCGTCGCCCAGGCGAGGTCGTGCGCGCCAACACATGAGAGCTTGCTGGCGAAATCGGCCCGTAGCCGATTCCCATAATAATGGCGCCGATGACTACCAGTGCAAGATTGCCACAGGCGACCAACGCCAGGCCTAGAGCGCACAATGCCAGCCCAAGCTGGCTCATTCGGATCGCACCGTACCTGACAATAAAGTTGCCCGATACGAGCGCGGCGATCATCCCAGCAACATACACAATCGAAATAAAATAGCCGATCCATTCTGGGGATATCACAAGCGCTTCGGCCGCAACCGGCGCCAAAATAGGCACTGCATTGAGCACCAGCGCCGAAACGACGGCGACGCTTAACATCATGGCAGAGGGGGCAAAGCTTTTCATTGGTTGTCAGTCAAAAGCGCGCTGCCGCACGACGTAAAAGGCTACCTTGGCAAACCAAATTTAAGGCCGAGGTGCCCTCAAGCGTGACAGCGTCAAAACTATTGTGGCGAATGCACCTGAACCTTACCACGCTGTGGGTGCGCCCAAACGCCTAAACCTCACAATCAATTTTGGTAAAGCTGGGTTGGCTTTGATCGGTTGATTCGCCGAATTTGGCTGGCTACGGCTCATTTAGTCTGCTAGATCTAAGTTGGCATCGGTCTGTCAAACCCGTATTATTGGGCTCTTTGCCGTTTCACGAAACCATAAGGCGAGTTCGATGCGAAGTATTCAACATCCGGGGCAGCCAAGTCCGCGGCGCATTGCAGCGCAACAGGTTGAACTTGAGGCTTTTAGTCTTGAGTTACCTGCGCGCATGACCCTGATGCAAGCGGTCGCGCAGTCGATGCACGCTATCCAGGCGCAAAGCGCGACGTTTCGCTTGGCTGGTGGAGGTTTCGAGCCGTTTTCGTATGTGATGCCGGCCTTAGCAAAAACGTCTGCCCATGCGGTGTATTTCAGCGATACCTATCCGGTTGAGGGGGCCGTGCGCCTTGAAGCGGCTTCGGTGACATTTGGGCAGCGCGACGGTAAACCCTGGCTGCATAGTCATGCGATTTGGCTTGAGGCGAGTGGGCGCAGGCACTGTGGCCATTTGTTGCCCGATGATATTCAAGTGAATACCCCAATTCGCGCCCAAGGCGTGGCCGTGCGTGGCGCGACATTTACCGTGTGCCCTGATGGTGAAACCAACTTCAGTTTGTTTGTGCCGTTAAAAAGCATGACTCAGCCAAGGCAAACGACTGCTAGTGTCACGGCTTTAGAAAAGACATCCACGTTAGTCCAAACATCACACAGTAAAGGCTACGCACTTCGCGTGGCGCCTAACATCGATATCTGTACTGCGTTAGAAAGTTTTTGTATCGAGCGCGGCATCACACACGCCAGCATTCAAGGCGGCGTAGGTAGCACCGTGGGTGTAGTGTTTGACGACGGGCGCGTCGTCGAACCGTTCTCGACTGAACTCTTGATTCGCAAGGGCGAAATCTTCACGGACGCACGGGGCCAAACTCAAGCGCAGCTTGACGTGTCGCTGGTAGATTACAAGGGAGGCGTCTCAGAAGGTCGACTCGCACGCGGTCAAAACCCCGTACTTGTGACCTTTGAGTTAGCGCTTGAAGTTCTAACGCTTAAAGATTAAAGCTTAAACGTCAAGCAAGCGGCCAAACCAAATAGGCTTGGCATCTATTGGTACGCATTCGCTGGGCTGCAAGCAGCCGAGCGTTTTATTTTTCAACATATAACTGCGACACATACGACTTTGTATGCGGCCCGCCGTCAACAGTCAGCGCTGCACCGTTTACATACGAAGCCCTAGGTGATGCCAAAAACACCACCACGTTGGCGATGTCAGACGGCACACCCCATGTTTGACCTTGTGGCACCGAGACGACTTCAAGCTTGTCGCGCTTGGCAATGGCAGAATCGCCTTGCCATTTGCCCCCGGAGGCTTGGCTTTCCCATAAGCGAAAGCGTTCTTCGGATTTGACAACACCTGGAATCACGCAGTTCACTCTGATGCCAAACTCTGCTAATTCTGTGGCTAAATCGATAGAAAAACGCACCTCTGCGGCTTTTGCAGGGCCTGTGCAGCTTGAGCCGGGCGGAAAATTGCCGCGAATGGCGGTGCGTCCAGAAATGTTGATGATCGAGGCGAAGCTTGATTTTTTTAGCAAGGGCAAAGCCCGTTGCGACACCCGAAACTGGGCAAAAAAGTTGATCGCCATTCCGTCTTGCAGTTCGTCGTCTGTGACGGTAGCAAAGGGTTTATAAATGCCTGTGCCCGCGTTATTGACGAGAATATCGAGCCGGCCAAAGCGTGACTGAATATGCGCGATCAATGTATCGATATCTGCAAGCTTAGTCATATCGGCTTGCACGGCTTCAATCGATCCACCTTTAGCCGTTGTGTGTGAGGCAACAGCCTCATCGAGTTTGCTTTGACGACGTCCACAAATCACCACATGCGCGCCTTCGTTTGCAAAGGCTTGAGCGGTAGCCAGGCCAATGCCTTCACTGCCACCGGTGACACAAACGATTTGTCCTGTCAGATCTAGATTCATGATTGGCTTAATCCACCTTAATATTTAAGCGCCGAATAATATCGCCGAAACGTTTGATTTCGCTTTGCGTGAAGGCAGCAAGCTGCTCGGGTGTTGAGTATTCGTACTCAGCACCTTGGGTGATAATCCCTTTTTGAATCTCTGGGCGCGCTAATACGTTTTTTGCTGCGGCGTTCATCAGATCGATTGTTTCTTTTGGAGTGCCTGCGCGCGCAAACAAGGCAAACCACTGCGAAATTTCAATATCTTTAAAACCAGCCTCTGCAAAGGTTGGCACATCTGGCATCGTGGTTGAGCGTTTGGCACTAGCCACTGCTAGCACTTTAATTTTTCCGGCTTGGTAAAGCGCTGTAGCCGAGGCTACGCCAACAAAAGAGAGTGCGATTTGCCCAGCGGCCACATCGCCGATTGCCGGCGCATCGCCTTTGTAGGGCGCATGCACCATATCAATGCCAGACACCGCCTTAAAAGCCTCGCCCGCCAAGTGGCCTGTTGAGCCCACGCCGCTACTCGAAAACGCCAGCTTGCCAGGATTTTTTTTGCTATAGGCAATTAACTCTGCCAGACTGTTAATGCCTAAACGCGTATCAACAGACAGAGTCAAAGGCACGAACCCAACCATGCTAACGGGCGCAAAGTCTTTCACCGCATCGTAGGGCAAGTTGGGGTAAAGCGTTGGGTTGGTACCGTGTGTGGCGCTGTTGCCTGTCAATACCGCGTACCCATCTGGTGCAGATTTTGCAACGTAGGTCGCACCGACAATGCCGTTTGCACCGGTTTTGTTCTCGGCAACGATCACGCCTTTGAGTTCAGTGGCCATGTGCTGCGCCATCAAGCGTGTCAGGTAGTCGTTTGCACCGCCCGCAGCAAAAGGCGAAATAAATTGAATCGGCTTATCCGGAAACGCAGCCTGGCCCGAAGTTGTTACCAGCGCCAAGCCTAGCGCCAAGCCTGCAGTTGCGGCAATTTTTTTAAAGATGTTGGTGTGACTCTTTGTCATGGTGGTCTCCTGTGCTGCGTGTGCTCAGCGGCCGCTGCGCAATGGTTTTGCTTTTCGGTGTTAAGTGTAAGCACTTTTGCTTTCACCCGTTGAAATTAGCCGTAATGCGTGTACGTTTCGCCAAAACATATTCGATCTAATCCCATGTGAGGTCGAGCGCATTCTAAATTGTGCTGAAATCTTGTTCTAAGCACGTATCAGCAGTGTCAGTAGCGGAGTCAGGCAAGCACGAGATTTTGCGTTAAATTAGGAATAGAGTTCCATATTATGGACTCTTGGATCAAGTATCATTCGGTGCTTAGGTGCGCTATCGCTTAGGATATCTGTCGTGCTTTGGCATTCGCTTTTATAACTGTCACTCCTTGGATCCGCGCTATGCAGCAGCAAGTTTTAAATATTCATCCGATTCTTGAACGCGCCCGCATTGCGGTGGCGTTGAACCGTACGCCCGGTTATCACTTTTGTGGCAATTTCTTTAACTTGCTCTACGACGATGTTGATAACCAGCATTCGGTCGTACATATGGATTCAGCTGTACAGTGTGCCGATCAAGATGGCCAACTCAGCATGACGGCCTTTGCCATGCTGGCAGATATGGGCTTAGCCACAGGCATTCGTTTTGGCTTGGATAAAACAACCCGCTTGGCGACTGTTTCGATCAGCCTGCAACTCACCGGTGCCCCCAGAGTCGGGCGCGCGTCGGCCTCGAGCAAATCGCAGGGCTTTATTCAAGGTGCAAGTGGCCAGCAAGGCTTAAGTCAAGCGCGTATTACCGCCAATGGCGAGTTGATCTGCATCGGGCACGGCGCCTTCATGATCTTGCCTGTGCCGGGCGGAAAAATTCTAGATCCAATCCCTTGGGTCGAAACTAAACCACCTCAGAATCCGCCCTTGGATTTGTCAACCTTAAGTGAAGACGAAGCTTGGGTGTTAAATCGGGTTGAGCATTCCATTGCAAAAACCACCCAAGACGGTGGAAACTTTGTTACGCACTTCTTGGGCCTGTATCCGGTTGTGCAAGAGACTGGCGCGCACGTGGTCATCGAGAACGGCGCGCATATCGCCAATCGCGTGAAGCACGTGCAGGGCGGGATTGTTCTGGCCTTGGGTATGGAAACCGCGTCGGCAGCCTTGGGCGCTGACTGGCTGTTGTCGGGCGTGACTGCAACATATATCAGCCCCGGTGAAGGCGAAACGATTTCAGCGACCTCGACGATTGTGCACCGTGGTCGCATGACCGCGGTGGTGAGCACACAGGTCATCAACAGCACTGGGCGTAAAGCGCTAGAAGTGATTACGACGCACGCGCGCCGCCCTTAGTCGCGCAAGCTAAACCCCACAGATGCCACTCTTGCCTACAGATGCCACTCGTACTCACAGATGCCACTCTTACTCACTAATCACTCATGAAACTGACTGACCTCATCACTCCAGTTGCTCTAATTGATCTGCCACGGATGCAACACAACATTGAGCGGATGCAAGCGCAAGTTGCGGGCTTAGGTGCAACCTTCAGACCGCACGTGAAAACTTCAAAATGTGTACAGGCCACCGAGGCGCAGATTCGGGCGGGTGCTCAAGGAATCACGGTATCCACAATCAAAGAGGCCGAACAGTTTTTTGCTGCGGGGCTGCAAGATATTTTGTATGCGGTCGGCCTGGCCCCCAATAAGCTTGCCGCAGCAGCTGCACTCATGCGCAAGGGCTGTGACTTAAAAGTGTTAACCGATAGCGTGCAGTCTGCGCAGGCAATTAGCGCCTACGGCAAAGAGCAGGGTATTTGTTTTAAAGTGCTGATTGAAATTGACACCGATGATCATCGTTCGGGCATCAAGCCCGAGTCGGTAGCGTTGCTAGCGGTTGCACAGGCCCTAGAGTCACCAGCGTGCGAGATTGTTGGGGTGATGACGCATGCGGGCTCAAGCTACGACCTCAATACGCCCGAGGCCCTCGTGGCTATGGCAGAGCAAGAGCGTTCTGGCTGCGTGCGTGCGGCAGAGCGTTTGCGCAAGGCCGGGTTTGCCTGCCCGATTGTCAGTATCGGCTCAACCCCCACCGCCTTGTCGGCAAAAAACCTTGAGGGTGTGACCGAGGTGCGCGCGGGCGTGTATGTGTTTTTTGATCTGGTGATGCATAACGTCGGTGTGTGTACCAAAAACGAAATTGCGCTAAGCGTGTTAACCAGTGTGATTGGTCACCAAGAAGAAAAAGGCTGGGCGATTGTTGACGCCGGCTGGATGGCCATGAGTCGTGATCGCGGCACACAAAAGCAGACGACGGATTTTGGCTACGGACAAGTCTGCGATCTAAATGGGCAGGTCCTTGAGGGTTACACCATCAGCGGCGCCAACCAAGAACACGGTATCTTGTCGCTTGCAGGGCAACCCGACTTAGACATCGCCAAGCGGTTTCCGATTGGTACGCAATTTAGAATTTTGCCCAATCACGCCTGCGCAACGGGTGCCCAGTTTCCAGAGTACCAAGCCCTAGACGCGAACGGTAACGTGCAAACCTGGAGCCGCTTTTACGGCTGGTAAAACAAAAGTAGCAAACGGTTTGCTCTGTTCTTCGTAGCAACACTAACAGGTTTTACTAGGGTTAAACAGTTACAACTAGGCAAAATGGTTACGACTAGTTTGGACAGCGACGACTACGTTAACTAGTTGCGACCAGCCTAAACAGTCGCGCCGACGTTACGTAATTGTTGCCCTAATTAGATCGGCAGCAGTGTTTTATTTAGCTATTGCGATGTTTGCGAATTGAAGTGGGTTTATGTGCAGGGCACACTGCGTTCTTGTTTAACTAAGCAAGAGGTGCGGCGTGTCTGTTCAGTCTTTAAACCCAATTCGAAAATTGTCAGCGAACGTCTTGGCACGCTATGCCTCCCTTGTCGCCCCACGACAATCTCGTGGGGCCTCGCCCCAACAATCGGGTCACGATTTGCGGCGACAAGCCGGTCAAGGCATGACCGAATACATCATCATCGTTGCCTTAGTTGCGGTTGCTGCAATTGCGGTATATCAATATTTAGGTCAGGTGCTGCGCGCACAAACTGCGGCAGTCGCTAAAGAGCTTGCTGGCGAGGATGGCACCCAACAGTCACGCGCAGCGCAGTCGGCCGCCGAAGCTGCAGCCACTCAAGCTGCCGCAAAGTCATTAAAGGATTTTACTGGTAACGCTGAGGGCTCAGGCCGATGAGCAAGGCGCTTTACAGCTCGGTGCAGTTACCTGTGCACCTCGAACAACCAGAGGTTGCGCAACAGCCTGTACACCTCGAACAACCAGAGGTTGCGCAGCAGCCTGTACACCTCAAAAAACCAGAGTTTGTGCAGCTGCCTCGCGCCAGCGAGTTAGGACAAGTTCTACCGCTTGGTTTGATCTTGAGTGCGGTGGTGCTCGCCGCCTGGGTGTTGTCTCTGAACTTGGGGCGTTTGGTACACAGCAAAGCCTCATTGTTGCGCGCGACCGATGCTGCGGTGTATTCAGTAGCCGTCGCGCAGGCACGCGCCTTGAATCTTCATGCATATTTAAATCGTGCGCAACTGGCGCAGCAAGTCGCCATGGCACACTTAATCACGATGGCTTCAGCACAACGCTATCGAGCCACTCTTGCACAGCAAGCTAGTCGTTTTAATCCGCCTGTACCCCTGATCGGAATGCTCTTTGGCCCGCAATATGCCGCGTCTTATTTAGCAGCTAAGGCGGGTGGGCTTGGCGATCAAGTGGCGTTGGCGCAGTTGTCTGATGCTTTTAACCGACACGACGAGGTGATTCACCGGGTCATCGACCAGGTTCGAGGCGAGCAAATCAGGAAGCTAAGCAGTTACAGGCGGCAAGTGCTTGATGAGGTTTTAATAAAAAACGTCGGTGCTAGCGGTTCGAGCATGAAGGGTGTAACGATGGCTGAACTTGGGCTTGAAGCAACGTTCACCGTCGACGAGTTGCCGGGTTTCATTTCTCGTTTTTCTAGTGCAGACAAGCGCTGGCACTCGCTGTTAACGCGTGTTTCAAAGCAATATGGCTTTTTAAACAATCGTCATCACACGACACGAAATGTTTGGGCAGTCAACCTTCGGTGCCCGCACAAGCGTCATGAGCTGCGTCGCAAGGGCTTAACACGGCTTGGGCAAGACGGTGCGTGGTCGGTGCAAGACAATCAATCTTTTCATGCTTTGCGGCACAACCGGATGATTGGTTGCTATCAGCGTGAATACCCAATGGGCTGGGCGTTGGTCAACAGTACAGCAGGCTCGCGCACGACGCAACCCATACAAACTGACACCGAGCCGCAAAACTTTTCTAAAGAATCGTTTTGGCGCTGGGTCAGTCAACAGGCCGATGGAGGCTGGAATATCTTTTCGGGTGGCGATAATCACCTTGCTCGGCGCTGGGCCTCATCCAGCGAAATTCGTTGGAGCACGCAAGGCATGCCGAGCTTTGCTGCGCTGACCCCTAAGCATAAAGAGTCAATCCGCTTGGCAATAGCAGTCAAGCAACAGAGCCCGTTGATTCACGACGGCAGCGCGGTCGAAACCACACGGTTTGGTGGGCGCTTCGCTGTTAGCTCGCAAGATCGCGTTCAAACCCTGCACGCAGAGTCTGCCGCTCAAACTTACTTTTTATCCCCCCAGACGAGCGGCAACGCAACGGCCGCTCCAAACCTTTTTCAGCCTTTCTGGCACGCGCGTTTAATTGATGTGGCAGAGACAAAACAGCAGCGCACTGGATCAAAGAGTTTAGTGAACACGCTGATGTCAGAGCAGAGCACGACACAATGAATCTTAGGCCCGCATCATCCAAGAATCAAGGTCAGGCGGCGGTTGAGGCGCTACTGATCATTGTCTTTGGTTTCACCTTAGTGCTGTGCATACATCACATCGGCAAGCTCCGTTCAGGCACACTTGACTTGCTTGGCGAGAGTCATTTCTTATCGTTTATACCAACGGGCGTGGTTTCCAACCTTGTAGTACCTAACTCTGGTGACCTAAACGCCTCGGTCGCTTTGAATAATCGTTACGCCACTGTAGGGCTTGCTAGCTCAACTTACAGTGCCCAGCAGCGCGAGCTTGAACAGCAACTTGGGTTTGACTCAGCAACGCTATTGCGGGCAAGTGCTCATTCTGCGACAACGCTGCGAAGCAAGTTGCCGGCACTTGGGCTCACCGAGCAGGCACCGCTCGTCCGCCATAGTTTTTTGCTTGCGGGGGCTGGGCAGGCTGGCTCAACGCAGGCAGCCCAAGCGCAAATCGCAGGCTCTGCCGCGCTCTGGCAAGACAGCTTTGCCTCGTCAAAGCAACTGGTCAATGCCAGTGCGCAAGCGTTGCAGAGCGTTGATCAAGCGTGGGGTCGTGCACGACTCAATGTCGATTGGCTATTGCCTTGGGCTGACGAGGTATTAGCGCCTGGGTTGCTTGGGCGAACGTCTCTGCTGCAGCCAGTCAAAAAAGTCTCTCAATCGCTTAATCACCTATCCAAATGATTTGTCTTCCAAAATGTTTTGCCTTTGAGCATGGCTCAGGTGCTTGGCCGCGTACTTCGTGGCGCGTCAGCGTGATTAGCTTGTTATTGGCGGGTGCATCACCTGTTCACGCCAATCTTTCCTTAGAGGCGATTGAACTGCCTCAAGCGGTCGTACGCTCAGTGGTCATGAACAAGAGTGAATGGCAAGGTGTGGGGGTTGAGCTTGAGCAGTTACAGAGCGATGCAACGCTTGAGACAACGCTAGAGCAACTGGCAACGCTGCTGCCTGAGCTCACTCCGGTGTGGTCTGAACAAGACGTGGTGCGAGTGCATTGGGCCACGGCGCAGACGTCTTACTCTTTGTTTCTTTGGGCAACTGCAACCCAAGGCACTGAAGGCTTGCTATCGAGCCTTGCATTGCGCCCACCTGAAGCATTCGTGCAGAACACCTCAACTGCGTACGTGACTGCACTTGATTGGCTACCCAAGCAGGCGACGCAATTGTATAGGTTCGTGGATACTTCAAAGGGCCCACCTAGCGTGCTGGCAAGTTACGCGGTTCCAATGGTGTCTTCGCTGCTGATTCAACACATCAAAACTTATGCCCAGCGCAACGGTTGGCTGGCCTTGCCTGAGGAGCTTAGCTTTTTTCGTGAGGCACAACGGTTGTCTTTTCAGGTTCATTCTGAGCAAGGCAACACCACGGTGTTTTTCTACGAAACCTCAAGGGACGCTCTGTGATGATGGACTCTGCAAAGCGTAACGGGCTGCTCATCGCGATTTCAATCGGGCTTGGGTGCCTGTCTGCCTGGGCAATTGAACAACACCTCTCTGCGAAAGAACATGAGCTTGAACGACAGAATCAAACTGAGAGGGTTGTGCGTATCGTTGCGGCCCGAGATTTACCGCGAGGTACGCTCGTATCCCTGAAAGATTTTGCTAAAGATGAATTTCCAGTTAAGTGGGTCGGTACAGATGCGATCGCACTGAGTGAAGTGCATCTTGCGCAGGGCAAACAACTCACTGTGGATTTAAAAGCAGGACAGTTACTCATGCACGTTCATTTAATCGAGCCTGCTCAACCGGCTTTGGCCTCACGGTTGAGTCCGGATATGCGAGCGGTGACAATTCCAGTTGACTTGTTGAGTTCAATGTCGGGTCTGTTACAACCTGGTGACCGAGTCGATTTGTTTGTGTCCTTTGAGTACAAAGGACAGCGCAACACCGCCGCGTTATTGCAAGGGATTGAAGTGCTCGCGACGGGTCAACAGACAAAGATGACCGAGGATCGCGCTGCGCCATCCGAATCCAGATATTCAACTGTTACCTTAGCGGCCTCACATGCACAGGCAACAAAACTAGTGGCTGCACGACAAGGCGGCACGATTACGGCGGTGCTTAGTCACGAGACGGCAGACCCTCTTACGCTGGGCGCTCAAATCACAGCGGCTCAGTTACCCGAGTTATTGGGACTAGAGTCGCCCAAGCCACCAGCATCGATAGAAATTATCTATGGCGACCGCTTAACCCAAGAACGACCGCCCACGAGTTCGGCAGATTGGTCTGACTTTGCTGGCATGGCGCCGCCGAAGGAGACCCCATGAACGAAGTCACATGTTTGTCTCGAACGCACCAGGTCTTGCTTCTTTGGACAAGGTTTTTGGATTTTGTGTTGCTCGGGCTTACGTCTCGTAGGCACTCGCGCGTTTGGGCCAAATGTCTGACAAGCGTAGTTGTGTGGCTGACGACTTTAGGCATTTCTCTATACGGCGCGCCCGTGGTTGCTAACGAAACCACCCGTCTTGATCTTGAAACTGGCGCCTCTACTGTTTTGAAGCTCAAAGGCGTGACACGTATCGCGGTCGGTAATAGTCAAATTGTTCAGGTCACCACGGTGAACCCGCGCGAGGTACTGATTTTTGGCAAGACCCAGGGTTCAACCACGGTTGATATTTGGGTGTCAGACAAAAATCGGCGTACCTACCGTGTTTTTGTTGTGCCCGAGGGCTTAAGCCGAATACAAGAAGAAATTTCTCGTTTACTCAAAAATATTCCGCAAGCGCGCAGCAGAATTGCTGGTGACAAACTCGTTATTGAGGGAGAAGACCTGAACGACGCCGATCAGTTGCGTATTGCGACGCTTGCCAAGCGCTATCCCGAAGTGATTGACTTTACGAGTCAACTTGGCTGGGACAAGATGATTTTGCTTGATGTGCAGGTGTTAGAACTGCCTAGTTCGCGGATGCACGAGTTAGGAGTGCGTTGGGATCCAACGACGCAAGGTGGGGTTCAAACAGGGTTGGCCTGGGAAGGCGGCTCAACGGCGTTGATGCAACGCCCCGGTGAAGCTGGCTTAGCGGTGCCATTTCCGTTGCCTCAAGCGGCTGGCTATTTGGGGTTAAATGCTTTGTTATCGGCTCGCTTAGCTGCCCTGTCAAAGTCGGGCGAAGCGGTTGTGTTAGCGCAACCGCAGTTGCTCGCACGAAGCGGTTCGACGGCTAGCTTCTTAGCAGGCGGCGAGGTGCCCTATGCTTCGGTTGATAAAGATGGCAAGTCGACTACGACCTTCAAAAAATATGGGGTCTCGTTAAATATCACCCCGCACGCAGATCGAAACGCCGCGATTCGCTCGCGTATAGAAATCGAAGTCAGTTCGGTCGACACCACAATAACAGTACCAGGTGGCCCCGCTCTAAAAATTCGAAAAGCCTCAACCGAGTTCAATGTGCGTTCTGGACAAACGCTTGTGTTGGGTGGCTTCATTTCTCGCGAGCGTTCGAGAGATCAAGAAGGCTTACCAGGCCTTTCAAATATTCCCGTGTTAGGTGGCCTGTTTGGCGTCAAACGTGAACAAGAGCGCCATACTGAATTGGCAATTTTTGTGACCCCGTTGATCGTGGATCCTCGAGATCCGCACTTGACCGCACGCGTGACGAATGCGCAGGGGGTCTTGCAAGAGTTCTTTCCGGCTCCTCCAAAACTCAATACACCGGTCAATCCCTCCTATGCTCTTGAGCCAAATGCACAGGGTCATCCCTTCTATGCCACTGATCAATGGGAGTCTACTGTTGAAACAAATCAGCCTCATACGAGCTCTTTATCGCAGTGGGAAGATGACGCGTCTTTAATGGGCCGCAAATAGTTTTTTGCAATATTTTAAGAGGATTCGAATTGATTGAACTTGATTTATTTTTTGAAGATGGCACTCGTCGTTGTGAACGCTTTGAGGTGCCCTTGGTTATGGGGCGTGCGCCCGACTGCAGCATTCAAGTCTCACACTGGCGCGTGGCACGAAAACATTTGCGGATATCGCAGGCTGAAGATGGCTATCACGTCGATGACCTCGGTTCAATTTTGGGCACACGTGTGAATGGCAATCGTATTACTCGCTACGGCCCGCTCAAGAAGGCAGACGAAATCGTGGTGGGCCCATGCCTGCTGCGACTGGCGTCTAAGGCGCTTCAGGTATCGACCGCAAAGAACATTTGCAGTGAGGGAACCCCATCAGAGCTGGGGCGCCTGCAGTCGCGTTCAATAGCGGACTCGTTAGTCCCTGAGCCAAGCGCGTTGTCGTTTGAGGCAAGAGCTTGCGCAATCGCTACGAAAAACGTGTCTGCTGAGGCGGGGGAGCTAGTTCTTGATGCTGCACAAGCCCCAGTCGAGCAGCCTTCGTCAACTCCAGCAAGTGCGTCGCAGCTTACAGAGTACCCAGCTTTTGCACAGCAAGAACTTCGACAAGAGCTTCGTGCAGGCCTCATTCAGGCGTTTGATCTGCGGCGTAACGATGTGGGAGCACTCTCTGAGCGCGCCTTAAAGGCAAATGCGCAGGCGTGTGTGGCTGAGTTACTAGATAAGCGAAAGTTGCCGCTGAGTGAGGGGCAGCGCAACCGAATCCTCAAGCTAGTGGTTGACGAAGCGATCGGCCTTGGGGTGATCGAAGAGTTACTCGAAGACGCGGCGGTCACTGAAATCATGGTGAATCGCTTCGACGAAATCTATATTGAAGCGTGCGGGCAGCTCTCTAGACACGAGCTTCAATTTAGTAGCGAACAAGCGGTACGCAGTGTGATTGAGCGAATCGTATACCCGTTAGGTCGCCGAATCGATGAAGCCTCGCCTATGGTGGATGCACGCTTGCGTGACGGCTCAAGGTTGAATGCGGTCTTGCCTCCGGTCTCAGTTCATGGCGCAAGCTTTACCATCCGAAAGTTTCCTCATCAGCGACTAAAAATGCAAGACTTGGTTGCTTTGCAATCCTTGCCTCGACCTCTGGCCGAATTTTTACGTATCTGCGTTGAGCGGCGCTTAAATATTCTTGTCTCAGGTGGCACGGGTTCAGGCAAAACCACCTTGCTCAACGTACTAGCCGGGTTTGTTGATCCGTCACAGCGCATCGTCACGATTGAAGACTGCGCCGAACTGATGATCTCTCATCCACACGTGCTGACGCTCGAAGCAAGGCAGGCCAATTCTGAGGGGCAGGGCGCAATCACAATTCGCGACTTAGTTAAAAACGCGTTACGGATGCGCCCCGATCGAATTGTGATTGGCGAAGTGCGCAGCGCAGAAGCGATTGATATGCTGGCAGCTATGAACACCGGCCATGACGGGTCCATTACGACCTTGCACGCCAATAGCCCTCGCGACGCCTTGTCACGCCTCGAAACTATGGTGCTCAGTGGTAATGCGGGTTTGCCGCTGCAGGCCATACGCGAGCAAATCGGCTCTGCGCTTCAGTTGGTGGTGCAACAAACCCGCCTGGCAAACGGCCGAAGAGTCATCACGGGCGTTGCAGAGATTTCGGGTGTTGAATCTGGAAATATTCAAACTCAACAATTAGCGAGATTCGATGCGAGCAGGCAATGTTTGAGCGGAGCTGGCTTGCGTCCGTCTGTCTTTGATGAGGATTCGGTACAACCTGATCCTGCAATCATGAATTGGTTTTTGCGCGCATGAATACGCTAGCGTTGGTGAGTGCGTGTCTTTCGATTGCAATGGGATCGTGGCTGGGGCAACGCCTCTTTTATCGTGCGTCGCAGCACTACCGCAAGAGCCTGGCTGAGCAAGCACGCAGTGAACTGTCTGATCTATTTGTTTTCATCGATCTTACGCATCTGTGGCCCGCCTTGGTTTGCCTGTCAGCTGGTGTCAGTGTGCTGCTATGGTTGGTGACCCAAAGCGTTTTGTTGGCTGTGTGTGTGGCAGGGGTTAGCTTTGTATTGCCGCGCGTCGTGCTCACCCGTGCACTGCGCAAGCGCCAACAACGCTTTGACACACAATTGCCAGACTTTCTCTTGGCGCTGTCCGGAGCCTTGCGGGCAGGAGCAGGCTTGTCGGTTGCCTTAAAACACATCGTGCAAGAGGCTAGCCCACCTATGTCGCAAGAATTTGGACTGGTCTTGAGAGAGCAAAGAATGGGTGTAGGCTTTGTACAGGCGCTTATGAATCTGTATCAACGCATGCCCTCGGAAAGTACTGAGCTTGTGACAACAATGCTCATCGTTGGTGCGCGCTCTGGCGCGTCTTTAGCTGATTTACTTGAGCGACTGTGTACCAATCTACGCGATCGACAGCACCTTGAACAAAAAATTGAAGTCATGACGACACAGGGCAAAATGCAGGCTTGGATTATGGGTGCGTTGCCGGTGGTGTTGTTGGTGGTATTGAGTCAGGTAGACCCTGTATCAGTGCACTTATTGCACAGCAGTTCGGTCGGCCAAGCCGTGTTGTTGGCGCTGGTGACGCTTGAGTGCCTCGGGGTCTATGTCTTGCGCCGTATCCTTGCGATTCATGTCTAGGTCGATGCTTTGGCTGGCGTTGCTCTCAGGCGCCTTGGCAGCGATAGCTGCCTTGTTTGTCGGTGGCCACATGTTGTTGGGAAGCCTTGCGCAATCGAGGCGGGGCAGCGCGAGTAAGGCGCTCGGGTCTTGGCTTGCAGCCGGTGTGCTTCGCCCGTTGTTGCGGGGGCTTGGGCGTTGGCTGTTGCCTTTTATCACTTGGAATCAACGACGGGAGTTGAACAAGTTACTTCTTCGTAGTGCATCTACCGATTTGGATTATGCGCAGATTTTTGCAGCGAAATTATTGCTTGCCTTGTTTGGACTTGTGGTTTGTTGGGGTGGCGTCGCTCTGGGTGCGTTTCAAGGCCCAGTCACGCGTGTAGAGCTATTCGTGAATTTATCACTGAGCGCATGTTTAGCGTTATTTTTGTGGTGGTTGCCAATCTTGTGGTTAAAGCAGCGCTATCGGCAAAGGCTAATTGCCATTGAGCGAGCGTTACCTTTTTTTTTAGATATGGTCGGGCTGGGACTAGGCTCGGGGCAGAATTTGCAGGCCTCGCTACAGTTGGCATGTGACCATCTGAACGAAGGGGCTTTAAAGACTGAGTGGCAGCAGACCTTGGGCGATATTCGTACGGGTGTGAGGCGCACCGAGGCGCTCAGGCAATTGAGTCTGCGAATTGAACTAGCCGCCTTGCGCCAACTCATCTCGGCGTTGATTCAAGGAGAGGCGTTGGGGCAGGGCATGGCTCAAATCGTTGAAGTCTATGGATCGCAACAGCGTGCACAACGTTTGATGCGCGCCGAAAAGTTAGCGTTGCAGGCACCGGTCAAAATGCTGTTTCCGTTAGCCTTGTTTATTTTTCCATGTACGTTTTTAGTGTTGGGGTTTCCGGTAATTGTTCAAATTTTTGGATTACAAAAGTAACTGTGCACCAAAACTTTTCTTAGTGCGAGCTGACACAATATTTGCACGCGCGCGTGGGTGGCTGGGTAAACGAACAATCGCGCCTACGCAAGCACTTTGGCTAAAGCCCTGCTCGGGCGTACACACCTTTGGTATGCGCTTTTCGCTTGGCGTGTTCTTTATCGACAAAAGAGGTGTTGTCGTCAAAACGATTGCGCAGCTGAAACCCAATCGTATTGCGGTGTGTTGGCAAGCGGCGTCGGTGGTTGAAACGGCTGCGTTTTCAACCCAGCAAACCGAAGTCATGACGCGGGCGGTTGTGCTGGCGCTTGTTCAGAGTCAGTTGCCACAAAGACCGAGGCATAACTTGGATAAAAACTACAGTACAAAACGGCACCGGCGGCAATGTTAATGGGCACTTGAATGGTTGCCGCAATCGTGTTTGAAACACCAATCCAAACGATCAGACTGAGTGCACTATCGATTGCTAAAAATACGGCGAGCCAGGTGAGCCCGTAAGTTAAGAACACCCATTTGTTACGCCAACAGGCGATACCGCTAAAAAACAAAGCACGCATGATGCTGATTTGATGCCACGCCACCAACACTGGCGCGTACCAAAAAATGGCGGCCATCAGCATGTAGAAGATCGCGAAGATCACCATCGGCATGCGTACGGCCTCGAGCAAGGGCGACAAGTTGTTGGCGTCTGTTAAAGATTTGAGTGCCTCGGTGACTTCAGCGGCAAAGGGCATGAACGCAATCAGACCCAGCAGTAGGCATGTCACGAGGTACAAGGCACCCATCCCAAGAAGTTTTTTTAAGACACCACTGGGCTTAAGAGGCTCAAGCCACATGCCGAGCAACATTTTGTGCCCCTCGGCAGCGTGTCTTCCGGCTGAGAGGGTCACGACCGTCACGGCAGGCATGAGCACGACAAACAATATCGGGCCGAATGGAGGAGTGATGCTTGCGACCATTAGCAACAAACTAATGAACATTGCCCACGAAAAAAAGGCAAGGGGCTGGGTACGGAACAACGCCCAACCCCCGTTGACCCAGCGCCAGCCCGACAGGGCATTTAGAGCAACAGCTTGCATCAGTCTTCCTTTGGTAAATCGGGGATCAGACCGACAGTTCTCTGTTGAAGTACGCGTTCAAAATGACTAGGGTCGTGGGGTTTGAGTGTTTTCGCCGAACGCGGTAAATAAAAATCGTATAAACGCGAAATCCAGAAGCGCAGGGCCGCGGCGCGTAACACTGCGGGCCACAGGCGATGTTCTGCCGCAGTGAAGGGCCGTAGGCTTGCGTAAGCGCTTAACCACGCCGCAACGTGCCCAGGTTTGAAGGCGCCGGTTGCCAAATCGATGCACCAATCGTTGACGCTCACGGCGACGTCAAAGAGCCAGGTGTCACAGCCAGCGAAATAAAAATCAATGAAGCCGCCCATTTGAGGCTCGGTCTGAGTGCCCGCAAACAAAACGTTATCCCTGAAAAGATCACAGTGGGAAGGCCCGAAAGGCAGCTGTTTGTAATCTTGCGTCAGCGCCGCGGCGCGTTGTTCGTCCAACGTTTGCGTTAACAACTCAGCGAGGATAGGCGAGAGGTATGGGAGCACCACCGGAGCGGTTTGCTCCCACCACGCGAGACCGCGCAGGTTAGGCTGACTTAACCCGAAATCTTTTGCCGCCAAATGCGCCTGGGCCAGGGTTTTGCCGGCGAGAGTGCAATGTGCAAGTGTGGGCGCTGGCTCGAAGCTGCCAGGAAGACGGTTGACGATCGCAGCTGGTTTTTTTAATAGGGTCGAAAGCCGGGCGCCATCGATACGCGTTTGCGGTTGTGGTACCGGTACGCCACGCTGCGCCAGATGATGCATGAGTTCGATATAAAAGGGCAATTGCTCGGCCGTGAGCACTTCAAACACGGTCAAAACATACTCGCCTTGCGTTGTGGCCAGAAAAAAGTTGCTGTTTTCGATGCCCGCTGCAATCCCGCGCAGCGAAACAAACTCACCTAAGTCGTATTGCTTAAGTAGCGCGCTTGCATCAGCGTCACTGACAATCGTAAAAACAGCCATAAACCATCACACAGGGTTAAGTCTTGCAAGGTCAGTTGCGGCAGCAAAGTGCAGGGCG
>JBAWWV010000022.1:0-23667 GCA_037146575.1 Alcaligenaceae bacterium | reverse complement strand
TTCTGTTACACTGCTCATCTTTCGGGGCGTAGCGCAGCCTGGTAGCGCATCTGCTTTGGGAGCAGAGGGTCGTGAGTTCGAATCCCACCGCCCCGACCAGTAATCTCAAAAGGCTAGTTTCTTAATTGAAACTAGCCTTTTGCTTTTGGCCGAGCGTTTTTTTGCTTGAAGCGGGTCTTTTGCTTTGAGGGAGTCGCTTTTTGCTTGAAACTAGCCTTTGTTTTGGGTGAGCGGTTTTTTGCGGGCGGTGTGATAATCAGTGACGAACCACTTTATCTCTCGGAGAACCTCATGTCACCTGAAGTCGTATTTATTGGTCTAGGCAATATGGGCATGCCCATGGCACTTAATCTGTTGCGTGGCGGCTTTTCAGTCGTTGGGTTTGATTTAGCGCCGGCTAACGTTGACAGTTTGGTCGCTGCAGGCGGGGCAAAAGGTATCGACTTTGCGCAGGCCGTGAAAGGCGCCAAGGTCGTCGTCAGTATGTTGCCAGCCAGTCAGCACGTACAAAGCGTGTACTTAGGCGACCAGGGCGTTTTAGCGCTTGTTCAGAAGGGTACCTTGCTGATCGACTCATCAACGATCTCACCACAGGTTGCCAAAGAGCTCGGTACGGCTGCTGCCGCCAAAGGGATCGAGATGATTGACGCGCCTGTATCGGGCGGCCCTTTCGGTGCTAAGGCCGGTACACTGACCTTTATGGTGGGCGGTACCGCGCAGGGGTTTGCTGCGGCTCAGCCCTACCTGCAAAAAATGGGTAAGGCGCTTTATCACGCTGGCGCGCATGGCAGCGGTCAAACCGTTAAGGTCTGCAATAACATGCTGCTCGGCATCACCATGATCGGCACCGCCGAAGCCTTGCGCTTGGGGATCGCCAACGGGCTTGACCCAGCCGTGTTGTCTGAAATTATGTCAAAAAGTTCAGGTAATAACTGGGTCTTGAACTCGTGTAACCCATGTCCGGGCGTCATGCCAGAGTCGGCCGCGTCAAATGGCTACGCCGGTGGTTTTGGTGTTGATTTAATGCTGAAAGATTTGGGCCTGGCGGTTGAAAACTCTTTGGCCACTAAGTGCAGTGTGCCGCTGGGTGGTTTGGCTCGTAACCTGTACGACATGCATAGCAAGTTGGGGCATGGCAAGCTGGATTACGGTAGCATCTACGAAACCTTAGGAAAAAAATAATTTAGTGCCGTTGCTACAACGGCGCATTTAAATTTTTTTAAAAACTAGGGTAAACCATAATGAGAAAACCCTAGGCGCATAATAGGCTTACAGTACAGGCAGATAGATCGCAATCTCAGTGCTTTTTACTGATAAAAGACGATTCGCTGCAAAAAATAATCACAACTCCAGGAGACAAACCATGTTGCATCCTAAGCGTGCAGGTCTGCATTTTGTTAAAGCCGCGCTTGTCGCAGCGCTCGTGTCAGTGGGCTTCGCAAGTCACGCTGAAGTCGGTATCACCGACACTGAAATTTTGTGGGGTAACTCGACACCTCTTTCAGGCCCCAATGCAGGCTACGGCGCCATTGGTCGCGCACAAAAGGCCTGTTTCGAATACGTCAATGCTGATCTTGGCGGAGTCAAAATGGGCGACGGCAAAACACGTAAGTTCAAACTGATGATGTACGACGACGCGATGGAGCCAGCTCGCGCCTTGCAAAACGCGCGTCGTCTGATTACACAAGATAAAGTGTTTGCGATTTCGGGTAACGTTGGTACCGGCGCTAACCTCGGCGCGCGTCCGTTTTACAACACCGAAAAAGTGCCACAAGTATTTTTGTATACGGGCGGGCCAATGTTTGGATCAAAGCCTGAAGTTGAAAAATTTCCGTACACTATGTTGGCTTTGTTAGCGTACAACACTGAAGCCGCGTTGTACGCGTCTTACATCAAGACCAACTACCCCAATGCAAAAGTTGCACTATTCAACGACGATAGCGGTGGTCCATTTTTTGCGACAGGCTTTATTAAAGCCGCAAAAGAGCTAGGTCTCAATGTCGTGATTCACGAAGAGCACTCGTATAGCGAGCCCACAATTGATGCGAAGATTGATCGTATCGCTGCCTCGGGTGCTGATGTGTTTGTCGATGCCACTACGCCTAAGTTTGTCGTGCAAGCGTTAAAGCGGATGCAGACGATTAACTGGAAACCCGCCCATATCATTTGGGGTGTTGGCTCAAGCATCGGTGGCGCCCTGCAGCCTGCGGGTGCAGCAGCTTCAACCGGTGTGTTAACAGGCTTGTGGCTTAAGGATCAGGCGAACCCAGCCTACGCCAATGATGACGACATGAAGACCTATGTCGAGAAACTTAAAAAGTATGAGAGCAGCCTAAACCCAGCCGATCAAAACGCGGCCGCGGGGTGGTTTATTTGCCATGCGGTGAAGGCGGTACTTGAAAATACCAAGGCACCGACACGCGAGGCGTTCATGGAATCCGCACGAAACATGAAAGGTGTGAAAGCGCCCCTGTTACTTGACGGCATCACCCTGAACACTAGTGGTTCGACCGATGGTTATCCGATCGAGTCGGTTCAGATGGGTCAGTACGATGGGGTGAAGTATGTGTCGAAAGGCCCTGTCATCAATTACGAGGGCAAGACGCCAGCACCTTAACGCGTTGCCTTCAACGCAGACGCAATACTTGGCAATACTCAAGCGGTAAGCATGACCTCAGGCGCCTTGGAAAAGGCGTCTGAGTTGTTCAAACTCATACACAAGAGATGATCATGGCTCAAAACGGCGCTGGTGCAGGACAGAAAGTTGGCTTTGTAGGTTTGGGTGCAATGGGCGGCCGTATGGTCGCTCACTTAAAAGATTTTGCCGACGTTCAGGTGTTCGATCTGGATGTTGCTCGGCGCGAACAGGCCGCCGCAGCGGCTGGCGGCAAGGCGGTGGCTAGCATCGGCGCGATGGCTGATGCTCAGGTGGTGATTTTGATGTTGCCTGACAGCCCGATCGTTGACAAGGTGTTGCGCAATGAATTGCTCAAGACGTTAAAGCAGGGCGCGATGGTGATCGATATGAGTTCGTCGACACCCGCCAACACCATTGAGAATGCCAAGCTTGCAAAACAGCATGGCATCACGTTTATTGATGCACCTGTATCGGGTGGTATTGGTGGCGCCGAGTCAGGCAAGCTGGCCATCATGGCGGGTGGCGACGCCGCAGACTTTGCGCGTGCCTTGCCACTGCTGAATCGAATGGGGACCAAAGTCGTGCATGTTGGCCCAGTGGGTTCAGGTCACGCTGTTAAAGCGTTGAACAATTTGTTGGGTGCAACGATCTTAGTGGCAACGTCTGAAATTTTTGCGGCAGGCGAAAAGTTTGGGCTAGATCCTGCGGTGATGCATCAAGTGATTGATGCCTCGAGTGGCGGCAGCTTTATGACTGCCCACGCTTGGCCTCGCGCAGTACTACCCAAGACCTGGAACTTTGGTTTTGCGATGCAACTGATGAACAAAGACGTCGGGATTGCGATGTCACTGATCGAATCCACAGGGGTAAAAACTGTTTTGTGCGAAGCCAACGCGGCGTTGTGGGCGAAGGCAGTCAAAGAGAACCCAGGTGCCGACATGACGATCATCACGAAAAATATTCGTGAAGCGGCAGGGCTCTAAGTGCAGTGAGTCGCGAGAACCTTGATGAATCCAACTCATAAGTTATCAGTGTCAGACTTGTCTTTGCGCTTTGGTGGGATCGTCGCACTCAATGGCTTGTCCTTTACCGTAGACGAAGGATCAATTTGTGGGTTGATCGGTCCGAACGGTGCGGGCAAGACGAGTCTGTTTAATTGCATCAGCCGTTTGTATAACCCGTCGGCGGGGCGCGTGCTGTTTAACGGTCGCGACATTACAGCGGTCAAGGCCAAAGAGGTCGCCAATCTTGGTATTGCGCGTACCTTTCAAAATTTGGCCTTGTTACCTTCACTGACGGTGCATGAAAACGTGATGCTCGGTGGGCACCATTACGGTCGTAGCCGTTTACTGACAGCGCCGTTTTCGCCAATCTCGCGCCGGCCCGAAGAGGCTTCACTCAGTCGGTTTGCGCATGAGTTGCTCGAACGTTTGAATATGGCCGACTTACACGATCAGCGGATCGATGATTTGTCGTACCCCACGCTGAAAAAAGTCGAGCTGGCGCGTGCACTTGCGATGCGCCCAACGTTTTTAATGTTGGATGAACCCGCTGGTGGCTTGTCGCATTCAGAGGTTGGTGAGCTGTCTGACACACTCGTGCGTATTCGTAGCGAGTTTAATTTGACCTTATTGCTCGTCGAACATCACATGGGTATGGTCATGAAAATATCTGACAACATTGTTGTGCTCGATTTTGGGCACAAGATCGCTGATGGCAAGCCTGCCGACATCAAAGTCAATCCGCGTGTGGTTGAAGCGTATTTGGGTAAACCAAGATGAAAGTTCTTGATATCCAAAACTTCTCGGCTGGGTATGGTCGCTTACGCGTGTTGCACAACATTTCAATGTCCGTTCACGAGGGCAGCGTTGCGGTCTTGTTGGGCGCAAACGGTGCTGGTAAAACGACCACCTTGCGCGCCATAAGTGGGTTGATCAAAAGTGAAGGGAGTGTCTTGCTCGATGGTCAAGAGACGCGTGGCTTAAGCCCGGATCGCATTGCACGCCTCGGTGTCGCGCATGCCGCTGAAGGTCGTGGCACGTTCACCGATTTGACAGTCGAAGACAATCTACGCGTCGGTGCCTTTAGGCGCACCGACACAAAAGAGATCGCTGCCGACATTGAAAAAATGTACGCGTTGTTTCCGCGTTTGCGAGAGCGCTATCAGCAAAAAGCTGGCAGCTTGAGCGGGGGCGAGCAGCAAATGCTTGCGGTGGGTCGTGCCCTGATGTTGCGTCCGCGCGTACTGTTGCTTGATGAACCCTCGCTGGGCTTGGCGCCAGTCATCATTAATGATCTGTATGACACTCTGGCCCGTGTAAATAAAGAGCTGCGTATCACCATGCTGATTGTTGAGCAAAATGCTAATTTGGCTTTGCAGATCGCTGACTATGCTTACGTACTTGAGTCTGGGGTGATTTCACTGCAAGGCCCTGCACAAGAGATTGCCTCGCATGATGGCGTGCGTGCGGCCTATCTCGGAGACACCTGATGATTTATTTTTTACAGCAGCTACTTAACGGCCTCGCAACCGGTGCGATTTACGCCTCGCTGGGCTTGGCGCTCGTATTAATTTATCGCACCACCAACATTGCCAATTTTGCGCAAGGCGAGATGGCAACGTTCTCGGCATTTTTAACTTGGCAGCTAACCGAATTTGGGTTGCCGATTGGTTGGGCAATTTTGATTTCGCTTGGACTGTCGTTGATTATGGGTGCAGTGACCTATGTGTTGATTGTGCGGCCCGTGCAATACAAAGACGAGATGACGATCATCATCGTGACGCTAGGGTTGTTTCTAGCCTACAACAGCGCGACCGGTGCGATTTGGGGCTTTATGCAAAAGGCCTCACCGAGTCCGTTGCCTGAACATACCTGGACGTTCGGCACACTGCGTGTTGGCGCTGAGTTGCTTGCGTTTGTTGGGGTGCTCGTGACGATTTCAGCCGGGTTATATGTATTGTTTCAGCGTACACGTTTGGGCATGGCTTTGCGGGCCGCAGCATCAAATGCGCAGTCGGCGCAGTTGGTCGGTATCCCCTATACCGCCATGATGACTCTGGGCTGGGGGATGGCTGCGGCGTTGGGCTCGGTGTCTGGCGCCTTGGTCGCTTCGCGTCTGACCTTAGATCCCAACATGATGGGTGATGTGATTATTTATGCCTTCGCGGCGGCGGTGGTTGGCGGACTCAGCAGCTATCTGGGGGCTGTCGTAGGCGGTGTCGTCGTTGGTGTGTCGCAATCTTTCTCAACCGCATATTTACCTTCGCTCGGCGCAGATCTTCAGATCATTGTGCCCTTGTTATTAATTGTTGCCGTACTGATTGTGAAGCCTGAAGGTCTGTTTGGTAAAGCCGTGCAGGTGAGGGTATGAACATGACTGCTAAACATTGGTTATTGGGCGTGCTCTTGGCGGCGCTGCTAATTGTGACACCAATTGTCGCCCCAAGTTATCTGACCTTTCAGCTGACGGGTGTGATGGCGTATGCGGTGGCGGCAATTGGTTTGAATCTGATCATTGGTTATGCTGGTCAGATTTCACTGGGGCATAACGCTTTTTTTGCGTTGGGCGCTTACACGGCTGCGTTAAGTGTGGCGCATTTACAAGTGCATTATGTGGTGTCGGTGTTGATCGCAGCGGCTGTCACGTTTGTTGTCGGATTTTTAGCAGGCTTTCCTGCGCAGCGTTTAAAAGGCCTTTATCTGGCCTTGATTACGTTGGTACTCGCGGTGTCGGTGTCGCCCGTTATTAAGCACTTTAAAGCTTACACAAACGGGATGTCTGGCCTTGCGGTTGATCGCCCTACGCCACCTGCTTGGTCTGGCCTGACGCAAGATGCCTGGGTCTACTACGTTGTGTTGCTCTTCACCGCCGTGTGTTTTTTCTTAGCCCGAAATTTTGTGGCAGGTAGCACCGGGCGTGCGCTCACGGCAGTCAGACAAGCTCCGCTTGCGGCATCGTCAATGGGTGTGGATGTCAATGGCTACAAGGTGCTGATCTTTGGCTTAGGTTCGATGTTTGCTGGCATTGGCGGTGCGATTTTTAATTTCTCGATCGGGTTTATTGCCCCTGATTCCTTTAACCTCTTGCTGTCGGTCAGTTTTCTTGCTGCAATCGTGGTGGGCGGCTTAGGAACAGTCTGGGGTGCGCTGGTGGCTGGTTTGTTTTTACAATTCGTGCCGTCGTATGCCTCTGACATCAGCAATGCTTTAGCGGGTGCCGTGTACGGTGGGATCCTAATCGTGTGTATGTTCTTTATGCCCAAAGGCATCGTTGGTTCAGCCATCGTTTGGCTGCGCGAGCGTCGATTGGTAAAAAATTGAAAGGTTGAGAATGCGTTTAGCGATTTTGGATGATTATTTAGGGATTGGACAGACAATTGTTGATTGGGGCGTGGTCCCGGGACTTGCAGTCGTTAGCTTTCGAGATCATGTTCATGACCAAAATGAGTTGATTGCTCGCTTAGCTGAGTTTGATGTGGTGATGCGGATTCGTGAGCGCACTGAGTTTCCACGTGAGGTGCTCTCACGCTTGCCGAAATTAAAGTTGATACTGGCAACGGGCATGCGTAACGCAAGGTCGATTGATTTGCGTGCCGCCGACGAACTTGGCATTGTCGTCAGTACGACCGAGGCGCAGCATCAAACGACGGTTGAAGTCACTTGGGCGCTCATCCTTGGGTTGTTTCGCTCGATTCCGCAAGAAAGCGCCTCGTTGCGTGCGGGTGGGTGGCAGGTCAGTTTAGGCCGTGGTTTGGCTGGCAAGACCTTAGGCATTATCGGGCTGGGCAACATGGGGATTCCAGTCGCGCAAATCGGACAGCTGTTCGGCATGAAAGTGGTGGCCTGGAGTCGAAATATGACACCCGAGCGCGCAGGCGCTTATCAGGTTGAGGCTGTCAGTAAAGAGGCGCTGTTTCGGCAAGCTGATGTGATCACAATTCATATGCCGCTCAGCGATGCCACGCTAGGCCTCGTGTCGGCCGCAGATTTAGCTTTGATGAAAAAAGACGCTTTTTTGATTAACACCTCGCGCCCGCAAATCGTCGCTGAAGGCGCGCTGCTCGAAGCGCTTGAACAGCGGCGCATCGGTGGCGCCGGGCTCGATGTGTTTGAGGTCGAACCCTTGCCCGCTGAGCATCCCTATCGAAGCCTGCCTAACGTGCTGGCAACGCCTCATATCGGTTTTGTCACCAAAGAGAATATGGAAGAGTTTTTCCATACTTCACTTAAGAATTTGTTAGCCTTTTTAGCTGGCATACCAATTAATGTGATCAATGGCGAGCGTCCATTTTTGCCAGATTCTCAGGTGTCAAAACAAATGCACGCTATGGGTCACTAACGGCTGGTGCTGCGGCCTATATGTTGCATGGTGCATAGACCGAGAGGTCACTGCTAAGGGCTGTGTATCGATTTGGTTTTGATGTACTAATTAATATATTATTGTTGTACTATGTTAAATAAGAATAAATAATTGATATTTATGGTTATTTTTTTATCTTAAATGACTCAACTCCAACGGCAGCGCAATCGGCATAGACATCAGGTTTGGCCGTAGATACGCGGGCTGCCCTTACCAATGGGTGCGCCAGCATACGCTTCATGATTTCGTCACAGAGGGTTTCTTGTAGCTGAATATGGCCCGGCGCGATGATATCGGCAATCGTTTGACGCATGAAGTCGTAGTCAACCACCTCACTTAAATCATCTCGGCTTGGCGTGTTGTCGGTGAGTGGTACGTAGAGATCCACATTGACGATGACGCGTTGCTCGCCCTTTTTTTCGAACTCGTGCACACCGATATTCATGTTGATCTCAAAATCCTTGAGAAACAAGCGGCGGCAATTCGAGAGGTCGGGGTGCTGAATGAGGGCAAGAGTCATTGGATTATGGGTAACGTTTTCAAAAGTCAAAAATCAAAAGGATGGGCAGAGATTAAGTGAGAAACATCACATCTCTTTTAGAGGGGTTCAGGTGCTGTCCGCCGTCCACAAAGAGTGTAGTGCCTGTGATGGCATGTGCCGAAGCCAAGTACACCACAGCCTCTGCGATATCCTCGGGCGTAGAAGATTTGCCTAAAGGTGTTTGCTGATGTGCCCGCTCAAACCCTTCTTGTGTTTGATCGCCAGAGATTAAGGTCAACCCTGGTGCGAGCCCGACCACTCTAAGCTCGGGCGCATATGCTTGTGCAAGTAAGGTGGTGGCCTGGTAGAGCGTCGACTTTGACAAGGTATAGGATAAAAAATCTGGATTTGGATTGGCCAGTTTTTGATCTAGCAAATTAATGATGACCGAAGGATGCGCGAACACTCGCGCAGAGATCTCTTTGGCGTGCATGCGGGCGCGATACAGATCGCGGCTCAGTGCAATCGGCGCGACTGCGTTGATCTGCATGTGAGTCGCAAATTGTGTGGGGCTGAAATCGGCTGCGTCGTCAAAGGCAAATAGTGAGGCACTATTGACGAGACAATCTGGCAGGCCAAGCGCAACCGTGCACTGCTCGATCAACGAATCAACCTCGGTTTGTTTTGCAAAGTCTGCCTGAAGTGCAATTGCACGTCGGCCCAGACGTTGCACAGCCAATACAGTCTCTTGTCCCTCAGCGACTGACTGGCCATAGTGCACACCGATATCCCAACCGTCTTGCGCCAAACGTAAGGCGATCGTGCGACCTAAGCGCTTCGCAGCACCGGTGACAAGTGCGATTTTTGAATAAGCGATCATCTTACGTCCTCGTTGCCTTGATGATTCATAGCGCGACCTCGCATCCTTGATAACTCTTGGCAATACAGCGCGTGGCGAGTTCTTGCGCTCGGGTCACTGAGTCTTTTGACATTGTTTCAGATAGCTCGGCAAGGATACGTACCGCACTCTGTTCGCCCAGACCGCGTGCGATATCTAGCCACATGTAGGCCAAAATTTTGTTCTGTGCAACTCCCAAGCCTTTTGCATATAAAGTGCCGAGTTGACGTTGTGCATGCGGGTCGCCTTGTGCCGCCGCTAGGGCAAACCATTTGCGCGCTTCGATAGGATTAGGCTTAACACCAAAACCATTCAGACTCATCAGGGCCAAGCGATATTGCGCGTTTGGCTCTGCGGCAGCTGCCGCCAACTTATACCAGTGCAACGCTTGCTTGTCGTTGTGTGGCACGCCTCGGCCCGCTTCATACATAAACCCCAAATGGTATTGCGCAATGGCGTGGCTTTGCGCTGCAGCTTTTTCAAACCAGACCCGTGCCTGTTTATAGTCTTGTGCCACGCCTTGGCCATTGTCATATAGCACCCCCAGGATGTTTTGCGCCTCGGCGTTACCGCCCAAACCAAGCTGCTTGAGTTGCGCGACGGCCTCTTGGGTTTTGCCATCTTCAAACAGTGTCATGCTTTCAGCGACCGTTTGCGCCTGACTGCTCAGGCACAGCAGCATAACGAAAGAGGCAAGTAAATAGCGCAGCGTCATGTGACCTTAAGGTGTGAGACAAGTGAAGGGCTTTGCGTCATCTGACTTTAAGAGAAGAGACAAGTGAAGGGCTTTGCGTCATGTGATCTTGATCGACAGATCAGGCATGCGATCTAGTTTGCACAGGATGACGTCGCCTTTGACGACGGGTCCGACATTTTCAGGAGTGCCAGAGTAAATGATGTCGCCGGCAAATAATTCGTTTGCTTCAGACAGTTTTGAAATCTGCTCAGCCACAGACCAAATCATTTGATCGAGGGTTGCACGCTGTTTAATCACGCCGTTCACGGCAAGAGAGATGGTTTCTTTTGAAAAACTACCAATTGCACTCACTGGGTAGATCGGCCCAATGGGCGCCGAACGATCAAACGATTTGCCGATTTCCCAGGGCTTTTTCTGATCGCCCAGCAGGCGTTGCAAGTCACGCCTGGTCATGTCTAAGCCAAGCGCATAGCCGTACACATGATCCAGCGCACGCTCGATTGAAATGTCTTTGCCGCCAGACTTCAGTGCCGCCACCAGTTCAACTTCGTAGTGGTAGTTTTTGGTCAGACTTGGATAGGGATGATCCACCACTTGACCGGGGGCGACATACTGAATCGCATCGGTTGGCTTTTGAAAAAAGAAAGGTGGTTCACGTGTGGGATCCGAGCCCATTTCGCGCGCATGTGCAGCGTAGTTACGACCGATGCAATAAATGCGCCGCACTGGAAATTGCTGTGTGCTGTTCGCGATCGGGATAAAGGTGGGTGCAACGCTGAAGAGTGCTTTGGGCGCTGCTTGTGCACTCGCCTCGCCGTTCACGCTTGCTGCGGCAGTCGTTGCGATAGCTGCTAAGCCTGCTTTTAGGCTGTCTCGTCTAGAAATAGTGTTCATCAGGTAGCTCCGGTTTGATCGTGCATATGCATGCTCGCCAGCAAGACAAGGCCTTAACAATCAGGCACTGCCCGACTGAGTTTATTGCAATAATTTACTGCGAATTTTTGAATAACCACTGGCTAAATCGTACGCGTGCCCAAGTTGTAGCACGCTCATGTCGTTTTGCACCGGGCCGATAATCTGTAGTCCAACGGGTAGGCCGCCACTCGTAAAGCCAGCCGGTGCCGCCAAGGTGGGCAGACCCGCCATCGTGGCCGGAATCACCGATTGCATCCAGCGATGATAGGTGTCCATGGATTTTCCAGCGATTTGCTTAGGCCAGTGCTCTTCGGCGGCAAACGGGCTGACCTGCGCTGCGGGCATCACTAAAAAGTCGAACGTTTCAAACAAGCGTCGTAGCTCTTGATACCAGGCCGTGCGCACTTTGGCGGCAGCAAACACGTCGGGTCCTGACAGGGCTAAGCCGCGTTCGATCTCCCACACCGCCTCGGGTTTGAGCAAAGCGCGCGAACTGGCCGAGTGATAGTGGTGGGCATTGCCCCCCGAAAAAGTAAAGCTGCGCAATGTGAGCCAGGCGTTCCAGAGTTGTTCAAGATCAAAGTTTGGCCGTACCGCTTCAACCGTGCAGCCGATGGTCTTGAAGTGTTCGAGCGCAGTTTCGGTGATCTCTAACAGACCTGCTTCGATCGGTAAGTGACCGCCTAAATTACCAAGCCAGCCAATGCGTGTGCCGCCCAACTCGCGTTCAAGCGGTTGCTCAAATAATTTGACATCATCTTGTCTGCGCGACAGTGGCAGACGAGCGTCGAACCCGGTTTGCACCGAGAGCAACAACGCCAGATCAGGGATATTGCGTGCCATCGGGCCCGTGACGCTGAACTGCTGAAAAAAGACCTCTTCACCTGGGCCGTGTGGCACACAGCCTGGCGAGGTTCGAAAGCCAAACACATTGTTAAAGGCAGCCGGTGTGCGCAGCGACCCCATCATGTCAGAGCCGTCAGCGACCGGCAGCATATTCAACGCGAGGGCAACGGCCGCGCCGCCGCTGCTGCCACCCGCACAGCGCGAGGGATCAAACGCGTTGCGGGTGATGCCGTACACGGGGTTGTAAGTGTGTGCACCCAAGCCAAACTCAGGTGAATTGGTGCGTCCGACAAAAATCGCCCCGGCAGCGCGCACGCGTGCATTGGCCGCTGAATCAGTCGTGGTGACTTGCCCTTTAAAAATCGGAGAGCCGTTGGTGGTGATCATGCCTGCAACCGGCGCGATGTCTTTTGGGGCCTGAGGAAATCCGTGCAGTACACCCATACTTTGCTTACGGCTTAACTGAGTATCGCGGTCGTGTGCCAAAGTGATTAGGGCGTCGGGCTCGGGCATGGCCACGATGGCGTTGACGGTTGGATTTTGTTGGTCTATTTGCACTAAGAACGCTTCTAGAACCTCGACACAGGACACTTCGCGGCGATGAATCGCGCGCGACAGGCTGACAGCATCGAGCGAAACAATAGAACTGGAGGGGGCGGTGGCTGAGGTCATGGCAGAAGCTCGTGCAAAAGACGCTATTGTGCCACCGCAGCGCTCGGTAGGGCATTTGCGGCGCTGGTATGGCGAACGCGTGGCTTGTTAAGGATTTCCCTAGGTGCTCTGCCGCTGGCTGCTTTTGGAAAGTTGGCGGGTTCGGGCGCACAAGGCGAATTTCTACCAAAATTAGGTGTCAATGAGGTATCTTGTTGAATCGAGAACAATATTGATTGAGCCGCACAGGCCAACAGGAGCAGACATGACATACGCGCGCGCGCAGGGTTTCGACAGACTTATTGTCGGGTCACCGTTTCGACTTCAGCAGCCGGCTTTGGCGTTGACGGGCAGGTGCGCTTGCCAATTTTTGTATCGTAAAGCGTTGTTGTGGGGGCCGAATTGGTCCCTGCTGAGGCAACCGCGCGCTGGGTTACTCCAACGCTTGGCTGCAGCGCTAGCCTGTTTAGGGCTACTCTTTTCGGGCCCAGTTTCAGGGGCTGAAAGTGCGTCAAGTTATCCAAGTCGCAACATCTCAATTATTGTGCCCTTTACCCCTGCGGGCACCACCGATATTTTGGCTCGCATGATGGCCTCAAAGCTTGGCGAAAAATTTAATCGAACTGTTGTGGTTGAAAATCGTCCGGGCGCCGGTGGCAATACAGGTAGCAACGTTGTTGCCAAGGCAGCCCCAGATGGCTACACCTTGTTACTCGGCACAATTAGCACGCATGCGATCAATACCTCGTTGTACAAAAATATGCCCTACGACGCGATTAAAGACTTTGCGCCGATTAGCCGCATTGCCAACGTGCCGAATCTGCTGGTGGTGAATAAAAATGCTCCGTACAGCACGCTGCCTGAGCTTGTGGCCTGGGGTAAAGCGAACCCCGGCAAACTGACCTTCGGTTCGTCAGGTAGTGGCACCACCTTGCATCTCTCTGGTGAACTTTTTAAACAAATGACGGGCGTGGAAATGACGCATATCCCTTATAAAGGGAGCGCCCCTGCGGTGTCTGACTTGATCGGCGGACAGATTTCTATGCTCTTTGACAACATGCCGACGGTCTTGCCTCAGGTCAAGTCTGGCAATTTGAAAGGGCTTGCCACGACCGCAGCGACGCGTAACCGCGAACTGCCTGATATTCCGACTGTGTCTGAAAGTGGTTTAACAGGGTTTTTGGTGATGTCGTGGTTTGGTTTGTTAGCACCAGCGGGTACGCCAGCCGATATTATTCAAAAGTTAAATCAGGCTGTCGTTGAGATTATCAAAACACCCGATGTCCAAACACGTATTTTGGCGATTGGTTCAGAGCCATCGCCCGAATCCCCAGCGCAATTTGCGGCGTTCATTCAGGCCGAGACGACCAAGTGGGCAGACGTGGTCAAGAAGTCTGGCGCTTCGGTTGAGTAAGATGTTGAGCCAAGCGATCGCACTTTTGACCCAAGGTGCAATGCGAAGCCTTTTTTAGCGACATGATGACGGCAATTGCACCATGAGCGTGGTGTGCTTGCTTAAGCCTCGCCTACTTGCGGCCGGTTGATATTTCATTTAGGACACAGCAAAACAATGAGTTGGACCCCCGAACTAGAAGAGTTAGCGCTTAGAAAAAAACTGTCACTCACGATGGGTGGAGAAGACAAGGTAAAGCGACAGCATGATAACGGCAAGTTGACGGTACGCGAACGCATCGATCAATTGGTGGATCCGCAGACCTTTCGCGAGGTGGGGGCGCTTGCCGGAACGGCCACCTACGACAGCGAAGGGAAATTAGTCAGCGTGATGCCGTCTAACGTCATCATCGGTCGGGCGCAGATCAACCAGCGGCCCATCGTGTTGGTGGGGGATGACTTCACGGTGCGCGGTGGCGCCAATGACGGTGCGGTTGGCGACAAAATGATTTTTGCCGAACAAATGGCCTGTGATTTGCGTTTACCGCTCGTGCGCTTAATCGATGGTACGGGCGGGGGGGGGTCGGTTAAAAACATCGAAAAAATGGGGCATGCTTTATTGCCCAAAATGAAAATCTGGACATCGATCACTCGTAGTTTGGCTCAAGTGCCTTGCGTGTCGTTGGCCTTGGGCTCAGTGGCCGGGCAAGGCTCTGCCCGAGTGTCGGCCAGCCATTATTCTGTGATGGTCAAAGACACTTCGCAGTTGTTTGTGGCGGGCCCGCCAGTGGTTGCTCGGATTGGCCAGAACTATACAAAGAACGAGTTGGGTGGCAGCCAGATCCATGCGCGCAATGGGGTGGTGGATGATGAGGTCGCGTCTGAGGCTGAGGCCTTTGTCGCGGCTCGCCGTTTCTTGTCGTATCTGCCTGCTTCGGTGCATGAACTACCTCCACGTGGCGCTCTGCCAACAGAAGCGTTAGATCAAAGCTGGTTGCGTAACGCCATCCCCAAAGATCCCCGTAAGGTTTATAAAATTCGACCTATCATCGAAGCCCTAGTTGACCCAGGTTCATTTTTAGAAATGGGCAAGCAGTGGGGCCGTGCCATCGTTGGTGGCTTGGCTCGGGTAGATGGTTGGCCCGTGGTGTTCGCGGCTAGTAACCCTTATCACTATGGCGGCGCTTGGGATCGTCAAACCTCAGATAAATTTGTGCGCATGATTGATCTGGCTGAGACTTTTCATTTGCCGTTGATCAATATGGTGGATGTGGCTGGATTTCAGATTGGTATCGAGGCTGAGCAAGATGGCGTGATGCGCGCAGGTGTACGTGCGTTGACGGCGGTCTCGCAATCGACCGTACCGTGGTGCTCGGTGATTATGCGCCGCGCCTTTGGCGTGGCCGCTGCCGGTCATCAAGCCCCGGGCCGCTTTAATTTTCGGTATGCCTGGCCTTCGGCGCAATGGGGCTCATTACCTATCGAGGGTGGTCTAGAGGTTGCGTATCGTGCCGAGATCGAAGCCGCGGCCGATCCCAAGGCTAAACATGCCGAGATCGAAGCTCGCGTGCGAGCGTTGACCTCGCCGATGCGTAGCGCCGAAGCCTTTGTGATCGAAGACATCATCGACCCAGCCGAAACGCGTGCCGCATTGGTTGAGTTTGCGACGCTCGCAGCGCCCTTACGCCAGGCTGGGGTACGCACGGTGACTTACCGACCTTAATTCGTTGGGCAGATACATTTTGGTGATTCTCAAAGCGACCCACTTGGGTCGCGTGAGTCACGTGATTCGCAGTTCAAAGCAAGTGTTGAAGTCAAGAAGCAAAAGGAGTGCAAAACATGCATGCAGTCAAAGTAAAAATTGGTGCCGTAGTGCTGTTGGGGTTAACATTTGTCGCGCCCGCGCTGGCGCAAACAGCTGACAGCTATCCCAACCGCTCAATCACCATGGTGGTGGCGTTTCCGGCTGCTGGCACCACCGATATTCTTGCGCGTTTGATTGGCCAAAAGCTCACCGAAAAATTCAAGCAAACGGTAGTCGTTGAAAATCGACCCGGCGCCGGCGGCAATATTGGCACCGCGTATGTAGCGAAAGCAGCGCCCGATGGTTACACCATCATGATGGGCACGATCGGCACGCAATCCATCAACCCAGGCTTGTACAAAAAAATGCCGTACGACGCGGCTAAAGATTTTGTGCCAATCACCCGGGCCGCGATGGTGCCAAATTTGTTGGTCGTGAACAAAGACGCACCCTTCAACACATTGCCAGAAATGATGGCCTACGAAAAGGCAAACCCTGGCAAGCTGACCTATGGCTCTTCGGGCAATGGCACCACGTTACATCTTTCGGGTGAGCTATTTAATTTGATGAGTGGCTCGAAGATCACCCACATTCCGTACAAGGGGAGTACTCCGGCCGTTGCTGATTTGATGGGAGGTCAAATCTCAATGATCTTTGACAACATGCCTTCGGTGATCCAGCAGGTAAAAAGTGGACGCCTCAAGGCGCTTGCAGTCACGTCTGCGCAGCGTAACCCGCAACTGCCTGAGGTTCCTACGATTCAAGAAGTTGGAGTGGCTGGCTACGAGGTCTGGTCGTGGTTTGGTTTGCTGGCGCCAGCGGCAACGCCTCAACCAATCGTTGATAAATTGAACGCTAGTATTGTCGACATTATTAAGCAACCCGACGTACAGGCAAAAATTATCGAGCTTGGAGCTGTGCCTGTACCCGAAACCTCTGCAGAGTTTGGTGCGTTCATCGAGGCCGAAACGCTTAAGTGGGCAAAGGTGATTAAAGAGGCAAATATCGGTATGGATTGAGCTCAATCATGTCCCGAGTGGCCTGCTCATGCATGAACCTCAAGTCGAACACGTATGAATTGAGGTCGTCATCGATCGTGAAGTTGAGCTCAGCGTCAGATGCAGTACGATACAAAAAATCATAAAAACTTTATTCAGGAGACCACCATGTTTAAGCAATCATTACTGTCAGTGGCTATTGCTGCAACCCTCTGCGTCATGCCCGTGCAGGCGCAAGACAAAATCTCTGGTGGTGTCGTCAAGATTGGTGTGTTGACTGACCTGTCTGGCTTATATATGGCGAATGTGGGTCCGGGTTCGGTGCTGGCTACAAAAATTGCGATTGAAGAGTTTGGTGGCAAAGTGGCGGGCAAGCCGATCGAGCTCGTTGTGGCTGATCACTTGAACAAGGCTGATGTTGCCGCAGCGCGTGCGCGCGAGTGGATCGACCGCGATGGTGTGGATGTCGTGACCGAATTGGGCAATAGCGCCGTTGCGTTAGCGGTGATGAATATTGCAGCCGAAAAAAATCGCATGACGATGGCGACCGGTGCAGGCTCTTCGCGAATTACTGGCGCAGACTGCAAGCCGACTAACGTGATGTGGGTGTATGACACCTACGCCCTGGCAAAAGTCGGTACCCTACCGTTAATTGAGCAAGGTGCAAAAAAATGGTATTTCGTAACAGCTGATTACGCCTTTGGCCATTCACTTGAAAGTGATGGCGCTCGGTTTATCAAAGAAGGTGGTGGTTCGGTGGTCGGATCGTCGCGGTATCCTTTTCCTGGTAATGATTTTTCGTCATATTTGCTCTCAGCGCAAGGTAGTGGCGCCGACGCGGTCGCCTTTGCAAGTGCTGGGGGTGATTTATTGAATCAAATTAAACAGGCTAACGAGTTCGGTTTGGGAAAACAACAAAAACTGGTCGCGCTGTTAATGAGTATTTCCGATGTACACGGCGTGGGCTTGCAAGCGGCTCAGGGCATGAATTTCGCAGAGACCTTTTATTGGGATATGGATGACGAGACGCGCAAATTTTCGCAACGGTTTTTTAAAGAAATGGGCAAGATGCCAACCGCTTTGCAGGCGGGGCAGTACTCGGCGGTCTTAAATTATCTGCGTGCAGTCGAAAAGTCGGGTAGCGATGACGTAGTCGATGTGATGAAAACCTTACGCGAGATGCCCATTCGTGACGCGTTTGCGCGCAACGCCAAATTACGAGCAGATGGCAAACTGATTCACGATACTTATCTGGTGTCGGTCAAGTCCCCCGCTGAATCAAAAGCCCCTTGGGATTACTACAAGATCGTCAAAACTGTGTCGGGCGAGGAGTCTTTTAATCCTCTGTCTGAAAGCCAGTGCCCACTCGTAAAAAAATAATACGATCAACTAAACGATCAACTAAACGATCAACTAAAGAGCCCAGTCATGATGGATGTTTTGTGGTGTGAGGCGTTGGCGATCAAGGTCAACGCCGATGAAAGATTGGTGTGGAGGGGGCGACACGTCTCGACTTCACTGTTATTGCAAGTGGATCAAGCTGAGTACGTGATTCAGATCTTGGCGGGGCGTATTGCTGCAGTAAAAAAAGGCCCATTTCCAATCGCCGATTGGGTTTTTGCGTTGCGGGCAAGCGAAGCCGCCTGGTCCGAGTTTTTACAACCGGTACCCAAACCTGGCTTTCATGACGTGATGGCGATGCTCAAGCTCAAACATCTGAAGATGGAGGGTGATTTGTATCCCTTAATGTCACATCTACTGTATTTCAAAGATGTCTTGGCAAGCGTGCGTGGTTGCGAGGTGGCAGCATGAGCGAAAACACCACTAGCCAAAATAGCGTGACCCACAACGGCACGAGTGCTCAAGTGCATGTTGAACCGATTGTCGGTCGCTATATGCACCTGATCTTAAACGGTCAGCCGCATCGAGTCTATGTCGAAGATGCGGGCACCGGTGTGCCCTTGTTGTGCTTGCATACTGCTGGCGCCGATACGCGTCAGTATCGCGCGCTGTTGAACGATGCCGAGTTGCTCAAACAATTTAGAGTGATTGCCTTTGATCTGCCCTGGCACGGCAAATCGTCGCCGCCTAGCGGCTGGCAAAACGGCACCTATCGGTTGTCGTCGCACGATTACACCCAGGCGATCTTAGCGGTGGCAGATGCGCTGCAACTGGATCAACCGATTGTGATGGGGTGCTCGATCGGCGGACGAATAGTGCTGCATCTGGCGCTTGAACACCCCGAGCGCTTTGGCGCTGCGATTGGCTTGCAGTCTGGTGCGCACGTTGAACCATATTACGATCTTGAATGGTTGCACCGTTCGGATGTGCATGGCGGCGAGGTGGCGGCCGGAATCGTCTCGGGCTTAATTGGCCCCTTAAGTCCCGCGCAACACAAGTGGGAAACCCTTTGGCATTACATGCAAGGTGGTCCCGGTGTGTTTAAAGGCGATCTGTTTTTTTACAACGCCGATGGCGATATTCGTGATCGTGTCAAACAGATCGATACAAAAAAATGCCCGCTTTGGCTGTTGACGGGTGAATATGATTATTCCTGCACTCCAGAAGATACCGCCTTTTTAGGCAAAACGATTGAGGGCGTCACTTGGCAAATTATGCAGGGGCTGGGGCATTTTCCGATGAGCGAGGATCCTGAAAAGTTTCTGACTTATCTCAAACCAGTCTTGCAGGCGGCCCTGAACGCGCGCGCCACAGCACCATAACGGCCTGGTGCCGATCATGCTTTGTCGACTAAAGGTGTGTCGGTCGGCCTGAGATCGAGCCGCCTGACCCCCCTTTGGGCGGTCAAGAAAGACTGATTGCCTGGCAGGGGGCAATCAGCGTGTCAGCAGAGCGCGACTGCCCTACAATCGGGGCAGTCCTTTAATTTCTGTTTTTCATGAAAAATTTACTGAATCGGCTGTGGATAGCAGCTTTGCAGCCTCAGGCGACTCGTTGGCTTGTTTTGGGTGCCGGCTGCTGGCTTGGGTGCCTGTCTTGGGTCCGGCACTTGCATCTGCCCGACGAAGGGCGCTATGTGGGTGTGGCCTGGGATATGGCACGTGCCGACAGTTTTCTAGTCCCCTTAATGAATGGCCTGCCTTATTTTCATAAGCCACCACTCTTTTATTGGTTGACTGACCTCTCGGTACTGGTGTTTGGCGCACATGAGTGGTCGGTGCGTCTGCCGTCTTGGATCGCGGCATGGTCCAGTGCGATAGCCTTGTACTTTTTTATGCGAAAGCATCGTGGCATCAGGCAAGCAACGCTGACCCTTATCATTTTGTGCACCTTGCCTTTGTTCTACGGCGCGGCGCAATACGCCAATCTCGATATGCTGGTGGCGGGTCTGATCACACTCACGATTCTTGCCGGTGCAGAGGCGGTGCTGCGTAGTGAACAAGGGCAGCGCTACCGCGCGCTGTCGGTGGCGGCGGCCGTGTTTGCTGGCTTGGCGATTTTGGCAAAAGGATTGATTGGGTTGGCCTTACCAGGTGGTGTCTTATTCTTTTGGGTGCTGTTGACGGCGCGCTGGCGCAAGCTTGGTGTGTTGCTCTGGCCACCTGCAATCCTCGTATTTGTTGCGGTGACGTTGCCTTGGTTTTGGGCAATGCAACTGAAGTTTCCTGAGTTCTTTAATTACTTTTTTATACACCAACAATACGAGCGCTTCGTTAGCCAAAGTTTCAATAACCCTCAGCCTTTATGGTTCTATTTGCCAGTGCTGTTTGGCATGACCATGCCCTGGTCGCTCGGTTTGCTTGCGGCGTTTAATCGCCGTTTTTGGCAAAGTACCTGGCAGTCGTTTGGCTTGTTGATGCTGATCTGGCTGTTGCTGATTTTGATCTTTTTTTCGATTCCGGCCTCAAAGTTGATTGGCTACATTTTGCCAGCCTTGCCACCGCTGGCTGTGCTCAGTGCTGAAGCGTTGCTGTTTGCCTTGCAGGGTCGCTGGGCTGCGCACATCCCTCGAGCGATTGCCACCTATTTTGTGATTTCAAGCGTTGCCTGCGTATTGGGGATGGGAGTATTTCGCTTCATTCAAACGGATACTGCCTACGTCATGGGGACACAGATTGCAGCGCAAAAAAAACCGACCGACGTATTTGTATATGTTCGCAGTTATCCCTTTGATTTAGCTTTTTACTCAGGTGCCACCGAACCTGCCTGGGTGGTTGAAAACTGGGAAACTCTTCCTAAACGCGATAACTGGCGTAACGAATTGGCAGATGCCGCGCGGTTTAACCCAGAGATTGGTAAACAGACACTGATCAATTTTAAAGAGTTTGTGGTGCGCTTGTGTGCGAGCGAACAAAGAGTATTTTGGGTGCGTGGTGATCAGTGGATCGTTCAGCATCTGCCCTTTTTGTTGCAGATTCGTCCGTTCTTTGAGCAACCAGATGGCGGTCGTATCTGGAAACTTGAAACTGATGCCGCATTTAAGGCTAAGCTCTGTACCAAAGCTGACTAACCAAAGTTAAATAACTCACTAATTTGCTACCCTTCCGGAGACTTGAGTATGACAACCGAAGAAAAAAAACCAAAAATTAAAAGCCCCGAGTCTTTGCGCAGTGCACGCTGGTTTGCTCCCGATGACTTGCGCTCGTTTGGGCATCGCTCACGTGCGATGCAAATGGGTTACGGCCCCGAAGACTGGGCCGGTAAGCCAGTGATCGGTATTATCAATACTTGGTCTGATATTAATCCCTGCCATAGCCATTTCAAGCAGCGTGTCGAAGACGTTAAACGCGGTGTCTTGCAAGCAGGCGGGTTTCCAATTGAGTTGCCGGCGCAGTCGTTGGCCGAACAATACGTCAAGCCCACCACGATGCTATACCGCAACTTGCTGGCGATGGACGTTGAAGAACTCTTGCGCTGCCACCCGATCGATGGTGCGGTACTGATGGGCGGGTGCGACAAGACCACACCTGCGTTATTAATGGGTGCCACCAGCGCAGGGCTGCCGATGATTTATGTGCCCGCGGGCCCCATGCTGCGCGGCAACTGGCAGGGCAAAACGCTGGGCTCTGGGTCTGATGCCTGGAAGTTCTGGGACGATCGTCGTGCCGGGCTGATTAATCAAACCCAGTGGCTTGAGATCGAAGGCGGTATTGCGCGCAGCCATGGCACCTGTATGACCATGGGAACGGCCAGCACCATGACCGCTATTGCTGAGGCTCTTGGCATGACACTGCCAGGCTTTTCGTCTGTTCCGGCACCCGATTCGAATCACATGCGCATGAGTGCCGAGTCGGGCCGTCGCATCGTGGATATGGTCTGGGAAGACCTGACTCCCAACAAAATTCAAACGCATGCCGCCTTTGAAAATGCGATCGTGGTGGCGATGGCGATGGGCTGCTCGACCAATGCGATCATTCACGTGATTGCACAAGCTAAACGCGCAGGGTGCGATATCAGCCTTGACGATTTCGATCGCTTTAGTCGTATCGTGCCGGTGATCGCCAACGTGCGCCCCAGCGGCGAACAGTATCTGATGGAAGATTTCTTTTATGCGGGTGGTTTGCCTGGCCTGATGACGCGGATCACCAAACATCTGCATCTTGATGCGCTAACGGTCACAGGCAAGACTCTTGGTGAAAATATTGCCGGGGCAGGCGTCTATAACGACGACGTGATTCGCCCTGTCGACAATCCGATCTATGCCGAAGGCGCGTTAGCCGTGCTCAAAGGTAATCTGGCCCCCGACGGTTGCGTGATTAAGCCTAGCGCCTGCCCCGCGCATTTGCACCGTCATACAGGCCCAGCCTTGGTTTTTGATGACTACCCATCCATGAAGGCTGTGATTGATAGCGACGATCTAGAAGTAACTGCTGATCACGTTTTGATTTTGCGTAATGCTGGCCCGCAAGGCGGGCCCGGAATGCCAGAGTGGGGCATGTTGCCCATGCCTAAAAAGCTCCTCAAGCAAGGTGTGCGCGATATGTTGCGTATGTCAGATGCGCGCATGAGTGGCACAAGTTATGGCGCCTGTGTGTTGCATATTTCACCCGAGTCGTATGTTGGTGGCCCATTAGCGTTGGTAAAAAATGGCGATATGATTTCTGTTGACGTACCGGCCCGCACGATTAACCTCGAGATTTCTGACGCAGAGATGGCGGCACGTAAAGCAGCCTGGAAGGCACCCGAGCCTCGCTACGAGCGTGGCTATGGCTGGATGTTCTCGAAGCACATTGAACAGGCCAACGAGGGTTGTGACTTTGATTTCTTGCGAACCGATTTTGGTGCACCAGTATCTGAACCCGATATTTATTAAGCGAGATCCACTATGAGCACTCTTAAGCCAGAGACCCGCGAAAAACTGCTGGGTATTAGCACGGCCACGTTAGCGACTTGCCTTTTTAAGCGTGGCTTGCGCAATCAGTTTATTCAGGGCGTGCAGCGTTTATCAAAGTCCACTAAAAATATGGTGGGTGAAGCTTTTACGCTGCGCTATATCCCTGCACGTGAAGATCTCAACACGATGGAGGTCTTTAAAGATCGCAGCCATCCGCAGCGCAAAGGCATTAATGAGTGTCCCGCGGGTGCCGTGTTTGTGATTGATAGCCGCAAAGACGCACGTGCGGCTTCGGCCGGTGGCATTTTGGTTGGGCGGTTGATGGCTCGCGGGGTCGCGGGTGTTGTCACTGATGGTGGCTTTCGTGATTCGGCTGAGATCGCTGAGCTCGGTATCCCCGCCTATCATCAACGCCCGTCAGCGCCCACCAATCTAACCTTGCATCATGCGATCGATGTGAATGTGCCAATTGCTTGTGGCGACGCGCCTGTGTTTCCGGGAGATGTGATGGTGGGCGATGCCGATGGCGTGATCGTATTGCCGGCGCACCTTGCAGACGAGCTAGCAGCAGAAGCCTTTGAAATGACGATTTTTGAAGACTTTGCAACAGAAGAGGTGAGGGGTGGGCGCTCGATTATGGGCTTGTATCCCAATACCGACCCGCAAACAACGGTTGATTTTCAGGCTTGGC
>JBAWWV010000021.1:0-23765 GCA_037146575.1 Alcaligenaceae bacterium | reverse complement strand
ACATTTGGGTTCCTATCGATCAGACTGCAAAGTGAAAAATGCAGTGTACATCCCATCGCAATGCACAAAAAGTGATGGGGATGCTAGGGGTCAGGTGAAGTACCGGTTACCTTACGGCCATGGCGCTTTGCACTGGACAACTGCTACGCACGGCCGACATCTCAGAAAAAGCCTACGTCGTACCCTAGGTGCTGGACGCACCCGAGTTATTTTTTCTTTGGTCACGTCACTTTTTTAGGCTTCAAGTTGCGTTCTAGGTGCTCGATTTCTTTCATCAGCAATTCTAACGATGCCTTAATGGTTTTGGTTGTCTCAACAAACACTTTCTGCTGCTCGAGCAACTGCGTCTCGGCATCAATATCGTTGTCTTCTGGCAAGCCGATGTTAGGTTGGGCCAAGGCGTTTAAATCAAGACTCAACCACGACCGCAGCACTAAGATCTTATCAAGCTCGGGGATTGCCAAACCTCTTAACCAACGCCGGGCAGACTCTTGGCTAATGGGCCGTGTTGCTGCACGTCTGTTGAATTCTTTTGCAAAAAAAGCAGCGGATGGCACCTCTTGATAACGCAGCAAGAGGCCATCGGTGAGCGCAACCGCAAAAGACTCTTGTAACGCTTGTTTTGAGCGCATGGTTGAGGCGACAGCCTAAACGATGAAAGAACAAGAATTCATTGACCCTCTTTACTTTTGCTACGGGCCGTTTTAGCCGATTCTGAGGCTAAATTTGATAACTTCACCGCTTCGGCAGCTGCTTCAGTGGCTAGCTTAGTCGCCTCTGCTGCTTGGGCTGAGGCGATGATGGAAGATTCTTCGGCCTGTTGTGCCACAGCCGCGGCGGCCGCTGCACTTGCTGCCGCAGCAGCTGCGGCAGCCTCAATGGCTGACTCTGCGGCGGCAGCCGCGGCGTCCGCAGAGGCTTCAGCTAATGAAACCGCAGGAACAATCGCGGCTTCAGTCGCAGCATGAGAGGCATTTCTTGCTGCGTCTGCGGCTTTAATGGCGGCATTCGCAGAACGTTTGGCCGACTCGCACGCATGCGCAGTCAGATCTTTTAGAGACGTGAGAACAGCGCTATAGCGCCGATTAATCAGCACGTAGCCGTGCCGCAAGTCACTGACTTCGGTTTCAAGAAGTACGAGCTTAGAGTAAATCTTTTTTAGTTCATCTGTCATCGCTAGCTGCAGCTTTGGATTGAAGCTTTATTGTTGAGCCGAGTGTAAAGGGATTGCTTGAAAGCGAGAAGCCCCACTTGCGTATTTAATTTTTTTATTTGCACGTTTCGCGTGTAAGTAAAAAAAGACAAGCTGACATGATCGAACGATGAAGGCTCATAATCATTTTTTTTGTATTTTTAACAAGCCTAAATCTCCCTTTATTCTGCCTTTTTAAAATCGATCATTCATGTTCTAAGCGGCCAGCACTCACCCTGTACTCATTGCCTTACATTTAATCGAGGCGGCACTCGTCTTTCTCATCTTTCGCAACCAAAATGATACCTCGGCGCGCCTGTGGGTCTGCGCGTCGCTGACATCTATGACGCGCTGGTCAGCGCGCGGGTCTACAAAATTAAATGGCCGCACGAGCGCGCAATCGAAGAGATCAAACGACACGGCGGAGAATATTTGATCCTGTTGTCGTAGAAGCGTTCTTATCCATACAAGATAGGGTAAAAGCTATCGCCACTGCGCAGGCTGATGCAGAATAAGTCGACCGCTTCGATGTTTCTGCGATATTCACTATTTCCGTTCCCGCTTCACAGCACGGTTAAGCTGCGGTCCGAACGATGCGTGCTTGCTACAACGTCTAGCAAGTCATTGGGGGTGGCTGTAAACGAAGGGTGACCGGAATCCACAAAGCAGCCCTCTTATAGGCTCAGGTGCCAGGTTATTTCGCAGATCTGCAAGAAGTGCCAATGCCGTAGCGAGCCTCGCGATAAAATAGGGCGTCTTTAGGCAATCTTGAGCCGCCACACTATGCAAACAATAATTGAGCGTCTGCCACTCCCGGGCGGCGTAGCTCTTCGCAAAATAGACTGGGTCGCCGTGCTAACAATTAGTGGCGTCCACTTGCTGACACTGCTTGCAGGCTTTCGATGGTTCTTCAGTTGGTCAAGTGTATGGGTCATGGTTGTTGGTGTATTTGTCTTTGGCTACTTGGGCATTAACCTTTGCTATCACCGCCTGTTGACACATAAAGGTTTGGTTTGCCCTAAGTGGCTTGAACATACTTTTGCCGTGCTGGCTGTGTGCTGCGCGCAAGACACGCCCGCAAGATGGGTTGGCATACACCGTTGGCATCACGTCAAATCTGATGAATCGGAGGATCCGCATACGCCTTTGGCCGGACCGTTCTGGGGGCATATGGGCTGGATATTTATCAAAAATGAACAAGTCGATCGCTACGCGATCTATACCCGCTTTGCGAAAGATATTTTGCGCGATCCGTTTTACAAAAAACTCGAGACCACAGCGCGCTATCCTTTGATCATTGTCGGCTCTTGGCTGTTGTTCTTTTTAGCGGGCTTGTTAATAGAGCTGCTCTTGGGCGGGTCGTTCGCCCAGGCTGTTCAATTTGGTGCCAGCCTGCTTATTTGGGGCGTATTTGTGCGCACGGTTGTCGTCTGGCATGTCACGTGGTCGGTGAATTCTCTGGCGCATCTGTTCGGTTACCGCAACTACAACACCTCAGACGACAGCCGCAACAATTGGTTTGTTGCGCTAGTGACGCTGGGCGAAGGTTGGCATAACAACCATCACGCAGACGCACGGTCAGCGCGACACGGGCATCGTTGGTTTGAGATCGATCTCACCTTTTCAGGGATTCAGTTGCTAGAGCGCGTTGGCTTAGCTTCAAAGGTCATACGGCCGCGTAGGAGCTTGGTGGATGACAAAAAAAACGACCTCGCGGATTAATGTGATGCCAGGCGTCACAAACGCGCGCTAGCGCTCAAGTCTCTCACTACCGCTCCAAGAGAACTTTGTTAACTTTTAGTTACACCTTTTTGTTGACCTACGTATCGATCAACTCAATGGGCAACGTCTAAAATTGCGGGATGGAAACTAGACTCACTCGCTTAGAAGCAATCATCCCCACCTTAGCCACACGCGAAGATCTTGCGCATCTTGAAGGGCGCATGAATGGGGCCATACAAAAAGTTGAGACAACGCTTCATAAAGAGCTTACCAACCAAACTTGGCTGATCGTCAAATGGATGTCAGGCTTGTTGGTCACGCTCTTACCTAGCCTGTTTGCTGGTGTTTTTTACGTGGCGCGTTACACGCACTAACGCCAAAAAAACTAGCGATCGCGCCCAACAGCGAAGGCGCAAAAATTTAGCAAGGCCTCACGCGCGACTGATGCCGGAAACGCCTCAAGCGCTTCACAGGCCATGTCAGCCTCGGCCACCGCACAACGTTGGGCATGCTCAAGTGCCCCAGTATCGTGAATCGCTTGTGCGACCGCATCGAAATCAGCCTCGCCGTGTTCAATCGCCTGCCTGACGAGCTGTTTTTGTAAGTCAGTGCCCACTTCTAGCACGCGGATCAGGGGTAAAGTTGGCTTACCCTCGCGCAAATCATCCCCAACGTTTTTACCCAGCGCGTTCACGTCGCCGCTGTAATCTAGTACATCATCCACGAGCTGGAATGCGGTCCCGATGTGCCGCCCATAGGCCGCAGCGGCCTCGCGTTGCGCCACACTGGCCCCAGCCAGCACTGCCCCCGCTTCAGCAGCCGCCTCAAACAGCTTGGCGGTTTTAAACCGAACCACCTGTAGATAGCGCGCTTCAGAGACCTCAGGATCGTGCACATTCAGCAGTTGCAACACTTCGCCCTCGGCGATCACGGTGGTGGCGCCAGACATGATTTTCATGATGGGCATGCTGTCAACATCCACCATCATCTCAAAAGCCCGCGAATACAGGTAGTCGCCCACTAAGACGCTGGCGGCATTGCCAAATACCGAATTGGCCGTGCTGCGGCCGCGGCGCAGGTCGGATTCGTCGACAACATCGTCATGCAACAGGGTGGCCGTGTGGATGAATTCGACCACCGCAGCCATTAAATGGTGGTGCCCGCCCTGGTACCCCAGCGCCTGCGCCACCAGCAGCAGCATGGCCGGGCGCATGCGTTTGCCCCCTGCCCCAATGATGTAATCACCGATTGTTCGGATTAAAACCACATCTGAGTCGAGCCGCGAGCGAATCACGGCATCAACGGCGTTCATATCCCCAGCGACAGGGGCGAGCAGGTCAGACAGTTTTTGCACAGACTTTCTTTTGACTTTCAAGTGGTTACGCGCTATTATTTCGGGCTCGGCTACTTTAGCCGGGATTCCAATTGCACTAAAACACGAGGTTAACCCATGTACGCGGTCATAAAAACTGGAGGCAAGCAGTATCGCATTGCTTCTGGTGAAAAACTTAAAATAGAACAGATACCGGCAGACATTGGGCAAGAAATCACGCTGGATCAGGTGTTGTCCGTAGGCGAAGGCGACCAACTTAAGGTTGGTACTCCGCTTGTGGCTGGCGCTCTGGTCAAGGCAACGGTTCTTGCGCAAGGACGCCATGATAAGGTCACGATCTTCAAGATGCGTCGTCGCAAGCATTACCAAAAGCATCAAGGCCACCGTCAAAACTACACTGAGATTTTAATCGGCGACATCACAGCTTAATGGCTGCATTGTCCTCTTAAATCTCAGCTAAATCTAGGAACAAACATGGCACAGAAAAAAGGCGGGGGCTCTACCCGCAACGGTCGTGACTCTGAATCGAAACGTCTGGGCGTAAAAGCCTACGGCGGCGAACTGATTCCGGCCGGCTCAATCATCGTGCGTCAGCGCGGTACAACGTTTCATCCCGGCACAAACGTGGGTTTGGGTAAAGACCACACTCTGTATGCGCTGATTGACGGTCACGTCAAATTTTCGGTTCAGGGCAAGCTCAACAAGTCAACGGTTTCGATCGTTTCGGCCGAGTAAGCTGCTTTTTAGTTCTAAAAGCCCTGTCGCAAGCGGCAGGGCTTTTTCTTTTCACGGTACCATTCTCTTATGAAATTCGTCGACGAAGCCACCATTGAAGTCATTGCCGGTAAAGGCGGAAATGGCGCGCATAGCTTTCGCCGTGAAAAATTCATCCCAAAGGGTGGGCCTGACGGTGGTGATGGCGGCCGAGGCGGCTCAGTGTTCGCCATTGCCGACCGCAATATCAATACCTTGATTGACTATCGCTATGCACGCAAGCACCTCGCCAAAGGTGGTGAACATGGCCGTGGCTCAGATCAATACGGTGCCGCTGCAGCCAACATTACGCTACGCGTACCTGTTGGCACCATTATTTATGACGCCGAAACCGGCGAAGAACTCTTTGACTTGAGCCGTCACGCTCAACAAGTCACCTTAGCCGCAGGCGGTGAAGGCGGCTTGGGTAATTTGCATTTCAAATCGAGCGTGAATCGCGCGCCCAAGCAATGGACGCCCGGCAAAGAGGGCGAGCAGCGCCGCTTGCGCCTCGAGCTCAAAGTGCTGGCAGATGTCGGCCTGCTCGGTATGCCAAATGCAGGCAAATCAACGCTGATCAGCCGTATCTCAAATGCGCGCCCCAAAATTGCCGACTACCCGTTCACAACGCTGCATCCTAACTTAGGGGTCGTGCGTACCTCTGAGGCGCGCAGCTTTGTGGTGGCGGATATCCCAGGCTTGATCGAGGGTGCCTCTGAGGGGGCTGGCTTAGGGCATTTATTCTTGCGCCATCTAACACGCACACGCATCTTGCTGCATCTGGTGGATGTGTCGTCGCACGACCCAGACGAAGATGCGGTTGCCCGCGCTGTGGGCGAAGCGCGTGCCATCGTTGAAGAGCTTCGCCTGTACGACGAAGCTCTGTACAACAAGCCGCGCTGGTTGGTACTGAATAAGCTTGATGTGGTCACAGACCCCGAGGCCGTTAAAAAGCGTTTCTGTAAAGAATACAAATGGAAGGGCCCAGTGTTTGCCATCTCAGCCTTGTCGGGTGACGGCACACAACAGCTAATCTGGGATCTGCAAAACGCAATCGACGCCTACCGCCAAGAAGACAATATCGCCGAAGATTTGGCCGACGGCACTTTCGTGGCTGAAGATCCGCGGTTTGACGAAACTCGCAGCGCAGCCGATACACGGCCGGCGCCCGAAAAATAAATAATCCTATCGTAACTGTCGGTGTTTGCTTACTAACGGGCGCGCCGAGTGCTTGTGCGGTAACACAGGTGGGGCGTAAAGTGGCTTGTGACTGAGCAGCAGCGCTTGTCACAGCCTTTATACTTTGCAATATGTTTAAACGTTTATTCAATTTGAGATGACGTCCACCTCAATCGCCCCTTCTGGATCACCCTCTGTCATCGCCTCGGCCACACGGCTCGTGGCCAAGGTGGGCTCGTCGCTGGTCACCAACGACGGTCAAGGCATCGATCGCGAGGCCGTCTCACAGTGGGCGAGTCAAATCGCTGCCCTTAGGTCGCAAGGTAAACAAGTGGTCTTGGTATCAAGCGGTGCGATCGCCGAGGGTATGGCGCGTTTAGGTTGGGCCAAGCGGCCTACCTTGATGCACGAACTTCAAGCCGCCGCCGCAGTCGGCCAAATGGGCTTGGCGCAAGCCTACGAAGTGGCCTTTGCAAAACACAATCTACGAACCGCCCAGATTTTGCTGACGCACGAAGATCTGGCCAACCGCCAGCGCTACCTCAACGCGCGCTCAACTCTGTTTGCACTGCTACGCTTAGGCGTCGTGCCGATTGTGAATGAAAACGATACGGTTGCCACAGAAGAAATCGCTGTGGGTGATAACGACACGCTTGGCGCACTAGTCACCAACCTGATTGAGGCCGACGCCTTAATCATCCTGACCGACCAACGGGGCTTGTATGACTCAGACCCCCGTAAAAATCCCAGCGCTTTATTTGTGTCACGGGGCTTGGCAGGCGATGCCTCGCTAGAGGCCATGGCGGGTAGTACCGGCGGCGGCTTAGGTACAGGTGGCATGCTCACCAAGATTTTGGCTGCCAAGCGGGCAGCACGCAGTGGCGCACACACTGTCATCGCCTCTGGCCGCGAACCCGACGTTTTGGTGCGCTTGGCACAAGGCGAGTGCCTTGGCTCTGAGCTCAGAGCCGAACTGCCTGTGCTTTCAGCACGCAAACAATGGATGGCTGATCATCTACGCCTACGCGGCAAGCTGGTGCTCGATGCTGGCGCGATCAAGGCCTTGGTGCTTGAGGGCAAAAGCCTGCTGCCGGTTGGTGTGCGAGCGGTTGAAGGTGAATTTGAGCCGGGCGATGTCGTGGCGTGCGTAGACTCAGCAGGCAAAGAGTGTGCCCGCGGCTTGGTCAACTATTCATCGGCAGACACCCGACGCATTATGGGCCAGCCTTCAGCGCAGATCGCAGATATTTTGGGCGTCATGCCAGAAAGCGAATTGATGCACCGCGACAATTTGATTATCCTCGACTGACGTCTGGCAACGTATCAGCTCACGGTTCGTCGTTTACGCCGCTTGTGTAACCCAAACAATCACGCTGCAAGCAGGCTTGTTTTCCCTCAACCGCCAGATCCCCCTCCCCGGCAGAGGGTCAACGTGCCAAATCCTTAAAGACGTCCTATACTCCCAATTATTATGCGGGGGTACTTGGCCAGTGGCCAGGTTGAGAGAGTCCCTTCGTACCAGTACGGATAATGCCGAAGCTGGGAGCGCGTTCCGACATGGTCGGAATCCATCCCGATTCGGCTCCAATTAAAAAAATCGGAGCCCTTCAATGAATGCCACCCCAAAATTTTTAGCTGCCACCGCCGAAGTTGACGCGGCCGCAGTTGCGCCTTTGCCAAAATCGCGCAAAGTTTACGAGATCGGTTCACGCCCTGATATTCGGGTACCGTTTCGCGAGATCGAACAAGAAGATACCTCGACCTCTTTTGGTGGTGAAAAAAATCCGCCATTAACGGTCTATGACTGCAGCGGCCCCTACACTGACCCCGACGTCAAAATTGATATCCGCCGTGGCTTGCCCGAGATGCGTCGGGCTTGGATTGAAGAGCGCGGCGACACAGAATTGCTTGCTGGCCCAAGTAGCACTTATGGTCAAGAACGTTTAGTTGACCCAAAGCTAACCGCCATGCGTTTTAACTTGCAACGTCACCCACGCCGTGCCAAAGCAGGCGCCAACGTGTCGCAAATGTACTATGCCCGTCGCGGCATCATTACGCCTGAGATGGAGTACGTATCGATTCGCGAAAACCTGCGTCGCGAACAATACATTGAAAGCCTGCGTGCCACGGGCCCCGAAGGTGAAAAAATGGCGCGTCGTATGTTGCGTCAACATCCGGGTGAATCCTTTGGTGCGTCGATCCCCAGCACGATGACGCCCGAATTTGTGCGTTCTGAGATTGCACGTGGTCGCGCCATCATCCCGCTCAACATCAATCACCCTGAAGTTGAACCCATGGCGATCGGGCGTAACTTTTTGGTCAAGATTAATGCCAACATTGGCAACTCGGCCGTGAGTTCGAGTATTGCTGAAGAAGTTGAAAAAATGACCTGGTCAATTCGTTGGGGTGGCGACACCGTCATGGATTTATCAACAGGCAAAAATATTCACGAAACACGCGAATGGATTTTGCGTAATTCACCTGTGCCGATTGGTACCGTGCCGATTTACCAAGCGCTTGAAAAAGTCGACGGCAAAGCCGAAGACTTAACTTGGGAAATCTTTCGCGACACACTGATCGAGCAGGCCGAGCAAGGCGTGGATTACTTCACCATCCATGCCGGCGTGCGTTTACCATTTATTCCGATGACAGCCGATCGCATGACCGGCATTGTGTCGCGCGGCGGTTCGATCATGGCAAAGTGGTGCCTGGCGCATCACAAAGAAAGTTTCTTGTACGAGCGCTTTGAAGACATCTGCGAAATCATGAAGGCCTATGACGTGAGCTTTTCGCTTGGCGATGGCTTGCGCCCAGGCTCTGGCTTTGACGCTAACGACGAAGCGCAGTTTGCTGAATTAAAAACCTTGGGTGAACTCACCAAGGTGGCCTGGCAGCACGACGTGCAAGTCATGATTGAAGGCCCGGGCCACGTGCCCATGCAATTGATCAAAGAAAATATGGACATGCAGCTCAAGCATTGCGACGAAGCGCCTTTCTATACCCTTGGCCCCTTGACCACCGACATCGCTCCAGGCTACGACCACATTACGTCTGGCATTGGCGCGGCCCTGATCGGCTGGTATGGTACCGCCATGCTCTGCTATGTCACACCCAAAGAGCATCTGGGTTTGCCTAACAAAAAAGACGTCAAAGACGGCATCATCACTTACAAGATCGCAGCGCACGCTGCCGATCTGGCCAAAGGACATCCGGGTGCTGCGATTCGTGACAATGCCTTGTCGAAGGCGCGTTTCGAGTTTCGCTGGGATGATCAGTTCAATCTTGGTCTGGATCCTGACACAGCTAAAGACTTTCATGACGAGACCTTGCCTAAAGACTCCATGAAAGTGGCGCACTTTTGCTCGATGTGCGGCCCACACTTTTGCAGTATGAAAATTACGCAAGACGTGCGTGACTATGCCAAAAAACTCGGCGTCGAAAACGATGCTGCGCTGAAGGCGGGGATGCAAGAAAAAGCGATTGAGTTTGTGAAAAAAGGCTCTGAGATTTATCACAAAACTTAAAACCCTCGTGCTTTCAAGTCCTGGTGACCTTTGGCTCTTTAGTTCTTGAGTGCAGCAGCAAATGTTCAAGCCCTGCTTCGTGCGGGGCTTGATTCTTTAATGAAACGGCTGTGCGCTTAACGCGCGGCAACTCAGCCAGCCTAGCTCGATAAACTGCAGAGAAAATATCGCAAATCTGATGACCACTTCTCGCCTGCCACTGCTCGACGCCATGAAAGGTCTTGGGTGCGTTGCCATTGTCCTGCATCATCTCGCGGTGTACGGGCCAATGTCTGACGTGGTGCGCGGCGATTTACCTACACTCATCGGTGGGCTTGAAATCTACGCGCGCTTAGCCGTACAAATGTTTTTTGTATTGGCTGGTTTTTTAGTCGCGTCTCAGCTCGCGCCAGAGGGGTTCGCTCGCAAGCTTGGGTTCGCACATGCTTCAAGTCACTCGGTTCTAAGCCTCATTCTTAAACGATACAGTCGCCTAGTCACACCATTTTTATTTGCGATTGCCTCTGCGATCTTAATCACCGCAATCGTCAGGCCTTGGTTTGTACACGACTCGCTTTCAGCGCCGCCAAGCCTCGTACAGTTACTGGCGCACGCCTTGTTGCTACACGATCTCACCGGTGTTGAAGCTCTATCGGCAGGTGTCTGGTATGTCGCGATTGATTTTCAGTTATTTATACTGACGGTCTTACTCACTGCCTTCAGTGCGCGCGTGGCGACCACCTGGCGCTGGGTGTTTCCGTGTTTGATGATCGCTCTGGCTGCCGCCTCGTTGTGGGTGATGAATCGCCACAGTCAGTATGAGGATTACGCCCCCTACTTCTTTGGCGCCTACGCACTAGGAATGTTGGCCTACTGGTCAACACGCAACACCTTGGGTGGCATCTTTTTATTCACGATCGCGGCACTTGGCTCAGTGGCTTTATGGTTGCAATATCGCAATCCAATCGTCGTGGCACTGGCCACTGCAATCATTGTTGCCATCGCGGGCCAACGTGGCTGGCTTGCCCAATGGCCACATCCAGGTCTGTTGACGTGGCTAGGTCAGCGCTCGTATTCAATTTTTTTGATTCACTATGGCTTTGTGATTGGAATGAATGCGCTTTGGGCGAGGTTTTTCCCGACCGGGGTACTCATCAACGCGCTAGGCCTGATGCTTGCGGTCATCCTCTCAGTTGGGGCCGGCGCGCTTCTGTATCGTTACGTTGAAAGCCAACCCAACGCGCTGGGCCGCAACTGGGTCACTACAGTCTTAGGTGCCGCTGTCGCGACTGCTTTTTTACTTGAAACGCTTGCCTGGTGAGCGAACGCATTACCCCAGATTGGGCGCCAGCGTTCGTTTCACGTCTTTTTCTGTGCGGCCCGAACGCTTGACGTAATCCGCCACTTGATCATCGCCAATAATGCCCACGCTGAAGTACTGCGACTGTGGGTGGCTAAAATAAAATCCCGATACGCTGGCGGCTGGATGCATGGCATAGCTTTCTGTCAGCATCATGCCGATATCGGCACCGTCAAGCACCTCAAACATTTCACGTTTAACCACATGCTCTGGACAGGCAGGGTAACCCGGCGCAGGTCGTATCCCTTGATAGGCTTCTTTGATCATTTGCTCGTTAGTCAACGATTCGTCAGGCACATAGCCCCAAATGTCTTTACGAACACGCGCGTGCAGCGCCTCGGCAAACGCCTCGGCGAGGCGATCAGCCAGTGACTTAAACATGATGGCCGAGTAATCATCATTAGCGCGTTCAAATTCTTGTTCTTTTTTCTCGATGCCTAAGCCTGCTGTGACCGCAAACAAACCGATGTAATCCATCACGCCAGACTCTTTGGGCGCGATAAAGTCAGCCAAACATTTGTTTTCGACGCCCTCGCGCTTCATGCCCTGTTGACGCAAGCCACGCCAGGTAAACAATACCTTTTCGCGGGTTTCATCGGTATAGATTTCGATGTCGTCGTCATTGACGGTATTCGCGGGGTAAAACGCCGCGACACCATTGGCTGTTAACCAGCGGCCATCAACCATGCGCTTGAGCATCGCCTGGCCATCGGCCAAAACCTCGCGCGCCTGTTCGCCCACCACCTTGTCATCCAAGATCGCCGGATACTGACCAAAGAGACTCCAGGTTTGAAAAAATGGGGTCCAGTCGATATAGGTTGCGAGCTCAGCTAAGTCGAAATTTTTAAAGGTGCGACGCCCGATAAATTTAGGGCGTGGCGGCGTGTAACCCGCCCAGTCGATCGCAGGTTTTGCCGCACGCGCATCAACCAAAGACATCAGAGGTGTGGCTTTACGTGCAGCATGGCGACGACGCACGTCTTCGTATTCAACCGCAAGCTCTTCAAGATAGGTATTGGCTGTTTCAGAGACCAAATTTTGCGCAACCCCAACCGACCGGCTGGCATCGGGCACATAAATCACAGGGCCCTCATAATGCGGCGCAATTTTGACGGCCGTATGCACCCGACTCGTTGTGGCGCCGCCAATCATCAACGGGATTTTACGACTACGAAAATATTCGTCGCGCTGCATCTCGCTGGCGACATAGGCCATCTCTTCGAGGCTTGGCGTAATCAAGCCCGATAGGCCAACAATGTCAGCTTTTTCGGCTTTGGCACGCGCCAAAATCTCGGCAGCAGGCACCATCACACCCATATTGACGACTTCAAAGTTATTACACTGAAGCACCACCGTGACGATGTTTTTGCCAATATCGTGCACATCGCCCTTGACGGTTGCGATCACGATTTTGCCTTTTGCACGCACATCACCACCGGCAGCCTCAATAAGCTTTTTTTCAGCTTCGATAAACGGGATCAGGTGCCCCACAGCTTGCTTCATCACGCGGGCAGATTTCACCACCTGCGGCAAAAACATTTTTCCTTCGCCAAACAAATCGCCCACGATATTCATGCCATCCATCAGCGGGCCTTCGATGACCTCGATGGGGCGGCCGTTGCGATCGGCAATCTGCTGGCGGATTTCTTCAGTATCTTCAACAATAAACTGCGTCATGCCGTGCACCATGGCATGGGCCAGGCGCTTATCCACCGATTGCTGGCGCCAGGCGAGATCTTCTTCGCGCTTGATGCCGTTGCCTTTAAAGTTTTCGGCGAATTCAACCAATCGCTCGGTTGGCGTGCGCGTATCGTTTAAATCTTTTTTGCCCAGCGCCTTTGCTTTATTCACGATCAAGCACCACGTCTTCAACTAACTCGCGCAACGCGGGATCGATATTGGCGTACACGCCCAATTGGCCCGCATTGACGATCCCCATGGTCATGCCTTCGCGAATCGCGTGATACAAAAACACCGTGTGAATTGCCTCGCGGATAGGCTCGTTGCCTCTGAACGAGAAACTGACGTTCGAGACCCCGCCAGAGATGCGTGCGTGAGGCAGATTCTCGCGAATCCATTTGGTAGATTCAATAAAATCAACCGCGTAATGGTTATGCTCGTCAATGCCAGTGGCGATGGCAAAAACGTTTGGATCAAAAATAATGTCTTCGGGCGGAAACCCAACCTTGTCGATCAACAAGTTGTAAGCGCGCGTACAAATCAATTTTCGACGCTCAAGCGTATCGGCCTGACCTTTTTCGTCAAAGGCCATCACCACAGCGGCGGCGCCGTACAAGCGACATAACCGCGCTTGTTTTAAGAATGGCTCTTCTCCCTCTTTTAACGAGATCGAATTCACGATCGATTTGCCTTGCACACACTTTAAGCCAGTTTCAATGACGGACCATTTTGAACTATCGATCATCACCGGCACGCGTGCGATGTCAGGCTCTGAGGCGATCATGTTCAAAAAGCGATGCATACACGCCACTGAGTCAAGCATGGCTTCGTCCATGTTGATATCAATGATTTGCGCGCCATTTTCAACTTGTTGGCGAGCAACTGCAACGGCCTCGTCGTACTTTTCTTCGCGGATCAGACGAGCAAACGCTTTACTACCGGTAACGTTTGCACGCTCGCCAACGTTAACGAACAAAGATTCGTCATCGATGTTCAACGCTTCAAGGCCTGACAGGCGCGTTTTAACCGCGATCTCGGGCACCAACCGGATGGGCAAGGACTGGACTTTTTCGGCAATCGCTTGAATGTGTTCGGGTGTGGTCCCGCAACAACCCCCGGCCATGTTGACCAAGCCTGCTCGAGCGAACTCTTCAAGCAACGCTGAAGTGTCTGCAGGCGTTTCGTCAAAGCCAGTATCACTCATGGGATTTGGCAGACCCGCGTTGGGATACACGCAAACGTAGGTGTCGCAAATCTTTGCAAGCTCGGCGATATAAGGGCGCATCAGCGCCGCGCCGAGTGCGCAATTCAAACCGATTGTGATCGGGCGCGCATGGCGAACTGAGTTCCAGAACCCCTCGACGGTTTGACCCGACAGGATCCGCCCTGAGGCGTCAGTGACGGTGCCCGAAATCATCACAGGCAGGCGCTCACCGCGCGCTTCAAAGACTTCTTCAACTGCAAAAATTGCAGCCTTAGCGTTGAGCGTATCGAAAATGGTTTCGATCAAGATGAGATCGACCCCACCATCAAGTAAACCGTTCAGCTGCTCGGTATAGGCCACCCGCAATTCGTCAAACGTGACATTGCGTGCGCCAGGATCGTTCACATCGGGTGAGATCGAAGCGGTTTTAGGTTGAGGCCCCAAGGCACCTGCCACAAAACGTGGGCGCTCGGGCGTGCTGTAAGCATCGCAGGCGATTCGCGCCAGGCGAGCAGATTCTAAGTTTTGCTCGTAGGCCAGTTCTGCTAACTCGTAATCACCTTGCGCAATCGTGGTGGCGCCAAAGGTGTTGGTTTCGATCACGTCACAACCGGCGGCAAGGTACTGCTTATGAATCTCAAGGATGATGTCGGGGCGGGTCAGCGAAAGTAATTCGTTGTTGCCTTTGACATCTTTGCCGTGCGCAGCAAAACGGTCTGAGCGAAAGTCAGCTTCAGAGAGTTTGTATTGCTGAATCATGGTGCCCATCGCGCCATCAAGAATCATGATGCGTGAGCCAAGCGCGCGCGCAAAGTCAGCGCCTCGGGTATAGCTTGCAAGCGGAAAAGGTAATTTAGGGTAAGCCATCGCGACGCTAAAAATCTGAGTGACGATGCAAAGAGAAGCTGCACCGAGTTTAAAGCGCCATAAAACGACAAGCACTAAAAACTAGAATAAAAGCACTGAAAATTAGAACAACCATGAGGGGGTAGTTTATCGGTCAAGCACCGCACAAACCGCGGCTTCAAACGAACCAATGACTGACGTTACAGTTTACCAAAAACACCGTGGTGTAACATTCGCCATAGAACTGGTGCTTTCGATGCATACAGGTGCGCGCCTTTAGGGTTTACGTACCGCATTGGGAAAGTTAAACGGGAAACAGGGAAACACGTCGCAAGACGGTTGTGCCTGTGCTGCCCCCGCAACGGTCAACACCAAGGTTTGAGCAATAAAACCTTGGTGCCAGCCCGATACCGGCCAGTTTAAGCAAAGAACAAGACCCGTAAGGGTATTGAATCTTTTTGAACGTTCAAGGCCTGCGGGGACGCAGACCATTACGAGGCTGTACTGATGCAATATTTAACCTCTCGGCTCTGCGCCGCTGCCGCGGCCTTGGCCGTCACAACGAGCGCGCTCGGGCAAAACACTACCTCCACTCCGACGACGCCAGCCACCAGCGCAAGCTCTGTGAGGGCACCCACCGAAGCGGCCTCTAATCAACTGAAACTCGGACCCACTCCACAACTTGCGACCATTGTGGTGACCCCTGGGCGCACCGCCGAGCCACTGGCAGACACACTAGGCGACAACAGTGTGATCAGTCGCGATGAGCTAGACGCCTTACCCAATGGCACGTTAGCTGACGCGCTCGCCCGCGAGCACGGTATCGAGGCACTTAACTATGGCGGCCCCCAGTCACAGGGCAGCGTTAATATTCGCGGTACCAATAGCAACCAATCGCTCATTCTGATCGACGGTCTGCGCGTCAACAGCGCAACCAGTGGCGACGCGCCGCTTGGTGCAATCCCACTGAACAGCATCGAACGCGTTGAGATTGTTCGGGGCACCGCAAGCAGCCTATATGGCGCCGATGCGATTGGCGGAGTCGTCAACATCATCACGCGGGGCGACCAAGACCGACCGTTTTCGGCCTATGCAAACGCCGGAGTAGGCAGCTACGCCACCACGCAGTATGACGCGGGCTTGTCAGGTGCCGCTGATGGTTGGGTCTACAGCTTGTTTGGCGGCTACGGGCAAAGCGGGGGCACCAACGCCACAAGACCTGGTAATTATTCTTACAACCCCGATAAAGACTCGTACTACCGCAGCAACATCGGGGGCACCTTAGGCTATACCTGGCAAGCGGGCCAAACCCTCACGTTTCAAAGTTATCAATCGAGCGTCAATGGCGGCTACGACGCGGGCACGCCTTATTTTAATGACCGAGGCATTCAAACTGTCAGCACCAACATGCTGACCAGCAAAAACCGAGTGTCTGATTTTTGGACCAGCACGTTGCGCGCCGGCTTCACCAACCAGAGCTACCAGACGGTTAACGCCGGGGCGCAACTTGTACCTACCAACCCTGCCGATGGCAAGCAGCATTTTGATACTCGACAAGGGCAATATCTTTGGCAAAATGACCTTAAGTTTTCGCCCACCCAAATCGTATCGCTTGGCTATGAGCGTCTTGAGCAAAGTGTCGATGGCACTCTCTCAAATGGCGACTATCCGCTGGCTTCCTACGTAAACTACCAACAGACCACGCGCTATACCAACTCGCTTTTCGGGATCTATCGGGGTACTTGGGGGCAGCAGTCGGTGCAGGCGAGCGTGCGCAACGACAATAATTCGCAGTACGGCAACTTTGTCACCGGGAGCCTGGTATACGGGCTATCGCTCTCATCTCAGTGGCGGGCCACCGTCGGCGCAAACACGGGCTTTCGTGCGCCTAACTTTAACGAACTCTACTGGCCGGTCACGCCTTTTTATGCGGGCAACCCCTTGCTGCAACCAGAGAAGTCACGCAATATCGAGCTGGGGTTGAAGTACTCGACTGAACAAACCCAGTTAAGTTTGGTTGCTTATCGCAACGAGATTACTAACTTGATTTTGAATCAGCCGCTGGTCCCTGGAGATATTTACTCCCCCTACGTGCCGATCAATGTTGGGCAAGCGTTGATTCAAGGCGTGAGTCTGTTTGGTTCGCATCGGTTCACTAGCGACACGCAAGTGCGAGGCAGCCTAAACTGGCTTGACCCACGCAACGCCGAGACCGGCGCCTTGTTGCCACAACGGGCTCAGCAAGTGGCGAAGCTTGCGCTGGATCAAGCCGTGTGGCGCGCCCGCTTAACTGCCGAATGGTATGTCAGCAGCGAGCGCAAAGACACCATGTCAGGCGGCAGTCTAGGTGGCTATAGTTTACTTAACCTGATGGGAAGCTATCCACTGCCAGAGGGCGCCGAAGTGCAAGTGCGCTGGAACAACGTCTTTGGCAAACAGTACACCCTGATCTCGGGCTACAGCACCTTGGGCTCGAATGTGTTTGTCAACTTGGCGTGGCGGATGTAGCATCAACCATCGAGTGATTGTTGGACTAATTCTGTGAGACGCGTTTTTTTTGGTAAGGTCAGCTTTTTGGCTTGTTGTATGTTGGCGTGGTGCGTGTTGGCATCCGCGGCCAGCACGACTGAAATCGAGGTCATTGATGACAGTGGTCGGGCGGTACTACTTAACGGGCCGGCTCGTCGTGTGATCTCGCTGTCGCCTCACATCACTGAATTAATTTTTGCAGCAGGCGGCGGAGATAAGCTTGTTGCAACCACACAGGGTAGTGATTTTCCGGCCCAAGCGCTTGGTCTTCCCAAGCTTGGTGATCAGCGTACTCCCGACCCAACCCGTATCGCGGCTTACAAGCCAGACCTCATCATTGGCTGGCTCACCTCTGCGCTTGACTCACTCGCGTCTCTAAACATACCTGTGTTCATCAGTACGCCGACCTCGCTCATTGAAATCGCCGACAGCGTAGAAACCTATGGAGTACTTCTGGGCACTACCAATGTGGCGCATTCGCGGGCAGAGGCACTCCGTCAGAAGTTAGACTCCTTGGCGCGCGCTTCTGCAGGCAAACGCGTCGTGCGTGTTTTACTGCAAGCCGGCTCCGAGCCTGACAGCGCCTTAACGCGCGAGCATCTCTTGTCCGATGTCATCACGTTGTGCGGCGGCAGCAATGTCATCACCGATGAAGGCATCGGTGCGCCAAAGCTCAGCCTTGCGCAGCTAGCCGCTAAGGCACCTGAGCTTGTGCTGATCGCACGCACGGGAGCGGGAGTCGTGCCGGTCGTCGATGCCGCCGGTGTCAATGCTTGGCAGGCTACCGGCCTGCCAGCAGCGCGCCTGGGTCGCGTGTTTATGATTGACGCGGATGCCGTGTTTCGCTCTGGCCCACGTTTGATCGAGATGGCCGAGCCGATTTGTGACCTCGTTGAGCAAAGTCGAAAATAGGCTCGAGTCCAGGCGCAACCACCCTGCGGGCTAGGCACGTTAAACTGTTGCGATCGCGACTGGTTTGCCGCCAGTCGCCGCGCGCTAACTTAATGACCTTCATGCAAAAAATATGAAAACAGCCTCGTCTGATCCGTTGGTGATTGCCGGTAAAGCCTACCACTCACGGCTGCTTGTGGGCACCGGAAAATACAAAGATTTTGCTCAAACCCGCGAGGCAATCGACGCCAGCGGTGCGCAAATCATTACGGTCGCCATTCGCCGCACCAACATCGGACAAACAGCGGGCGAACCTAGCTTGCTTGAATATCTACCTCCTAGCCAATTCACCCTGCTACCCAACACCGCTGGTTGCTACTCGGCTGACGAGGCCGTACGCACGCTTCGGTTGGCGCGCGAACTGCTCGATGGGCACACCTTGGTCAAGCTAGAGGTACTCGGCGATCCGCACACCCTGTTTCCGAATATGCCTGAAACACTCGCCGCGGCTAAGACCTTGGTCGCCGACGGTTTTCATGTGATGGTCTATTGCACCGATGATCCGATCCAGTGCCGCATGCTCGAAGATATCGGCTGCGTCGCAGTGATGCCGTTGGCCTCGTTGATTGGGTCAGGCATGGGGATCTTAAACCCCTGGAACCTACGCCTGATTATTGATCAGTCGAAAGTCCCTGTGTTAGTCGATGCGGGTGTCGGCACAGCCTCAGACGCCGCGATTGCCATGGAGCTGGGCTGCAATGGCGTGCTGATGAACACAGCGATCGCGGGAGCACAAAATCCCGTGCTCATGGCAAGCGCCATGAAAAAAGCCGTTGAGGCCGGACGTGAGGCGTTTCTGGCCGGACGAGTGCCCCGCAAAACCTACCAGGGGGCACCGAGCTCACCAACCACGGGTCTGATCGCCCCCCTTGCCTCGAACACCAAGACATGAGCGACGAGACAGTCGCACGGGTCATTCCCAACACGCTGACGATCGCCGGCATGGATCCTTCAGGCGGCGCCGGTATTTTGGCAGACATCAAGGCAATGAGTGCACTGGGCGCCTATGGTTGTGCTGTGGTGGCGGCCCTGACCGCACAAAATACACAGGCAGTCACCGATATCTCACCCGTCAACCCGCAGTTTGTTCGCGCACAAATCGATACCCTGTTTGCTGACGTTGAGATCCACGCCGTCAAGCTAGGGATGCTAGGGCAAGCAGGTGTCATAGAAGTCGTTGCGGACCGCCTCGGGCACTTCTTGCCTGCCCACTTGGTGCTAGACCCGGTCATGGTCTCAAAGAGTGGCGATTTGCTGCTTGAGCAAAAGGCCATCGGTGCCCTCCGTGAGCAGTTACTGCCGTTGGCAACGTTGATTACCCCTAATTTGCCAGAGGCTGGGGTGTTACTTGAAATGCGCTCAGTCGAGACGGTCCGCGAGATGCGTCGGGTTGCTGAACGCTTGCGCAATATGATGACCCACGGCGGGCATCGCTGGGTACTGGTGAAAGGGGGACATCTGCCTGGCAACGATACGATTGACGTGCTTCATGATGGCGACAAAATGATCGAGTTGCCGGGGCACCGAATCCCGACGCGCAACACGCACGGAACTGGCTGCACACTCTCGGCCGCTATCACTGCACTTTTGCCGCAACTTCAAGATGTACCCGAGGTCACTAAGCGTGCTAAGGATTACCTCGTTCAGGCCATTAGCCGCGCAGACTCGCTCAAGGTTGGGCATGGGCACGGTCCTGTGCACCATTTTCATGCGCTGTGGTCAGGAAAACCCTTACAATAAGGGTTTTCCGCAATAAGTGCCTGTGCACACCAAATTATGAATGCATTGACTTTGCCTGAGTTTGAGCGCGCCCGTTTCAATATGGTTGAACAACAAATTCGGCCCGTTGGCGTGTTTGACGCCAACGTCATCGAAGCCCTGTTCAAGGTGCAACGCGAACTGTTCGTGCCGCCCGCTTTTCGAAACTTGGCCTTTGCAGACATTGAGATCCCATTACAGCTCGGTACCGTCGACACCCGTCAGGTCATGCTTAGCCCCAAACTCGAAGCCCGCCTGACCCAACTCTTAGCCCTCAAGCACGACGACTGCGTGCTTGAAATTGGCACCGGCTCGGGTCATCAAGCTGCCTTGCTGGCGTGCTTGGCTCGCACCGTCACGACGATTGAAATCGATCCACGCTTGGCAAGTTTTGCGCAACAAAATTTACAAAAGGCACAAATTAAAAATGTCGCGATTGAAACCGGTGACGGCAATAACGGCTGGGGCACGGCCGAATACGATGCAATTTTGGTCAGCGGTGGCGTCGACAAGGTGTCAAACGCACTGAAATACCAATTGAAAATCGGTGGACGCATGGTTGTGATCGTTGGCCAGGCACCCTCAATGACTGCCTTTCGCATCACACGCACCACCGCCGCAAGCTTTGAAACGACGTCACTCTTTGAAACCGTGATCAAGCCGCTCACCGGGGCCTGTGGCTCGCGTTTCAAGTTCTAAAAAATTTTCTAGCGGTAGCGGCCGCCGGTTCACGCTGGCTTGCAAAGCGCAGCCTGGGCGTCAGACTTAAACAGCTTGTCTCGCGATACAAGCCCTTAACTTTGTCGAATTTTTTCAACTAAGTTGGTCGTTGAGCGCGCAAACTCAAACGGTATTGCAACTGCTTTGCCGCCCCAAGACTCAACGAGCTTAGTTTCGGGCAGCACTTGCATCTGGTAATCCCCACCCTTGACGATAATATCTGGCCGAAGCTGCCCGATGATTTCAAGAGGAGTGTCTTCGTCGAAGATGACTACGGCCGTCACGCTTTCGAGTGCCGCTAACAACGCACTGCGATCGGCTGCTGTATTCAGTGGACGATCTGGCCCTTTGCCCAAACGCTTAGCAGAGGCGTCTGAGTTCACGCCCACTACCAAGGTTGCCCCAAGCTGCGCGGCCTCATCAAGATACGTCACGTGGCCACGGTGCAAAATATCAAACACGCCATTGGTAAACACCAACGGCTTGGGCCACTGACCGCCTGCAACCCTTTCAACGGCCTGCTGTGCTGACAGCAGCTTGCCCTCGAAGCGCGCGCTCAAGCGACTGAACCTACAGCCCCCGTGGCTGACCGAATCAGTTCTTTGCGATAGCGATTCAAGTCTTGCACGGTCTTAAACGAACTATCCATTAAGAGCGACATGTTATGCAAAATACGCGTGCTGACTTTGTGTTCCCAGTCTTTATCAAACACAATTTGATTGTCTAGCCAACGCTCAAGCCATCCTGGCTCGGGCAATTTTGACTGAACCGTGTCATTAGGAAACATATCTTTATTGACATGCAAGTTAGTTGGATGCAGCGCTTGAGGCGTACGATGCGCCGAAGCCATCAAGACCCCGATTTTGGCAAACGCCATGCGCGCCTGCGCGCCGATTTCTTGTCCACGCTGAGTGAGCGCGCGCTTCATGTAGCGCAAATAAGCGCCTGCGTGACGAGCCTCGTCTTGCGCGATCACTTTATAAATTTCTTTGATCACGGGTTCGGTATGCCAGTCAGAGGCGCGACGATACCAGTGATTGAGACGCACCTCACCACAGAAATGCAGCATCAGCGTTTCGAGCGGGGGCGCGGGGTCGAACTCGAAGCGCACGCGGTGCAGTTCTTCTTCAGTGGGAACTAAGTCGGGGGCAAAACGACGCAGATATTCAATCAGCACGAGTGAGTGCTTTTGCTCTTCAAAGAACCAGACCGACATAAAGGCCGAAAAATCGCTGTCGTCGCGGTTGTCACGCAAAAACATTTCAGTCGCAGGCAACGCGGCCCATTCGGTGATGGCATTCATTTTGATCGTCTGCGCCTGCTCGTCAGTGAGTTTGCTGCGATCAAAATCCTGCCATGGGATATCGGTGGCCATGTTCCAGCGCACGGATTCCATTGACTTAAAAAGTTCTGTGTAGAGCATGTTCACTGCCTTTAATGTTTAAATTTCAATCAACGCATGAGCGTCCAGAGTGCCACTGCCAAACTCAGGGCAGCTACGCCCGTTAGTACCACTAGAACACGATTGCTTTGTTCACGCGAGCGCCGCATCTGCTGCAGCTCGTGCAAGACCTGACTCGACACATCTGCGCGACTAAGCTGAGCATGCACCAACCGCGGTAATTCAGGTAACCATTGCGCCCACTGACCGGCTTCTTGCATCAGTTTCTTACGAGTCCCTTTTAAACCAACCCGCTCAAGCATCCAGCGTTCAAGGTAAGGTTTAGCCGTTTTCCATAAGTCTAACTGCGGATCGAGCTGGCGACCTAATCCTTCGACATTTAAAAGGGTCTTTTGCAACAGTACCAATTGGGGCTGTATTTCAACATTAAACCGCCTAGAGGTCTGAAATAGGCGTAATAACACTTGTCCAAGTGAGATTTCAGCCAAAGGGCGATCAAAATAGGGCTCGCAAACCGCACGAACAGCCCCTTCGAGCTCTTCTTCGCGCGTGGTTGCTGGCACCCAGCCTGACTCAATGTGCAGACGCGCTACACGTCGATAATCACGTTGAAAAAAGGCCAGAAAATTTTGAGCAAGATAGTTTTTATCAAACTCAGAGAGGGAACCCACAATGCCAAAATCGAGCGCGATATAACGCCCTAGCGTCTCGGGCTGATCAGAGACATAAATATTGCCCGGGTGCATATCTGCGTGAAAAAATCCATCATCGAAGACTTGCGTAAAAAATATTTCAACTCCAGTGCGCGCCAGAGTGGGGATATCGACACCCGCTTGTTTCAAGCGTTCAATTTGGCTAACCGGGATGCCGTACATGCGCTCCATCGTGAAGACAGTCGAGGCGCAATAATCCCACATCACCTCGGGCACCCACAGCAACTCGCCGCGCTTGCTCTCTGGGCCAAAATTACGGCGCAACTGACTGCAATTCGCGGCCTCGCGTAACAGGTCAAGCTCGTCATGCAGGTGTTTGTCGAATTCGGCAACCACCTCGCGAGGCTTTAAGCGTCGCCCATCCGGCACCAAGCGCTGTATCAGGCTTGCAAGTACACGCATGAGCGAGAGATCTTTATCAATGACTTCGAGCATGCCCGGACGCAAGACTTTGACGGCGACGTGACGCCCGTCATGGAGCACCGCAAAATGAACTTGGGCAATTGACGCAGAGGCAACTGGATCGGTTTCAAACTGAGCGAATAGTGATGAGGTAGGCGCCCCAAGTGCAGCTTGAATCATGGCAGCGGCTTTATCTGAGGCGAATGGGGCGACCCGATCTTGCAGCAAGGCCAGTTCATCGGCGATATCCATCGGGATCAGATCACGACGAGTCGATAAGACTTGGCCAAATTTCACAAAGATCGGGCCTAGCGCCTCTAGCGCCAAGCGCAGACGCAAACCACGTGCCATCGTTGGGCGCGAACCCAAGCGCACTAGCCACAGTAAACGATAGGCCAGTGGATGCTCGATGCCCGACAGCACAAGTTCATCGAGTCGATAGCGTAGCGCAATGACGATGATGTGCAGCAGGCGGGGCAACGACATCATGTGCAGGCGCCTGGGCGCGGCGTGAGACG
>JBAWWV010000020.1:0-24620 GCA_037146575.1 Alcaligenaceae bacterium | reverse complement strand
GCGGTTTTCTTCTTTTGCCCACCACGCAAGCAGTTCAGCCCGCACGGATTCTCCCCGCTTGGCTAAATCGCTTGCCGTCCAGTCGTCAGGAGCCACTTCGTTAAAGCTTTCAAATTTAAGATCGATTTGATGAGCAGCTTCAATGCCCATTTGCGCGACACGAAAAATATGAAAAGCCGTACCAGCTGGATTACGGTTGCGATTGCGAAAGTTTTCGCGCAATTGATCAGGTTTGAATTGCTGGATCAGCCGAATCGCTGTTTGCAAGACGACGTCTAACTTGGCAACGAGTTGCTCTGGCGGCAGGGGATCCATCAACTTTGTTTTGAGATCTAAAAACTTGATCACATCGTTGAACGACTGACACATCGTAAACTTGCCTCCGAGTGCCACAACTGGCACGCTACGGGCACCTAAGGCACGTAACTTATCCATACCCGTTGGGTCGTTATGCACATCGATCGATTCAAAGTCGATTCCCTGCTTGGTTAAAAACTCTTTGGTCCGTAAACAGGAAGAGCAGCCAGGCTGCCAAAAAACTTGAACGCGGGCAGGGGAAGTTGTTTGCATGGGGATTGTCTCTAGTGTTTTAAAAATGTGAGTTGCGAAGATGTCGTGAATGTCAGAAATAGTACCTAAAACTTCAATTTTGCGCTGCAAAAACCGGACTTTTTACCAAGACCTTGGGCGAATGCCCAAAATACTCCGCGCTTCAGCCGGTGTTGCAACCTCGCGCCCGACCATTTGGGCTAATTTGACGATCTCTTGCACCAAGGTGGCGTTCGTAGGGTAGCCGAGTTCTGGGTAGGCATAGTCACCGATTCCAATGGCGATATGCCCCCCCTGGCCAATTGCCGAGAGCGCGATCGGAAATAAATTGCCGCTCTTGCAGCAAACTGCCCACTCGGATTGTCGATTCTTAGGAAGATGGTCTGTATAAGCTCTCAGTCCCTCGGCTGTTGCTGGGTGCGCACCGAGCTGACCGCCCTCCCCATGAACAAACAAAAAATAGCCGGGCTCGGCCACTAAGCCCATATCCATCAAGGCTGCCGCGCTACGCAAAAACGGAATGCTCCAACAGGCAAGCGCGGGCTTGATCCCGAGCGCGCGAAAACGTTCTGTAAAAGCGATTAAGGTCTCGTGCGCATTGACGTAGACTTTTCCGTCTGACACGAAGCGTCGATTCTGCTGGTCAAAAATATCGATATTGGTTGAGCCTGGGTCGAGACCGACGATTTCAGGTTTCAAAACAGGGTCGTCGGCAAAAGCCTCAATGTGGCTGATTCGTTCGAGTTTGCCGCCTTTGGTGATTTGTCCAAGTGTTGGGTTGATCATCAAGTCAGAGTTCGCGCGTATGGCTCTAATTGGTGCGGCATAATCCTCCAGGCCGTGCGCCGGTGAGCCATCCGCGGCGCGCGCATGGAAGTGCACGATTGAGGCCCCCGCATCTTGAATGGCACGCGCTTCTCGACCGATTTCTTCTGGTGTCCACGGTACGTGCGGATTTTCGTCACGCATCGCGTATTCGTTAATTCGCACCTCAATGATTAATTTATTCATCGTTTGGCTCATCCGTTACAACGTGTCGTGGGGAAAGTGACAGGCACAGGCATGCTCTCGCTCAGACCCGACGAGTGCGGGATCTTGTGTCGCACAGATCATGGGTATTTCAATGCGGCCTACCTTTTGTTTTGCGAGGCTTGACTGTTGAGCAACCTCGCGCGCGCGTGGACAGCGCGGATGAAAGCGACAGCCGCTTGGAGTATTGTTCGCTGAACCGATTTCGCCAATTAAGGGAATGCGTTTGCGAGCTCGCTCGAGATCTGGATCTGGTATCGGAACAGCGGATAAGAGTGAGACCGTGTAAGGATGCTTGGGCCGGTTATAGATGGCGTCGCGGGTGCCAATTTCGACAATACGACCGAGATACATGACCGCAACGCGATGGCTGATGTGGCGCACTACCGATAAATCATGTGCAATAAAAAGGTATGACACCCCGGTACGCGTTTGAATCTCATGTAAAAGATTTAAGACTTGAGCTTGAATGGACACGTCGAGCGCCGAGACAGGTTCGTCTAAAACCAGCAAAGCGGGATCAAGAACCATGGCGCGTGCGATGCCAATGCGTTGACGTTGTCCACCAGAAAATTCATGTGGATAGCGATGCGCAAGCGAAGGATCAAGGCCGACTTGTCTGAGTGCCGCCTGCATTTTTTCTTGACGCTCCGCATACGCGATGTTGTGTACATCCAATGGCTCTGAGACGAGCCTATCGACGCTCATGCGTGGATCCAGCGATCCATATGGATCTTGAAAGACCATTTGCATGCGTTGTCGTTTTTCGCGTAATACACGTGCAGACAAATGAGTGATGTCTTGACCTTCAAACATCACGGTGCCCGAGCTAGGTTCAATCAAGCGCAGAGCAATACGCCCTAGGGTGCTTTTTCCACTGCCGGTTTCGCCGACCAAGCCAAGGGTCTCGTTGGGATAGAGCGAGAGCGTGGCGTCATCCACGGCTTGTACCCCTTTTGAAGGCCGGCCGAGCCAAGACGTTGTGCTATTGAACGTCTTGCAGATATTCTTCAGTTCGAGCAAAGGGGTCGGTGCGGGATTGCTCATGTCAACTCGCTTGCTGAACATCAGGCCAATATTGACAAGCCGACAGATGTTCGTGGTTTGTCGTGTCCCTGAGCTTGACCTGTATCGACCCACAGTCTGGTTTGGCGAGATAACAGCGTGGGGCAAAAGGACAGCCCTCGGGTAACTGGGCCAAATTGGGCGGCTGGCCAGAGATTGGGGTTAAGGCCATATTCGTCGGACTATCCAGTCTGGGAATCGTTCGAAATAAGGAAACGGTATAGGGGTGACGCGGTTCGTGAAATAAGGCTTGAACCGTCGCCTGTTCAACGACCCTGCCGGCGTAAAACACGGCGACACGATCGGCATGCCTTGCGACTAAGCCAAGATCATGGGTGATCAAGACTAGTGCCATCCCGGTTTCTTCGCGTAACTCAGACAGCAACTCGAGGACTTGTGCTTGCACTGTTACGTCAAGCGCAGTTGTCGGTTCGTCAGCGATCAGAACTTTAGGCTCGAGCGCAATGGCCATCGCGATCAAGGCTCGTTGTCGCATGCCGCCCGAAAACTGATGTGGGTAATCATCAATCCGTCGCGCAGGATCGGGGATGTGAACGCGTTCGAGCAATTCGATTGCGCGCGCTCGCGCTTGAGCTTTAGTCAAAGGCAAGTGAGCGCGCAAGACTTCAATGATTTGGGTGCCGATCGAAAAGACTGGATTCAGTGCGGACAAGGGATCTTGGAACACCATTGAAATTGCAGTACCGCGACGTTTGCGTAGCTCGTTAGGGTTGAGCTTGGTTAAATCGTCACCCTGAAAGAGAACTTCGCCTGAGGTGACTTTGAGGTTGTTGGGTGCGATCCCTAGCGCGGCTAAAAAAGTTAACGTTTTTCCCGAGCCGGATTCGCCAACGATCGCAAGTGTTTCTCCTGAATTCACCTGAAGAGATACGTCGTGGACTAAAGGGGTCGTTGACTGCGCATCGGTCGCAGCAACCGAGATGTGGCGAATATCGAGCAATACCTTTGAAGGGGCAGTCATAAAATTTTTGTCGTTTGGCGACGCATTTGTGGGTCAAGCGCATCTCTCAGGCCGTCGCCAATGAGGTTCAGTGCAATGACCATCGCGGCAATGCAAAGACCAGAGGAGATCGATATCAGCGGATTTGTCGTGATTGATGCTTGACCATCCGCGATGATGTTGCCCCAGGTTGGGATAGGTGGCCTGACACCTAAGCCTAAAAAGCTTAACCCTGCTTCTGCCAGGATGGCCGAAGCAGCACTGAGTGTTGCAACGACAATGACCGGGGGCAGGGCGTTAGGGATGACATGTCTGAACAGAATGCGCGTTGAAGTCATACCAATCGAACGAGAGGCCTCAATAAAGGGGCGTGGGCGAATCGTGAGTGCGACTGATCGCATCACTGCAGTGACGCGTGGCGTGTAGGCAATTGATACCGCAATGATCACCGATTCGAGCGATGAGCCCTGGGTCGCTACGATGGCGAGTGCAAGTAAAAATCCAGGAAATGCCATCAAAATGTCGTTAACGACATTAATGCTTCGATCAATCCATCCGCCGAAAAAGCCTGCGATTCCGCCGACGATGGTGCCAATGATCAGCGATAAGGTGACGACCCAGAATGCAACTAATAAAGACACGCGCGTGCCATGAATCAGTCTTGAGAGCACATCGCGACCAAACTGGTCTGTTCCAAGTGGGTGTGCCCAAGAGACGTCTTGCAAGGTATTGACCAAGCTTGTGCGCGTAGGCGAGTAGGGTGCAAGCCATGGGGCGGCCAAAGCAACGGCGATGAGCAGTATTAAAATAACGGTACCGATCATCAGACTCGGATGGCTGGTAAAGCGGCGCAAGGTCGCTTTGCGACGCTTTTGGCGATCGAGCCGCTGTTGTTCGAAAGATGTTGTCATGAGGCCTTTAGTCTTGGGTCGATCAAGGTGTACGTCAAGTCAAGACTCGCGTTAATCAGGACGACCATTGAGGCGAGTATCAATACACCTGCCTGCACCAACTGATAATCTCGAGCCAAAATCGCTTTCAGTAGCATCGAGCCCAGACCGGGGCGGCTAAAGACGGCTTCAATTAATATCGCATTGCCGAAAGACCAGGCAAAGGTGACGCCAATCACAGCCAAGATTGGCACCAGCGCATTACGCAAAGCAAGTTTAAAAATAATACGTCGCTCGGATACACCCATGGCGCGTGCGACGCGAATATAGTCTTGCGACAAGACCTCTAACATTGCAGAGCGTGTGAGCCGCGCGATGTATGCGGCGATCGATACGCCGAGTACCAGTGCGGGCAAAATAAGATGGTGAACTTGCGTCAAAATATCTTTTGCATTACTCGAACCAAGTGCTGGAAAGATTGGAATCCAATAAGAGAACATCAAAATCGCAGCTAAGCCGAGCCAGAATACCGGAAACGAAATGCCAGCCAAGGCCCCGAGCATCACACTGACATCAACCCAGGTTCCCTGCCGCACCGCACAAACGATGCCCAACGGTAGCCCAATCAAGATCGCGATTAACAGACCCGAAACTGCCAAAATGGCCGAAGACGGGATACTCGCCATCACTTCTTGCAGGGCAGGTTGTCCGGTGACCACCGAGGTACCTAAATTACCGGTGGCCGCGTTGCTTAAAAATAAAGTGTATTGGTGCCAAACGGATTGATCGAGGCCGAGCTTCGCGCGTAAGGCTGTAATCGACTCTTTGGTGGCATAGTCTCCAAGCATGTAGGCCGCAGGATCGCCCGGTATCGCTCTCATCAAAAAGAACGCGACCGAAACAATCCCTACCCCTGTTACGAATAACCGTAACAGCGTGCGACCAACATGTGCGAACACGTTTAACCTTTCAGCGAGACGCCATAGGATTGCATGGTGAACAACGAGTTCTGCACAAGCCCTTGCACCGCCTCGGTGTGCGCCAGAAAAAGTCGATCCTGGTAAAGCGGAATCACTGGCTGATCAGAAGCCGTCCGTCTCAATATCTCTTGGTAGACCGCTTTACGGGCAGCCGCGTCAGTCGTGGTAGCTGCTTTTTCTAGCAAGTCATCGACCTTGTCGTACTTTGAAGTGTTGAGCCCAGGCGGAAACGATTTTGTCGAATACAGCGATACTAAAGGTGAGTCTGGATCTGGTGGGCCGACCAAACCGGTAATGCAACTCTGTATGTCACCTTTAGAGCGTGCTTGTTGGTACGCGGCGCGCTCAAGGACTTGAATCGTGGCATCAATGCCAACATCTTTCAGATCTTCGGCAATGGGCACTGGAATTTTGTCATAGGGGCTCAGACCAACCGAGGTAATCACAAACTTGAATCCTGAGCTCAGACCCGCTTCTTTGAGCAATGCTTTCGCTTTGGCGGGGTCGTAGGGGTACTTCGCGACATCGTCTGAGTATTCAACGAAGGCAGGCGTGAGTACAGTGCTTGCTTCGTTTTTAGTGCCTTTGAAATAACCATCAATTAAGGCTTTGCGATTGATGGCATGCGCCATTGCTCGGCGCACTCGAACGTCATCGAGCGGTTTGATCGTGGTGTTGAGCACCAAATTAATTGTGCTATTTGCAAGTCGTTCGGTGACGACAACGCCTTTAGTTTTACGCATACGCGCGATCATATCTGGCTGCTGTAAGGCAAAGAAAATATCAATTTCTCGATTTTCAATCGCAATGGCCGCTGCGGTTTCGTCTTTTATCACTCTAAAAATCACTTCGTTCACGCCTGGCGCACCTTCGAAGTAATCTTTGTTTGCGACGACGCGCGCTTCGTTGCCTGGCGTCCACTTGTCAAACACGAAGGGGCCGGTACCGATCGGTTGCATCGAATATTTTTCGCCAATCTCGGTGACAGCCTTGCGTGACACGATCCAGCCCTGATTAAACGCGGTCAGCTTGTGTAACAAACCGGCTGCTGGTGCGGTTGTCGTGATTTTTACAGTGAGCGGGTCAGGGGTTTCAATGCTTTTGATTGCAGCAAATTGACCGCGATAGGCACTACCGCCTTTGGGGTCTAAGACCCGCTCAAACGAGAACTTCACATCATCAGACGTGAAGGGACCAAACCCTTTATGAAAGGTCACGCCACTTTTGAGTTTGAAGGTATACACCGTACCATCGGCTGAGATCTCCCAGCTGCTCGCCAGGTCTGGAACAATGTTGTTTGTCTTTTGATCGTATTTGACAAGTCCGTTGTACAGATGGCCAGCGACCGTCTGATTTTCAATTAAAAATATTTTTGCTGGATCTAGGTTGCCAATATCTGAGCCAAACCGCACGCGCAAGATTCCGTTTGCTGTTTGTGCGCTTAAGGGATCCCAAGGCAGCATGGCTGTTGCAGCCGTCGCACCCATGAGCCCCAACATGTGGCGTCTTGTGAAACTTGTATTCGATGAAGATGTTTTTTTCATATTTGCTGTCTCCTAGAAATGGTCACTCGGTTACGGTTTAAACACGATAAATTAGGTTGCGGGTGCGTCGTCTTTATTGGGTGAGCGCCTGACTTGCTGGCCAAAGTGGGCGACTGGTGTGATCAGTTCACTTAGACGCTTAATGTATTCTGGTTTGAGATGACCTAGGCCATGTCGTTGCGCAAACGCTTGAGCGTCTTCAAGGCTCAGTTCGAGTCTCTTTGTTTTAGCTTTTGTCGTCATGGTTGTGCCCTCTGCTTGCGCCAGCTGGTCGCGTGTTCGTAGGCCGAGGCCACACGAATAATACTGGCTTCGTCGCCACGGTTGCCAACGATTTGCCAGTTCAGTGGCAGCCCCTTATGAAAACCATTGCATTGCATCATGACGGGATGCCCCGAGAGATTGAAGGGTGTGAGCATGGTTTCAACGGTAAACGCAGTCATCTCAGGCTCGACCCCTAAACGTGGTGGCATGTGCAAGGTACCAAAAGTCACCAACGCATCAAAGCCTTGCATCAGCGTATCTAAACTTGTTGCAACCGTGCGTCGCAGACGCTGTGCTGCCAGATAATCAACGGCGCGCACGAGCGATCCGGCCAGTAATTTATCGCGCAAGGCAAAGCCCATTAATTCTGCCTGTTCTTTTAACTCGCGTTCATGAATCGCAGCCGTCTCTGCCGGGCCAATCATTCGCGAGGCGGCAAAACACTCGGCCGCCGAAATCGGCAACTTGACGCGCGTGAGCTGAGCGCCTAGCTGTTCGAGTACTTTAAGCGATTGTTCAAAACCCTTTCGTAGAGGCGCATCGGCGTTCGGAAAACCAGGTCCTGGGTCATCCACCACGGCAATACGTAAGCCCGTGATCGGTTTGCCAACCGATCGGCGCAGGCTAGGCTGGGTGTTTTTTTCGTGAGGAGGTCGGTCAAATAAAGCATCCAAAATGATCGCGCAGTCTTCGACGGTCCAGGCCAACGGTCCAGGAATATCAAGTGACCAGCAGTTTGGCAGGATCCCTTGAGTGGATAAGCGGCCAGGGGTTGCAATCATGCCAATCGCACCACAGGCGGCCGCCGGCAAACGCACAGATCCCGTTGTGTCAGAGCCTAACGCAAAGAGTGTGGTGCCCGCCGCAACGCTCGCACCCGCGCCGGTTGAAGATCCGCCAGTAAAGCGTTTGATATCCCAAGGGTTACGTGCTGGTGGAAACGGTAAATCAAAGTATTCGCCGCCATTGCCCGTGCCAAACTCCCACGTTGAGAGCTTGCCAATCAGAACTGCGCCCGCAGCTTTTAATTGTTGAACCAGGGCGGCATCTTTTAGCGGGACATGCTTCAAACGCAAACGCGACCCCGCAGTGGCAGGCATGCCGGCGACGTCATAGTTGTCTTTGACTGCAAAAGGTAGCCCGTGCAAGGGACCTTTCCAATGACCGGCCGCAATGTCTTTGCCCGCTTGCGCGGCCGCGAGCCTGGCTTGCGCGGCTGCGACATGAATATACGAATGAATCCGCTCATCCACGGCAGTGATCCGTTCAAGATAAGCTTCTAACAAGTCGCTTGGCGAGAGCGTTTTATTTGCAATGCGCGCAGAGGCATCGGCCAGAGTAATGGCCCATAACGGAGCAGCACTTTTGTTGGATGTTGAGTTCATGTGAGCCATCGAACTCCGACGCGGTCAAGAAGTTGTTCAAAATCCGGTGGCTCAGTGGCACCCGAGTGAATCCGTTGTTCGAGCATTGAGTCTTTTTTACGCAAGGCGATCAGTTTTTCTGATACCAGAGCGAATTGTGCAGGTGGGACGATGACGATGCCGTCATCGTCTGCGATGATCAGATCACCAGGGTGAATGACGACCGACCCTAGAGTGATAGGTAATCCAACAGTACCAGGCCCTTGTTTGGTTGGAATCAAAGGCGAGGTACCAGCGGCATAAACCGGCAAGTTAATTGCACGTAAGCCATCAATATCCCGCACCAAGCCGTCGGTAATCATGCCTGCTGCTTTCGCATTGTTCAACAGACCCATAATGTGATCGCCTAACAGCGCGCAGCCCGTGTATGAGCCGCTTGCCACCACGAGTACGTCGCCAGGCTGAACGACTTTTAGTGCGGCGTAGGGCGCGAGGTTGTCGCCTGGCGCGGTCCAGACGGGCAGCGCATAGCCTATGAGTCGCGCGCCTCCTGAAAAGCGGCGTAACGCGTGCTTGAATGCGCCAGCCCCACCTGTCGCATCACTGAATTGGCTAGAAGACGCTTCTAAAAAAACGGGATAAGAGTCAATCGGGAAGCGCGGCCAAGCTTTTAGAATCGTGAGTGCTGACGTGGTCATTTTCAGTTGCGAGCCAGCGTGCTAAACCAAGTCATCACCTCGGATTTTGGTACGACATCGCCGTATTTGGCATTGATGTCGAACAGGGCTGCGTCGTGTGGGCCATCATGGCGATCACCAGAGCATTCGCGGGGCACAACAACGCGGTAACCATATTGGATGCCATCGACTGCAGTGGCGCGAACGCAGCCACTGGTTGAACAGCCAATGAGTACGACGGTATCGATATTGAGGGTTTTAAGGGTTGAGCTCAGGGACGTACCAAAAAAACAGCTTGGGTACTGCTTGGTGATGATGAAGTCTTGAGGCTGAGGCGTGATGTGAGCGTCGATTTCTCCCAAGGGTGCACCCTTCACAAAAAGTTTTAGAGAAGGCACCTTTTTGAAGAATAAGCCGCCGTCTGCCCCAGAGGGGTGATACACCACTTGCGTGTAGAGAACCGGCACCTTCGCCGCACGCGCCGCCTCTAATAGAGGCACCGAATGTGCAACCGCGTCTACCACGCCTTGTCCAAAAAAAGGTGCGCCTGGAGTTGTATAGGCCTTGACGAAGTCAACCACAATCACAGCAGGGCGATTACCAAAACCTAGTGCGGTATCAAAGACGCCGCGGTAGTTTTCGTCACGGGTGGGTTCGCTCATTGGATGACCTATCAGATGGTGAAGTGTGGATTAGAATAAATCTCAGTACCGAGAGTCTAAGGCTAGAGTTTCAAAATGACAATATCAAAGGTTCACGCCTCTTTGAATGCTAATTTGAGTCGATTTTTGAGTGCCCCAAGCGCCGATCTCTCGTATTTTTCGGTGCGCTATGCTACGGTTCTAGGTGACAAGGTAAAAACAGCCTAAAAACGCTGTTTTTTTAGGCTTTTGTGCGTGAATGAAGTGGTTGCGCGTTGCTTAAGCAAAGTATGAAACAAATTTTTTCTAAAAAATATAAAGGATCCTAACGTGAGCGATTATTTTTACGAACCTAGCAAAGGCCATGGTCTACCCCATAACCCGTTCAAGGCCATTATTGCTCCTCGCCCGATTGGTTGGATTTCAACCATCGACAAACAAGGTCGCGTGAATTTGGCTCCGTATAGTTTTTTTAATGCCTTTGCTGAGACACCGCCAGTGATTGGGTTTTGCACCAGTGGCGAGCGTAAAGACAGTTGTAATAACGCAGATGAAACTGGTGAGTTTGTGGCTAATTTTTGCGGCGCGGATTTGGCCCAAGAGATGAACATCACCTCGGCGTCGGTGGCACCTGGTGTTGACGAGATGAAACTTGCCGGTTTGGCGGCAACCGCCTCGACGATGGTGAAGCCTCCGCGGATTACCAATGCGATTGCCGCGCTCGAGTGCAAGCTAATTAGTACGACGCAACTGACTGATGCGAAAGGCGCTCTGATTAACACTTGGCTGACCCTTGGCGAAGTGGTGGGTGTGCATATTAATGATGCGTTTTTGAAAGACGGTATCTTTGATACGGCAGCAGCAAAGCCTTTGGGTCGCTGTGGCTATCAGGGCGATTACGTTGAAGTCAACACGCTGTTTGAGATGTTCCGTCCAAAAGATTACGTTGCAAAGTAAAGCGTTCGTCGCAAGTTGGGGCGCCAATAAAAGGTGCCCTTTTCGACTAACGTGATCTTTTTCAGTTAAGGCAAATCATGGCGCAAACCGTCGAACGAAATCCTCATAGCGCGGTGCGGCCAGAATGGCTTGCGCTGCGCACTGAAACAATTCTTGAGCCTGAGCTCAAGATTGTGGATCCGCATCATCATTTGTGGGATCGTCAGGATAATCCTTATCTGTTTCATGATCTGCTCGCAGATATGAATGCAGGTCACAAGGTCGTGTCGACTGTATTTGTTCAGTGTCGCTCGATGTTGCGCAAAGACGGTCCGTCTGAGCTTGCACCGCTTGGTGAAGTTGAGTTTGTGACCGGCATCGCGGCGATGTCTGCCAGTGGCATCTACGGGTCGTCACGCGCGTGCGCCGCAATCGTTGCAGGTGCAGATTTGCAATTGGGTGATCGGGTTACGCCAGTACTTGAGTTGATGGCGCATAGTGCGGGTGGCAGATTGCGCGGCGTGCGAAACCCTGTCGTTTGGCATGCCAGCCCCGACGTGCAATCGAGTACTGCAGCGCCACCACCCAAGGGTTTGATGGCTGACGCCGCGTTTAGGCGCGGCGTGGTGCAGCTTGGCTTGCAAGGGTTGTCGTTAGATGTCTGGGCGTATCACACGCAGCTAAGCGAGATCTATGACCTTGCCAAGGCCAACCCGAGGGTGACGGTCATCATTGATCACTTTGGCGGGCCTGTTGGGGTTGGGCCTCATGCTGCGGATATGACCGATATGTTTAAGCAGTGGCGTGCTGGCATCGCACGGGTTGCCAGCTTGCCTAACACTGTTATCAAAATGGGTGGGGCGGGTATGCCTGTGTTTGGCATCCGCTTTGATCACGAGCCAACCCCTCCAGCGTCAGAACAATTGGCAACGGCTTGGCGAGCTTACGTTGAAACCTGCATTGAATATTTTGGTGTTGACCGGTGCATGTTTGAAAGTAATTTTCCGGTTGATAAGGGCATGTTTAGCTATCAGGTGCTCTGGAACGGTTTCAAGCGCTTGGCCAAAGGCTGTTCGACGACTGAGAAGGCCGCCCTATTTAGTGGCACCGCAGAGCGCGTGTATCGCTTGGGGTGATGGTCTACATCAACGTGATTGCTCGATACGTCATGTAAGCCCCGAGTATCAAGAGGCCACCAAAAAAACATTTTTTGAATAACTCTTGCGGCATTCGATTGCGTAGCTTTTGTCCAAGAAACATTCCTGCAAACGCTGGGATCAAGGCCACTAACGAGGCGGCAGCAACCGTCATTTGAAATTGTCCCGTGACAAACAAACCCACGGCTAAGGCGAAGGACGACACCGTGAAGGATAGGCCAAGGGCTTGAATCAGGTCATCTTTCTTTAAACCGAGCGCGGTGAAATACGGAGCTACCGGCAGGGCTGAAATTCCGGTAGCACCCATCAAAATTCCAGTAAAAAATCCCATTACAGGCGACAGCCACCATTCTGATTTTGGTGCGACTGTCAGACGTGCAGCACTGAGTCCAAAGGCTCCGTAAATCGCAAGCACGACCCCAAGGCCTGCTGTCACGATCTGGGTATTGCCGCTCGTAATGAAGCTGACTCCGATCGGACTCCCCAGGCAAATTCCCAACAGTAAGGTGCCAAAGCGTTTGCTGAGCGCTTTGACATTTGGGCCAGCGAATAATTGCCACACATTTGTGATGAGCGAGGGTAACACCAGCATTGCCGCAGCCTCTACGGGTGCAATCACCAAGCCTAAAAATCCGATGGCGACCGTTGGTAGCCCCATGCCCAGCACGCCTTTGACGACCCCGGCGGCTATGAAAATCGCGCCAGTTAAGGCGATAACGACTAGATAATCTGACATGATAGGTGAGGTGAAAGAGTAAGGCGCGATCCTGAGGTGTAAGTGAATGACTTAAAATGGAGCTCACACAGCGCAATGATTGGACATTAGCATGCGGCCGAACACGTTACCACCTGTCATTCTTGGCGCCAGCGCGTGGCTTGGGCCTGAAGAGTCGACAAAACAACATTGGCAGCACGAGCTGACCGATGACGAGCTGCTAGAACTTGAATCTGCTGCAACCAATTGCTTGCAGGCAAGCGCCGATCTGACTCACATTCGTCGCTCAAACTTTGTGCTTCCCACACTTGGTCCACGGCTACGTGAGATACACGCTGCGCTCTTGCATGGCTGTGGCTTCGCCTTGATTCGTTCGTTACCTGTACACCAGTGGTCGCGCGAACTTACAGCGGCTGCCTTTTTTGGTCTTGGTACGCATCTAGGTCATCCACGGCCGCAAAACTCAAAAGGACATGTTCTTGGTCACGTGATTGATATGGGTCTTGAGGCGACAGACCCGAATGTTCGCATTTATCAAACCCACGAGCGGCAAACCTTTCATACTGACTCAAGCGATATCGTGGGGCTTGTTTGCTTGCAACAAGCAAAGGTGGGCGGCGATTCGGCCTTGGTGTCTTCAAACACCCTCTATAACCAAATGCGCGCGTCTCATCCTGAGTTGGCGGCATTGCTGTTTAATCCGATCGCAACCGATCGTCGAGGCGAAGTCGCACCAGGCCAAAAACCCTTTTTTGAAATCCCGGTTTTCAGTTGGTATCAGGGGTTGATGTCAACGATCTATCAGCGCCAATATATTGATTCCGCTCAACGCTTTGAAGACGCGTTGCGCCTGACACCTTTGCATGTTGAGGCACTTGATTGCTTTGATGCATTGGCCAATAGCCCCGATTTAAATTTTTTGATGCGCCTAGAGGCCGGTGATATGCAGTTTGTACACAATCACACCTTGTTGCACGATCGCACGGCTTTTGAAGATTGGGGCGAAGCATCGCGCAAGCGGCATTTGTTGCGTTTATGGCTTTCATCGCCCGAGGCCCGCCCACTTGCACCCGAGTGGGCGCAGCGTTATGGCTCAGTCGAGCCAGGGAATCGTGGCGGGGTGATGATGCCTGCCACCTCGTGGCAGGCACCTCTGAACCCCGGCTCGTGAAGGTAGCACTTTATCGGCTGAGGTACGTCTCGACTTGAGTTTAGAAACGCTAACCTGTGTGCGCTATCTAGCCCTAACCGGTACATACTTTCCGAAAATACTACCAAAATAGAGGGTGGCAAGGTAACGATCCTTGAGTCGTTACTGCCTACTCTTTAATTGCTAAATCACGAATGAGCTGACCCCATTTTTCGCCATCACGCAGCATGTACTTGTTAACCTCATCAGCCGATGTGATGCGAAAATCCATGCCTTTCTGGGCCATATCAGTCACTAAAGCGTTATCTTGGCCAACTACTTGCATCGCCGCAGCTAAGCGCGCGACGACCTGTTCAGGAACCTTTGCCTGCGTCATCAACGCCACCCAAAACACAGCATCAAAACCTTTGCTACCAGACGCCTCGTCAATCGTTGGTAAGTCAGGCATTAGCGCAACGCGCTTTTCTGCGGATACTGCGATCCCTATTGTGCGTCCAGACTTAACCGCTGGAAGCGCATCGGGCAGCGCCAAGAACATCATCTCAATTTGTCCGCCGAACAAATCCTGCAAAGCAGGCGGTCCTCCTTTGTAATGAATCACGGTCATCTTCAGATCAAAAGTCTTGATGAAGTACTCGGCAGCCAAGTGGTTGATTGAACCAATACCAGAGGTTCCTATCGAATACTTATTGGGATTGGCGCGCACCAGCGCCAGCAATTCGTTAATATTTTTTGCTTTGAAATCTTTATTGATGGTCAAGACGAAGGGCGAGGTCATGATCATCGAGATCGGTTGAAAGTCTTTGTAAGGATCGTATCCCACCTTACTTTGCAACGCAGGATTGATCACGATTGATACGGGCGCTGCATAAATGGTGTAGCCGTCAGGCGTGGCCCGTGCGGTCAAATTGCTGGCAATCGTCGAGGCAGCACCTGTTTTATTTTCGACTAACACGGGCTGACCCAGTTCGCGACCCAAGCGCTCGGCAAGTACTCGAGCGACCGAGTCGGTGCCACCGCCGGGAGGATACGGTACAAGAAGGTGTATCGGTTTGATGGGGTAAGGGGAGGCGTTTTGGGCTTGGGCGACTCCAGACCCGAGATGCATAGCAAGAAATGTCATTGCTAGCCATCGTATGAGTTTGGCACCTGCACCATCAGTATTTTTTAAATGTGTGCTCATGTCCATCCTCTTTTTTATAATTTAACAGGATCGGTACTTTATAAACATTCGCTTACCTAGGCGCCAGCCGTGCTTGGCTTCTAGCAGGACTAGCTTCTGGGATATTAGCACCTAGATCAGACTAGTTTTTCCTCACGACATTAAACAAAACTGGCCAAAAGAAATACGCATAAGATGTCCTCTGCGTAACCGCCTTGCTCGATGGATTTAGGGCTACACTCGAATTCTGAGTTGGAGGTTTTTTGCTCAGCGTCGGACTTGTGCCGCGCTAATAAAATCAGAATACTAAAAACAAACGCAGTGCTGATGTGCTCATAGCCCAAGAGGAAAACATGAATTTTGCTCAATATCATGCTAGCTTTAGCCGAATTGAAATGACCCGTCGCGAGGGCATATTACTCATGCGCCTACACAACGAAGGTCAATCACTTTATTGGGATATGGAAGCTCAGCAACAATTTATACGCGCCTTCGAACTCGTAGGTGCAGATCGAGAAAACCGCGTCATTATTTTGACAGGCGCCGGGGAAGACTTCAGCGGCCCGCGCGTTGATCCAGACAGGCATCAATTTTTTCATGATGCAAAGGTGACCGCAACGAGCATTGATCCCTTGTTGTATAACGCTCGTAAAATGTTGATGAATCTGATCAACATCGAAGTGCCGATCATCGCAGCTGTCAACGGCCCCGCAAAACGGCATTGTGATTTGGTCTTGTCGGCAGATATTGTCCTGGCAAGCGAGCAAGCCAGTTTTGAAGACACCGCCCATTTTCATTTTGGAAGCATTGTTCCAGGTGATGGCATCAGCATAGTGTTTACACAACTGCTCGGGTTAAATCGGGCCCGCTATTTGATGTTGACCGGGCAAGTGCTCTCAGCGACTGAGGCCAAACAACTTGGTTTAGTGTCCGAGATTCTGCCGGCAGAAAAATTGTTAGATCGCGCCTGGCAACTTGCAGAACAGCTCGCAAAAAAATCTGATATGTTGCTGCGTAACACCCGCAGCGTGTTGATTCAGCCTTTGCGTAAAGCGCTTCAAGACGATCTGCGTTATTTTCTAGCGCTCGAGTCAATCGGGGTCTTGGCTCACCCAGATAAGTGAGCTGATCGCACCGACCTTTGGCTTATGGTCGGTGCTAGAGGGTTCGAACCTTCGACTCCTGTCTTCTGATGGCAGAGGTCGGTGCGCCGGTGCAGACTTAGTCGGCGTAGCCTGGTAGTTCGCGATCTAAGACGCGCATCATGGCATCAAAGAACAGGTCATCGCGCTCTTCACGTGAATGGCTATCGCCAGGTGCTGGGTTTTTCACGTTATGCACGACTTCGTCGGGCAACAACTGGATGGGTTGACCTGTACTCATGGCCAAAACCTGTGCACGACAGACGCGCTCGAGTTTATACAGACGCTTGTAAGCTTGTGCGACCGTGTCGCCCACCACCACCACGCCGTGATTTTTCATGAACAACACTTGGTTGTCGCCGATCTGGGCCGCCAAACGTTCGCCTTCGCTCAAGCCATCCGCCACGCCTAAGTAAGTGTCATCGTAGGCTGTGATGCCCATGAAGAACGCTGCGGTCTGGCTAGCAGGCAACAAACGATTATTTTGCAGCATGTTCAACGCTAGCGCCCAAGTTTGATGGGTGTGCAGTACGACGTTGGCGCCCGTTATACGGTGGAGCGGCGCATGGATACACTTGGCCGAACGTTCAACGACGCCAACGCCCTCAAGCGTGTCACCGTTTTCATTAAAAATCATCATGTCACTGGCACGGGCTTCTGACCAATGCATGCCAAAGGGCGAAATCAAATACTGGTCTTTGCGACCAGGTACGATCATCGTAAAGTGATTGTCAATGCCTTCGTGCAAGTCATCAAGCACGGCAAGACGATTGGCGGCAGCCAGATGAATTTTTGCTTGTTGAACGGCGTCAGACTGTTGTTTGACATTTAGATTATGCACGGACATGACAGGCCTCTTTGAAAATGATTTGTATCAATGAGATTACTACCGTTGCAAGGGTCTCGCAACAGATTCTTTGTCTGGTAATCCGCGCAGAAGTCTAAAGCCTTGCTGCAGCGCACCAATAACAGGCGCGACGTACTCGCGCGCTTATTGTGAAAGATTGAAATCCCGTTAGCCCTCACGTGTGCGAGCGGCACCTCACTCGGGTTTGATTCCAGCTTGTTTGATGGCATCGGCCCATTTGTTGATTTCTTTCTGAACAAAATTGTCGCACGCCTGAGGTGTGGTGCCCTCTGTTTCAAAGCCTTGTTGTTCTGCTTTAGCTTTGAATTGTGGATCTTGCAAAATACCATTTAGCGCCGAGTTCAAGCGCTCAATGACCGCGGGCGGTGTGCCAGAAGGGGCAAACATGGCCGACCAAAGTACAGAATAAAAATCTGGCAAGCCTTCTTCGGCAACGGTTGGGATGTTGGGCGTCAGTTGCGAGCGACGATTATCACCAATCGCTAGTGCGCGCAGTTTGCCGGCATTGATGTGTTGAACGACTGACGCGGCCCCACCAAAACTTGTTTGAATTCTTCCTGCCAGCAAGTCTGTTGTCGCAGGCCCGGAGCCTTTGTATAGAACGTTGGTCATGCTGATGCCTGCCATCCAGTTAAAGAGTTCCATCGGCAATTGCGTTGCCTTGGATGAGGACGAAAAATTCAGCACATTGGGATTGGCTTTGGCATAGGTGATGAGTTCTTTCACCGTATTCACCGGAAGGGTGGGGTGGACCACCAAGATCATTTGTTGAGTGGCCGTCTGACTAATGCAGCGTAAGTCGCGCATGGTGTTAAAACCGATATTCGGATGAATCGATGGGTTGATGCCGTGACTACTCGAATTAAACAAAAGCGTGTACCCATCTGGGGCGGCTCGTGAAACGACTTCAGAGCCAATCATGCCATCTGCACCCGGGCGATTTTCAACGATCACGGGTTGACCCAGTGCTTCAGTTAGTTTTTGCGCCAAGCCTCTACCCAGCACATCCGTGCCACCTCCGGCAACGTAGGGCACGATTAAGCGAATAGTTTTGGAAGGATACGTTTGCGCAACGCTATTGCTTAGCCAAAGACTAGGCAACAAGCACAATACATAGGCTAAGGGCAACGTCCAAAAGCGAGGTCTTCGAGCGTGGGGCATGATCTTTGTCTGGTGAGGAATGATCTTTATCGGATGTGCTTAAACCGGCTTCGAGCCGCGGATTTGCACACGGTGCATTAAGCGGCGTTGTCCGGGATAGTCGGCCAGTGCCAAGTGTTGGCAGCACCGGTTATCCCAAAATGCAATAGACCCCGTCTGCCAGCGAAACCGACAGCTGAATTCAGGGCGCGTTGCGTGTTCATACAAATATTTCAGCAGCGGCGCACTCTCGGTAACGCTCATGTTTTCAAACCGTTCGGTATGCATCACGTTTACGTAAAGCGCTTTTTTCCCAGTGTCTGGGTGGGTGCGAACCACCGGGTGAACCGAGGAGAGGGTGGCCTGCGCAGCGCAGTCTTGCCCCGGTGGCAAAATATCGTCCACCGCTAAAGAGGCAAGAATTCGACCGTTCGAGTGAACCGCGCGAAGATCCTTGAGCATAGCCTTCATGCCAGAAGATAGCGTGTCATACGCCATGTATTGGTTGGCAAAGAGTGTGTCGCCACCCACAGAGGGCAAGATACGCGCGGCTAACACCGACCCCAGTGGAGGGACCTCTAAGTGACTGGTATCGGTATGCCACTCCCAGCCAAACACTAACGTGCCCTCAGGCTTCTTGTCGATGACCAGCAGTTCAGGAAAATTTCCTGGCGCTTGACGATGTGGTGGAAGCATGGCGAGTTCGCCAAAATTTCGGGCAAACCGGGCGAGGTCAAGATCTGAAGCATTTTGCTCGCGAAAGAAAATCACGAGGTGCTCGAGATGTGCCTGACGAACTTCTGCCAAGGTTGCTGGGTCGAGCTCGGTAGAAAGGTCGACGCCAAAGACCTCTGCACCCAAGGCTCCCGCGAGTGGTTGAACGTTTATTTTTTGATACATGAGCGTTTTTTCCTGAGTATCGAGACGTGCAGTGATTAGTCGGCTTTGATGAATGTTCGCAATATTAAGAGTCAGTTTTCAGGCTAATAGCGATCCATAGCCAGGCAATATGGGTGCGACCCCCGCTAAGCGAAGCGCGTTCCACATCATGGCGCTTGAGCTCGAGATCACGGGCTTACCGAGATCTTGCTCGAGTGCGCCAACAATCGACACGGTTGGCATCCCGACGCCACTTAAAAAGATGGCCTGTGCCTCAGGGACATCGACCGATTTACCTAAGCGATAGGCTCGGTTCGGTGGTTCTTCAAAAATACTGCGAACATTGCGCAACCAATCAAAGTTAACGACTTCTATACCGTAGCTTTCAAGGTTTCGTTTGCCTTGCATCGTCAAATGTTCGTCGTAAGGCGTACCCAACGCAATTTTTGTGATGCCCATTGCGTTGAGCGCTGCGATGACGCTACCAAAAGCAGTAATGAAGTGCAGGCCGAAGCGATCTTCTAAACGTTTGGTCAGGGCAGCTTCTTTTTCGCGTCCGAGGTAGTAGCTTGTTGCGGTGTGCGCCAGCGCAATGACCTCAGGTTTAATCATCGATAACATTTCAACAGACTCATCAAGATGTTCGATCTGTGTCGCGATACGTGCTTCGATCCCGTTCAGTGTGCCGTCGGCCCCTCGCGATATCATGCGGCCAAAGTGCACAGATACCCCTTTCGGTGCCATCTCAAACATTTCGGGTTCGACCGTCGGTGTTCCAGCAGGTACAAGAAAGCCTAGTTTTGCGCGCCAACCAACCATTGCGATGACCCTTTCTCTCGTTAATTATTTATTATTATCTTTGGATCAAGGCGATCGCAGTCCGCAGCGCCACCTCAATGACTTAAACCATAGCATAGCTTGCTCGGTGTTCAACAAGCGACGTATCTCTCGTAAACTACCGTTTATTAAAATTAAAAAAGCTGCGGAGACCGATCATGAATAAAAGGCAATTAATATTGGGCAGTTTGGCGGCTGTATCCCTACCTAAAGTTGGCTCGAGTTGGGCTCAAACCAGCGATTATCCAAGCCGTGCGATTCATTTGATTGTGCCCTCAGAAGCGGGGGGTGGCACCGACTTTACGGCGCGCACGATTGGGCTCAAACTCACCGAGTTGCTAGGCCAATCACTGGTTGTGGATAATCGACCAGGTGCGGCAGGCAATATTGGCGTTGAGCAGGGCGCGCGAGCGGCGCCTGATGGTTATACCCTGGTGATGCCAATCACCTCGCTACCGATGAGCCCCTGGCTCTATCCAAAGCTGCCTTACGATCCGGTTAAAGATTTTTCGCCAATTATTTTGGCCTGTGCGGCACCTCTTATCATGGTGATCAACCCAGAGGTACCCGCCAAGACCGTGCAAGAGTTCATTGCTTTGGCGAAGAAGCAGCCAGACCAATTGAACTACGCCAACTCTGGTAATGGCACCACCGCACATTTGGCTGGTGAGCTCTTCAAGAAAATGGCTAATATCAAAATGGAGAGTGTGAACTATAAAGGTGGCGGCTCTTCAGTGATCGATACCGTTGCGGGTCGGGTGCAGATGTATTTTTCAACAATTCCCGCTGCGCTACCGCATTTGAAGTCTGGAAAGTTACGCGCGCTTGCCGTGACGTCTAAGCACCGAGTCGAGATGATACCTGAGGTGGCAACCGTCGATGAATCGGGCTTGCCGGGGTTTGAAGTGGTTGGTTGGTTCGGCATTTTTGCCCCGACTGGTACACCCAAAAATATCATTGTGAAGTTAAACGACACGATTAACACCGTGCTGAAGATGCCTGAGATTCAGGCCCGGTTAGCTAAACAAGGTCTGATTCCGGGCGGAGGGTCGCCTGAGGCCTTGAGGGATTTGTTGTATGCTGACCTGGATAAATGGGGCAAACTCATTAAAGAGATTGGCATTAAGACGACTGAGTGAACAAACATAAAAGGCGGCAAGGATGATGAACCCCGGAAAACGTTTACGCGAACTGATTGCAGCGCCCGACATTTTGGTGATGCCTGGTATTTTTGATGGGTATAGCGCGCGTTTGGTGCAGCGCTCTGGTTTTCACGCAGGTTTTTTAACGGGCGGTGGAATCAGCGAGTCGCGTCTAGGCCAGCTCGACATTGGTTTAATGGGTTTAGAAGAAAATCTGCAAACATGCCGTGCGATGGTGGCCTGTTGTGACTTACCGATGATTGCCGATGGCGATACAGGTTATGGTAATGCGGTCAACGTGCACCATACGGTACGAGCCTTTGAACAGGCCGGTGTTGGCGGCTTAATGCTTGAAGACCAAGTGTGGCCTAAACGCTGCGGCCACATGAAAGGTAAAGACGTTATTTCGGCAGAAGAAAATGCTGAAAAAATTCGTTCGGCAGCACAAGCGCGACGTAACCAAGATTTTGTCATCAAGTCGCGTACGGACGCGTATGGCACGCACGGTTTGGCTGAAGCGATTCGGCGGCTAAACCTTTATGCAGAGGCGGGCGCTGATCTTTTGTTTGCGGATGCGGTGTTGGCCGAGCAAGATATTGCGACCTTAGTGAAAGAGACAATCAAGCCAGTTTCTGTGAATATGGGGTTTGGGATTCGAACGCGCTCAACCACGCCTTTAATTTCAGCTAAGCGGCTTGAAGATTTAGGAGTGTCTGCGGTGATTTACCCAAGGTTACTGACAGCTGCTGCTGTTCAGGGGATGATCAACGGCATGCAGGCGCTCAAGGCATCGCTTGGTAAAGATGAAATCGTGAATCGTCCAGATCTGGCGGTATCGTTTGAAGAGCTAAACGAGTTGTGTGGCTACGCCGAGTCTCAAGAGCTTGAGCAACGTTATCTCACGAAAGCAGAATTAGACAAAAAATACACGCGCTAGCGATTGCCACGTGCTGCTAGTCATGGACAAGTACCGATCGTGATTGCAGAATACTTATTGGGTCCATTCAAGATCATGAAAATTAAACCCACCTTCTAACGTCGGTTTGATGATTCTGAAGTAAGGAGAAACATCAAAGTCGCGCGGAGTGAGAAGGCTAAAGTGCCTGGGTTCAAAGTTTGTTGGCTTAAAGGAAGCCTGTAGCGTGTAGGAAGAGGCGTTTGAGTCGCGCGCAAGGATCGGATAATGGATCGTTTCGAATGCTTGTGCAATGAGGGTCGAGCAAATGGCACGAGTCGGATCCCCGCTACCAAGAGCTAGTAATTTGCGTCGAAACCGAGAAGGAATCGGAGGCGTGGGAAAGAGATAGCGGGCTAGGTCAAAGACATTGCGCAGATCGTATTGATGCCCAAGTTGCGAGAGGGCATACTGAATCACTTGGTCGCACTCTGCTTGACTCAAGCCGACGGGTCGACAGATTCGTGTATGCAGATGCGCAAAACGCTCTAGACTACTGCTACAGACACCTCGAACGGTGTCGGCTTCAATGAGGCAATGATCTTGAGGTGCACGATCTCCTAGGGAATCCCAGCCAATAAATAGCGCAGAATGCGACCAGTTTGATTGCGTTAAATATTTGATGGCAGAGCTGATTCTCGTGCGCCCCTCTACAAGAAGAACGTCGCCAGGGCGCAACGCTTCTTGCAGATGTAGGGGATTAGAGGGGGGCGCAGAGGACTCGACCTGTACCTCTTTGGTTAGATAGGTGGCTAGCCATTGACCGATCGATAGCGTGAGCCGATTCATTATTTCTTGCGGCGCGCATCCACTCTTGCAACTAAATCGCGCTCGGCGGCATCGAGCTTATCGAGACCGACTAGTTTTTGCCGTTCTTGAAAAGACGTCATCCGATCGAGCATGCTTTCGCTTGTACCTTCTCGGCGCAGGACTTCAAGACCTTGCCTGATGGCAAATGAGCCGAGGTACAAAGCCGCGTTTGCATAAAGAATCACATTAAAGCCCATTGCGAGTAATTCTTTTTCTGGTACGAGTGGTGTCCGGCTACGCTCGATCATGTTGGCGACCATTGGGGTCCCTTTGAACTCTTTGCTGATGCGCTGTAATTCTTCAAGGCTGTTGGGGGCTTCGACAAATACCATGTCGGCACCGATTTCGCGGTAAGCATGTGCGCGTGCAATTGCTGACTCTAAGCCTTCGGGGCCTCGGGCGTCTGTGCGAGCAATGATGACAAAGTTGGGATCGGTGCGCGCATCCAGAGCAGCTTGCAAGCGATACAACATTTCTTCGACAGGTGCGACAGACTTGCCTTCAAAGTGTCCGCAGCGTTTCGGAAACACTTGATCCTCGATGTGCAAGCCCGCTGCGCCAATGCGCTCGTACAGTTTGATCGTGCGTTTGACGTTAGCGACGCCGCCGAACCCTGTATCGCAGTCAGCGATGACCGGGACAGAGACCGCGTCTGAAATTCTTTCGACCTGACTCGCTAGTTCATTTAGCGTAATCAGTCCGATATCTGGGCCGCCTAAATAGGTGTTTGCTGTGCCGCCACCGGTGACATAAACAGCTGGGAATCCAGCTTGTTCAATTAACTTTGCGGTGAAGCAATCTGTTGCGCCAGGGACAATACCTGGGCCGCCAGCGGCGATGAGTTCTCTAAGTTTTGCGGCACGTGGATTCATATTTTCTCAATCTTTGGGTGGAGCCATTTCTAACCAGCGAGTAGGAGTGGCGATAAAAATATTGGTGATAAAAAATAGGTAGCAGAAAATTAAACTTTAAAACTAAAAAATACGTTCTGGCCTGCAGCTGTTAAGTCTGAAGGCGCTCAATACTATTTTGTCTGAAAGAGCCAAATTTGTTTAGGATGCCAGCTTAGCGTATTTGCGTTTCTCAGCCACCATGTCGGGCAAAAACCAGGCGACTAAACCGAGGATTGGCAAGAAAGAGCATAGTTGATACACGAAGCTGATGCCGTTTAGATCGGCCAACCAACCCATCACGGCTGCCCCCAGGCCTCCAAGGCCAAACGAAAAGCCAAAGAACATGCCGGAGACAAAGCCAACTCGACCTGGCATCACTTCGTGCGCAAACACCAAGATCGCCGGAAATGCAGAAGCCATTAGAAGGCCAATAATAATCGTTAGCACTCCAGTCCAAAATAGATCTGCGTAGGGTAGCGCGAGCGTAAACGGAAGCGTACCCAAAATTGAAATCCAGATCATTGGCCTGCGCCCCAGGCGATCAGTGAGCGCGCCGCCGACTAGCGTGCCGACAGCAATCGCAGCCATAAAGATGAATAATTGCACTTGCGCGGCCTGAACCGGCAGATCGAAACGTTCGATCAAGTAGAAGGTAAAGAAAGAGGTCAGGCTAGCGCTATAGACGTTTTTCGAAAACAGCAACAGCATCAGAATTGAAATCAAAAATAGCATGCGCGCGCGAGGTAGGTCTGACGCGGCCATAGCGCCGGCAGCAGCGGATTTATTGCTTGGCTTGATATGGGCGCCATACCATTTTCCGATGCGAGTTAAAAACGCAATGGCGATGAGTGCTGCTAACGAGACCCAGGC
>JBAWWV010000019.1:0-26904 GCA_037146575.1 Alcaligenaceae bacterium | reverse complement strand
GGCACAGTACGCATACGCTTACCGGTTGCCCGATAAATCGCGTTGAGCACTGCGGGCGCTGCGACACAAATTGTGGGTTCGCCGATACCGCCCCACTCTTTGCCGCCACCTTCGATAATGATGGTTTCAACTTTAGGCATCTGGCCGAGTCGAATCGAGCCAAAGGTGTCGAAGTTTTTCTGTTCGATGCGGCCGTCTTTCACGGTGCACTCTTCTTCGAATAACGCCGACAAACCATAGACGAACGAACCAGACACTTGACGCTGAATTTGCGCAGGGTTCACCGCATAGCCGCAATCGGTTGCTGCAACGATGCGATGAATCTTGACCTTGGTACCGTCGGTCACAGACAGTTCGCACGCTGCTGCCACATAGCTACCAAACGCCGTCATCTGCGCAACGCCTCGAAACACGCCGGGCGCAGCGGGTTTTGTCCAACCAATCCCGTCGGCAACCGCATTGAGTACGGCAAGGTTACGTGGAAACTTACCCATAAACTTACGACGAAACTCGACCGCATCCACACCTGCGGCCTCAGCCAGCTCATCCATAAAGCATTCGATGAACACTGCATTTTGATTCACGTTCACACCGCGCCAAAAGCCTGGCGGTACGTGCGTGTTGCGCATCGCGTGATCCATCAACTGATTCGGAAACTCGTAACCGAAGCCATGCTCGCCACCATCGAACACACCTTGAAAGACCAAAGGATCGCGGCCTTTTTGTTGTTCAACCACTGCAGGACGTACCGCCGCCAAGATCGACTGACCAGACAAACGCATGTGCACGCCGGTCAAATTTTTATCCTTATCAAACGACCCTGTCAGCTTGCACATCATGACCGGATGATAGCGACCCTGGGTCATGTCTTCTTCGCGTGTCCAGATCAATTTGATCGGAGTGCCAGGCATTTGCTTGGCAATATTGACAGCTTGCGTGGTGTAGTCTTGAAACGCACCGCGTCGGCCAAAGCCACCACCGAGATTGATTTTATAAACCTCACACTTTTCAGCCACCAAGCCCGAGGCCGCAATCACGGCAGCCAATGAGGCCTCACCGTCTTGCGTTGGCACCCAGGCTTCGCAACGCTCTGGCGTCCATTTCGCCGTAGCGTTCATGGGCTCCATCGGAGCATGATTCAAGAACGGATAAAAGTAGGTTGCCTCAGTCTTTTTCACAGCGGCCGTGATGGCAGCTTTAGTGTCACCACGCGTGTTACCAACAAAAGCCTGCTCTGCTGTCAAACCCTCTTCTAGCATCTTGGCGATCGAAGCGCTCGAAACGGTTGCATTTGGGCCCTCATCCCACACGATCGCGACCTGGTCGAGCGCAGTTTTAGCAATCCAAAACGTCTCAGCCACAACAGCCACGGCGGTTTCACCCACCTTCATGACTTTTTTAACGCCCTTCATACTCGTCACTTTGCTGTCATCAAAGCTTTTGACCTTGCCACCAAACACGGGGCATTCTTTGATGGTAGCCACCAGCATGCCAGGCATCGTTAAATCCATGCCATAGACTTGCTTGCCAGTGACCTTATCGGCAAAGGTATCGATACGGTTCAACGGCTTACCAATGATCTTCCACTCTTTGGGGTCTTTGAGCGTGATCTCAGTCGGAACAGCAATCTTTGACGCGGCCTCAGCCACTTTGCCGAACGCCACTTTACGACCGCTTGGCTTATGCGTGATCACGCTTTCTGCGGCGACACACTCTGCAACCGGTACCTTCCACTCATCGGCAGCGGCTTGCACCAACATCATGCGGGCAGCAGCGCCGCCTTTGCGAACATATTGTTCTGAAGTTCGGATACCACGACTACCGCCAGTCGAAAAATCACCCCAAATACGCTTGCGCTTGAGGCTTTCGCCAGGCGTTGGATATTCAACTGTGACTTTGCTCCAGGCGCACTCAAGCTCTTCAGCAACCATCTGTGCCAAACCTGTAATGGTGCCCTGACCCATCTCTGAGCGTACGACACGCACAATGACCGTGTCATCGGGCTTGATAACCACCCAAGCGCCAATTTCTGGGGTTGACTCTGCTGCAAGCGCCGAGCCCATAAAAGGAATTTGTAAACCAAGTGCGAGACCACTACTGACGGCTGTGGTGCCAACAATAAACTGGCGACGTGAAGGATTCGGGACGCGTGCATTCATAGTTGACCCCTTAAGCTTTGGCGACTGAGTGGATTGCGGCGCGAACTTCTTGAAAGCTGCCGCAACGACAAATATTGGTGATCGCCGCATCAATATCGGCGTCAGTGGGTTTAGGCTTTTTTGCCAGCAAATCAGTGGCTGCCATCAACATACCTGACTGACAAAATCCGCACTGCGGCACTTGATGTTCGATCCAGGCCTGTTGCAGTTGTGTCATCTTGCCATCTTTCGCCAGACCTTCAATCGTTTGAATTTGCTTGCCCACACCGGCACTGACGGGCAACACACACGACCGAATCGCGGCACCATCCATCATGATCGTACAGGCGCCACATTGAGCAATACCGCAACCGTATTTTGTGCCGGTCAGGCCAACTTGTTCTCGAATGACCCAAAGCAATGGGGTATTAGGATCGACATCCACGCTATGCGCTTTGCCGTTTACGGTTAACTGAATCGCCATTGAGAGACTCCTGAATATTGACTAAAAAATTGATTAAGTAAGCAAGCGAAAGGACTAAACAAATCGACCGTTTGCACCGAACAAACTGGCCGACTTTTGAATAAACGAACGACTAGCGTCGAGTTTATCCCCAAAAAAGACAAGATCAGACACAACCCTACAGAGCATAAAGATCGACGTTAAACGAGTGTCAGCCCATGCTTGCGCAAGGGCAAATCTCGCGCGGGTTTCCCCGTGGCCGCAAAAATTGCATTCAACACGGCAGGGCCTACGACACAGATAGTGGGCTCACCGACCCCGCCCCAGAAGTCATGGGTTGGCACCAACACACACTCAACCTTTGGCGTATCTTTGAGCTTGGCCAAGGGATATGAATGATAGTTGGTTTCTTTCACCTGACCGTTTTCAATTGTGATGTCTTCATTAAAGATTGCAGACAATGCCATCACAACCGAACCTTCAATCTGGGCTTTCACCTGCGAGGGGTTCACAAAGTGACCTGAATTCAAGGCAAACACCATGCGGTGCACTTTGACCTGACCACTGGGCGATACCGAAACCTCAGCGGTAGCCGCAGAGTAACTGCCATAGCCCATGAACTGCGCGATGCCGCGATGCTGACCAGCAGGTAACGCCTTACCCCAATCGCCTTTTTGTGCGACGGCATCTAAGACAGCCAGATGTTTAGGATGGTTCTTCATCAAGTCACGGCGAAACGCCAGCGAATCACGACCGGCTGCACGCGCGCACTCTTCGATAAAGCATTCCATGTAAATACCGTTTTGATTGGTATTGACACCACGCCAAGGTCCTACCGGTACAGGACTATTGCGCATCACATACTCAGTTAAGAGCGACGGGAAGGTGTAACCCAATTGAGCGTCACCCGGCTCTTCGTAAAAACCTTGCAGCTGCCTGACGTCTTTATTGTTTTTAATGGCGGTCGGGTTTAAATACGCATTGATTGACTGACCCGATACGCGAATATGAAAGCCAGTGAGATTGCCTTTATCGTCAAGGCCGGCCGACATTTTGGCCATCGAGATCGGACGAAAGAAGTCGTGCGTCATGTCTTCTTCGCGACTCCAGACCATCTTGATCGGCACATTTGGGTAGAGCTTGGCAATCGCAACAGCGTGGTGCATAAAATCTTGTGTACCGCCACGCCGCCCGAGCCCACCACCCAGGTCCATGGTTTGGATGTCGCAATTGGCCAACGGCAGACCCGACGCTTCAGAAAGTGCTGCGATCGAGGCTTCGGCGTTTTGCGTAGGTACCCAGGCGTAGGCGCGATCACCGCTGATTTGTACCACGCAATTCATCGGTTCCATCGTGGCATGGGCCATAAACTGACTGCTGTATACAGCTTCAACTTTTTTGGCCGAACCTTTGATGGCAGCAAGTGCATCCCCTTCTTTACGTTGCCAATAGTCACCCTCAGCACCCAAGCCTTCTTTTAAGGCCGCAGCGATTGTTGTACTTGAGACCTTTGCATTCGGGCCTAAATCCCAGTCAATCGGCAAATTATCTAAGGCTGTTTTTGCACGCCACCAAGTATCTGCCACCACAGCCACAGTTGAGTCATTGACTTTCACAGCGCCTTTGACCCCACGCATGGCTTTGATTTTTGATTCATCAAAACTCACCAACTTGCCACCAAACACCGGGCAGCTCTTAACCGCTGCGCATAACATTCCAGGCAGACGCAGATCGATACTGAAGACTTTCGCGCCGTTGACTTTGTCTGCGGTATCTAAACGAGCGACTGCAGTACCCGCAATTTTCCAGTCTTGAGGTTTTTTCAAGACAATCGATTTGGCTTCGGGCGGTGTCAGTTTGGCCGCTGCATCCGCAACTTTGCCGTAGCTCACCGTACGACTCGTTTTAGCGTGTGTGATCACCCCTTTGTTAACAGTCAGCTCGGCAACAGGGACCTTGAACTGATCAGCGGCCGCTTGCAAGAGCATCATTCGGGCGGTAGCACCACCGCGGCGCACATAGTCGTGCGAATCACGAATGCCACGACTACCGCCCGTAGCCATCGCACCCCAAGCACGCTTACGCGCTAAGTTTTGACCCGCTGAAGGCGATTCGTAAGTCACTTTTTTCCAGTCACAGTCGAGCTCTTCAGCCACAAGCTGCGCCAGGCCTGTGCGGGTACCCTGACCCATCTCAGAACGAACGATCCGAATCACCACGGTATCGTCAGGTTTGATCACGACCCACAAGTTCACTTCATCAGCGGTCAACGCTGGCGCAGCGGTTTGTGCTAAGGCAGAACGCGAGCTTGTCAGACCAAGCGCCAGGCCCGCACCCGCGGCGGCAGTTGCGATCAAAAACTGACGACGACCAAGCTGTAAAGGAGAATGAGCCACGCGCTTTGCGTTGCGTGTCGCGCTCAGGGACTTACTGATAGAGTTTGTCATGTTCAGTCTTCTTATGCTTTAGCGACGCCAGCTGTGGCGTAATCTTTTAAAACATCGGCTAATTGCTTTTGACCCGCCGCCACATGGATGCCATCGCGGATACGCTGATAGGTGCCGCAGCGGCAAATATTAGTCATCGCAGCGTCAATATCAGCATCGGTAGGCTTGGGTACGCGCTTGAGTAAGGCAACTGCAGCCATCACCTGGCCTGATTGGCAGTACCCGCACTGCGGAATATCTAGTGCAATCCAAGCCTGTTGGATCGCATGACTCGAGTCTTTAGACAGCCCCTCGACGGTGGTGATCGCCTGACCCGCTGCACTGGCTACCGGGATCGAACAGGAGCGCACTAATTCGCCGTTGAGTTGAACCGAACAGGCGCCACATTGGGCAACCCCACAGCCATATTTAGTTCCGGTCAGGCCCAGCACTTCTCGCAACGCCCACAACAAGGGCATATCAGGCTCAACGTCAACATTGTGGACCGTACCGTTTACTTTGAGTTCCATGAAAAGCGCCTCAGGTCAGAAGAATTACGAATGACTATACCTGAGCGAGTCGCTCAAGTCAGCAGGGTTTTACCTGTTTAATTTAAAGACCATACATTTATTAGGGCTATTGGTTTTAAAAGGAAACTCAGTGCATGTGCAAACGTGCAAAATGCTCAAAGTCGGTCGCAGGGATCGGGCGACTGTACAAATAGCCTTGAAACGCCAGGCAACCGATACCTTGTAAAAACTCTTGCTGCCCTAAGGTTTCAACGCCCTCTGCAATCACCTCTAGCCCCAAAGAATGCCCGAGCGTCACGATCGTGCGTGCGATCGCCGCACCATGCGAATCGATCAGCATATCGCGCACAAAGGATTGGTCAATTTTGAGCTGATCGAGCGACAAGCGCTTAAGATAATTAAGCGACGAGTAGCCGGTACCAAAGTCATCAAGTGAAACAGCGATCCCCAGATCCTTGAGCGCAGCAATCTTGCGATTGACGTCAACCAAGTCATTGACAAGCATGCTTTCAGTGAGTTCGAGCTTCAGACGCTCGGGTGGAGCACCGCTAGCTTTCAGGGCATTCAGCACAGTCTCGGTAAAATCTGGTTGCTGAAACTGTACTGGGCTAATGTTGACAGCTAGCTTGAGTTCACGCATGTGTTCTACCTGAGACCATCTGAACAACTCAATACAAGATTGCTCGAGCACCCAACCACCAAGCTGCTTGATAAAACCGATTCTTTCGGCAAGCGGCACAAACAGCCCAGGCGAAATATTGCCATAAGTGGGATTGACCCAGCGCAACAAAGCTTCGGCCCCGCTGACCCTGAGGTTTGAGTCAATTTGAGGCTGAAAGTGCAAGTTAAGCTGATTGCCTTGAATCGCTTGTCGCAACTCATGTGCCATCAGCAAACGATCGTCCAGGCTTGCTTGCATCTGCGAATCAAAGAAACGATAAGTATCCTTGCCCTGGGCCTTAGCCTGATACATCGCCAAATCCGCGTTCTGTAACAACACCTCAACGCCGACCTGGCGATCTCCAATTAAAATCACCCCTGCGCTGGCAGAAGAATCGTGCGCAGTTCCTTGCAACACAATCGGACTAGAAAGCAAACCTAAAATACGCCGTACTGCAGCAAGCGCTCTGGCACCAGCCAATGCGTGGTCGCTACCGAAATTTCTGAGCAACAACACAAACTCATCTCCGCCAATCCGCGCAACCGTTTCATCGCCCCGCACACAGCTCAATAAACGCCGACTGGCCTCTATCAAAAATTGATCCCCTTGTTGATGACCAAAGGCATCATTCACATTCTTAAAGTTGTCCAGATCCAAATAAATTAACGCACCGTAGTTCTGCTCCTCCAAAGACGATCGCAGCGCTTCGCTCAAACGTTCAGTCAGCATACGCCGATTGGCCAAACCAGTCAGTTCATCCGTAAACGCCAGCTGCTCAATTCTTTTTGCAGCTTGCTTTTGCATCGAGATATCGCGCTGCACGCCAACAAAATTTGTGCATACGGCTTGCTCGTTAAAGAGCGGCACGACGTCTAAGGCAATCCAGCTAGGCTGCTTTGGATTGGCATACGTCAGCAGTTCAACACTCAGAGGCTTTTGCTCGGTGAAGGCCTCTGTCACTACCGCAAGTTCTAACGGGTCGAGCTGACCAGGCGTTAACAGCGGGGGACACTGACCAAGAAGCTGCTCGCGCGACAAGTCTGACATCTTGCTCAACGCATCGTTGGCAAAAATAACTTTCGGTCCGTTCGACAGATCGACATCCGTCACCCAAACGCCGTCGTTCACATACGTCACCGTTGCCTCAAGCAACCGTAATTGGTCGATGCGCTTACGTAATTCGCGATCCGTTTCGAGCAGAGACCGTTCGGACAGCGCCTTACTCGTTAGCGACTCGGCAATTTGTTGAACCTCAATATTGTCAAAAGGTTTTTTTAGAATCAAAAACCTATCACTATTTTTAAGTTGTTCGCGGATCTCGCCCCATGAAAAATCTGAGAACGCAGTGCATAACACCACGTGCAACTCAGGGTCGAGTTGCCACATCCGCTGCGTAGTCTCGATTCCATTCCAGCCGTTGGGCATCCGCATATCGACGAACGCCAAGGAATACGGGTCGTTTTGTTCTTGAGCCTGACGCATACACTCGAGAGCTTCTTGCCCGCGCGTCGCGACATCAATGCGATATTTAATCTCAAGCAATTTAACAGGTGGTTCACGGCCAAATAAACCGGCCGCAATATCTTTAAGTTGAAAACTCTCGACAGAACGAGCGGCCAGAACCTTCAAAAAGTCTTCGCCAATCGCAATATTGTCATCCACAACTAAAATGCGCCTCGGTAGATCTTCTTGCAATTTTGGTGGATTGTCTTGCCTCATCATGACACATCAACCTGTTCTGGCTGCACTGCGTTTTGATCAATCGGAAGGGTCAAACTAAAGGTTGAACCCAAATACATACCATCGCTATGGGCTGTCAGCGTGCCACCCATTTCGTGGGCCGCTACAGCACTTGCGTGCAGACCAAAACCGTGACCGTTCTTTTTTGTCGTAAACCCATAGGAGAAGAGCCCAGCCAATGTCGCCTTGTTCATGCCAACACCACTATCCGTCCAATCAATGCGCAACGTGTGAGACTGACTTTGACTGACTTGGATCTGCAATTTACGTATATTTGTTTCAACCGAAGCCATAATCGCTTGCTGTCCATTCATCAAAATATTCAAAATAATTTGAGTCAATTTGATACGATCACCTGTCCACCACACCGCATCGTCAACCTGACAAGTCACCTCAATTTCAGACTCATTTAATTGCACCGCTAAAAGTGAAATGGCATCATGCAACACTTCCTTCAAATTCATTCGTACTTTCAGCCCGCCTAGTCCACTGAGCGATTGCTGACGGGCCACGATCTCTTTAATGTGCTGCATACTCAACATCAGTTGCTCAAGTTCTTTAGATGCAGTGGCGTACTCGGCCTCCCACGCCTCAGCCAATAGCCTCAGATACTCGGGAAGTTGACGACCCTGAGAGTCTTGCCGAAAGTAAGAGGCCAAGTCGTTTTGATGTTCAATCATTAGACTAATCGCCAGCGGAAAATCTTTCAGTGACGTTGTTTTTTGCTGTTCGTACAAAATTAATGCTGATACGTTAGCACTGTTTAAAACATTACCGATGTCATGCAACACACTGTTAGCGACTTCAGTCATACCGGCACGATGTGAGATCGCGTATGTCAAGGCATTAGCGCTCACCAGTTCACGTTCGACTCGTCGCCTTTCAGCGACCTCTAAGCGCAGAGCTCTGGTACGATCTAGCACGCGCGCTTCAAGCTCTTCGTGCGCCTTATGCAAAGCCTCTTGTGCGACCAGACGATCTCTTAGTTCAAGCTGCAAACGCGTATCTGAGCGCAACAGCCACACTGCCCCCAAAGCCAGCAGAATCAGTGCCAAAATAGTGCGCAATACAATGGCACGCATAACGACATCCCACTCTTTCAAAAATAACTCGCGCGTGATGACGCCCGTGACGATCAGAGGAAATTGTTCTACCCGCCGCACGGCGGCCAAACGTAGCTCTGTGCTATTTGACTCTGTCAATCGCTCAGCGTTGGTCAGCAGCACGCCGTGCTCTAGCTTTTGAACCCCCATGACATTTTGAGTTGCACTTGTCAGATTTTGCACCCCTATCAGCGAATCCACATGCGGCGAACGCGCCATCAGGGTGTAATCAGAACGATACAAACTAACCGAAGCCCCCGCACCTAAGTCTTTAACCACCTTTTCATACAGCTCAGAAAACGCCTGCAGCGAGACCTCAACCCGTAACCACGCCAGCACTGAACCGTCGCGGCCCTTTACCTCACGCAATAAGTCAAAATGCCACCGCCCAGTCTTGTCGTCAAAACTTGGCGGGCCAAGATAGAACACTCTTTGGAGCTTGGTAGAAACCTGGATGAGTTCGCTCTTATGAAGACCCACCGCGAAAGGCGAGGCCTGCCCCCCCGATGAACTGACGACCTGACCATTGGGCAACAACACGCTAATCGTCTCGATGAGCCGATTGACCCGAGCCATATCCTGCAATAACTTATTCAGCGGGAGGTCACCTTCCTGATCCTTCCGAGTAGACTCTGCTTGCAGCGCTTGTGCGACGTGGTCATCTGAGAGAGCATCTAACACCACTTCGGCAGAGAACAGCGACTGCGTCGCTTGCTCAGCCAACACCAGGGTGAGGTGGGATAATTGTTCGGACCAAAACCGAACAGCAGTCGTGTATCGATTCGTGCCGTTAAAAACCGCGCTAGAGATAATAAAAGAAGCGGCGATTAGCACAACCACCCAAATCGCTAGTCGTCGAGAATATCTGCGCGACTGAATTTGGAGGATCAGGGTGCGTCCGGCGCCGATCAGGTCAGTCAGATAACTCAAACTTTGTGACCTTGAAGAAAAGGTTCAAGTTTAAGTCGGTCAGCAAACGGCGGCGCTTTTGCAAACAGCCAGCCTTGGGTACGATGGCAGCCCACTAGGATCAACGCCCTTTGTTGCACGACGTTTTTTTGCTCGACCATCTTTTGCATCCCGAGTACGCTAGAGATAGACGTTAACAGCGTTCAGGCCGGCTATGCTTCAAGTAGGAGGCGATAAGTACACGGTCAATACAGCCTTGCGCGATTTGGAAGATCTTTGCGTGAAAAGATCAGCCAGCCCGAAAAGTCAGACTCTATTGAATAGAATCTTTCGCAGCCTTTTGTTGCAAGACCCTTTCAGGAATTTCCCAGATCACTAGCTTTGGCGGTGTGTTTTTAAAGGCCACGCTAGAAAGATAGGCATTCATGGCGCCAGAAAAATCACCACCATCACGAGCAAGATTCGCAACTTTCGCCTTCAATGCGTGTTCAAGAAAAGGCACAAAGTTTGAAGTACGCGAAAACGAAGTGCCGATCACAACTACGTTGGGTAAGTCAGCGTCGCCAAACAAATCGTCTGCTTGTGAACTGGTTGCGGACGCTGAGGCGGAACCAAGCGCGTTTTGCGTCTGAACGTTGACCTTGAAGCTTGTCTCTTGAGCCACGTCTTGCTGAGGCTGCAGTGTATCGAATAACCAGTCAACGCCCGCCAGACGAATCAAGTCGCCAGGCCTGTTGAGCTCGCTGCGCTGATCAATCGCCAAGGTCTGCGCTGGCGTCGCGACAATCTGCAAGCGTCGCACTTCGGCGCTGACCGCCAGCGCCGCCGCTTCGGCGCCCTGCTCTGTCCAGTGCGAGTCAGACTTCAAAAAAGCAGCGGTATGCGTTTGCTTGAACAACGCTAGCGTGTCGGTGAGGTCAAACGCTTCAACACCCGCAAGCTTAAGCTCGCCCACCCACCGACTGGCACGCTGTGCGTAGTGATCTGGACGATGCAACATACCGAGTTGCGAGGCTTCAATGCGCGATTTATCTGGCACCACAACCACGAGTAACTTGATCCCGCCTGTGGACAAGATCTGTTGAACCTTGAGGACATCCGCTTTTCGTAGAGACGCATTGCGCTGCGACTGATCATGTACCGTGAGTTCGTCACCAAGAAAAAGCCATCCAGGGGAACCTCGCAGCACACGCGGACCTAAATCGCCCGCTACCACCCAACTTATCCCTCGTTCAATTCGAGCAGCATTTGAGGGCACAGGAGCATCAGCGAGCGCCAGCGCAAAAGCCTGAGATACATCGCCTTTTAAGAATGGCGTCCAAGATACCCCAGAAGGAAACAAATTTAGTCTTCCAACACTTACCGCATATATCGTCGAGAACAATCCGAACACAATAAACAACGCAAAGCATGCGCCGGCGAACGGACTGGTTCTTCGATCACGCTCGGTGATCGGTTTAAGGCCAGACTCTGGTGGAATATAGGGCTTAGTCATCAGAATTGAAAATACAGAAAGGGGACGGCTCCGCGGCTAGCAATCAGCGCGAACGAAAAAAGAAAACCAACAATTGGCCAAAAAGTGGCCACGAAAACAACACCAGGGCTCGACTGGCGATCAGCCCAGCTTTGCAGTAACGGCACCATCACGCAAGCAATCCCTAAGACATACGCTAACCAGTGCGAAGGTCGCAAGATCACTAACATGGCGTCACTCAAGCCGAACCCGTTCAACCCAAACTGGCCAGCGTACATCTGCAACCCACTGTCAAAGGTGTGCGCTCTAAATATTGTCCAAGCTAAAAATACAAATAATAAAGTGAGCACCCGAGACAGAAGCGTGGGGACTCGCCCGAGTTTGGCTTGGTTCCAAAGGCGGTCTACGCTCAGTGCCACACCATGCGCGATCCCCCAAAGCAGAAAGTTCCAGCTATCGCCACCATGCCACAGCCCGGCGATCGACATTGTCAGCAAAAGGTTGACATAAGTTCGGACGGGGCCGAGCCGATTGCCGCCCAAGGGGATATAGAGATAGTCTCGAATCCAGCTAGAAAGCGATAGATGCCAGCGCCGCCAGAAATCTTGAATACTCGTCGCAAGATAGGGATGATTAAAATTTTCGGGGAAACGAAAGCCCAGCATCAGGCCTAAACCGATCGCCATCACGCTATAACCGGCAAAGTCAAAAAATAGTTGTAAACCATAACCAATGCAACCCAACCAAGCATCTAAAAACGACGGATTCTGTACCGCAAAAGCAACGTCCACAACCGGAGCCAGCGTATCGGCGATCAACACCTTCATTGACATACCGATCATCAATCGACGCGCACCGAGAGAGAAGTCCTGCCAATCAAACGGGCGCGAAACGAGTTCACGTTTGACCCAGTCGTAACGAATGATTGGACCAGCAATCAGGTGAACAAACATGGATTGATAGGCACCGAAACTCACAAAACTTTTATCAGCAGGAACGGTGCGGCGATACACATCGATTAAATACGAAATCGACTGCAGCGCGATAAACGACAAACCGATCGGCAAAATGACCAGTTGCCATTCAATCGACAATGCACTACCCGGCCCCACAATACCATTGAGCGTTTCAACCAAGATATTTGAATACTTAAACCAACACAGCAACGATAGGTTTAACGAGATGAAAGCGGTGAGCATCCAGCCTCGCGCACGCTGAGTCTTGGTCGCGTCAATCGCCAACCCGCCAACCCAGCCCATCAGCGCAAGAAACATAAATAGTAATAAAAAAATGGGGCTCCACCAACCATAAAATACCCAGCTGCAGAGCAACAGGGTAGCGTTACGCCGGGCAGGACCGACAACGGCATACAAAGCCAAAAATGCCGGCAAAAAAATTGTCAAGAACTCAAGTGAAGCAAAAACCATGATCGTTTAAAAACTTATGTAAGCGTTAACCTGCAACAGCATCTAAGGTGGTGTCGTTTAGAGACTTGTATAACATTCAATGCGCGACAACATCAGAGACGATAAAAACACGTGTCGTATCCCCAGCCGGAACGGCGAACACACTGTAGCGTTCAGCAGCGACCAACTCACCGAGTTCAAGTGGTGCACCGGTCGCTTGTTCACCGCAAAGTAACTGAACAGAAATTTTTACCGGATTGATCATCCGTCTAGTCAGCGCGTTTACGCCGAGCTTTTCAAACAACATCACGTTTCGGCCAACGACTTGCAAACCGGCATTTGCACACGTAATGCTGACGTTATAGAACGCCAACGACACCTTCAAGGCATTAAAGTCATCCGGCTCTTCGCCAATCGTAAGGTGCTTGAGCTTTTTTGCACCATCGGTTAGTGCCACCACACTAACAAACTCGCCAGCCTTCACTGTCGCTGCAATATCACTTTTGTTTTGCGCTTGACGAAATTGACCTTTGATGTCGGATTTTGCGCGAACCGGGTAAAACACAGTTGCCGGGGTCTTGGAATCTAACTGTACTTTGGCTTGCGACCCAGCGGCCGTCAGATCCAAGGAGGCATCGGTACCATTGATAAATCGTATAAAAGACGAATCGGCGCTCGGTCCCGTGGGGTACAAGGGAATATCAGCAGCCATACTCGAACCAACGCCGATCGCGGCCACGACACCGCCAACAACCGATACGAATTTTGAAAGATGCATCATTATCTAAGGACTCGCGCTGCCATCGATATTTTCTTTATTTTCTACTCGTCAAGTTTTTAACCACGGTCGAAGCGAGAGCGCTTTTAACAATTTCGCTGCCCCACAAGTCATAACCAACTGCAGTAAAGTGTTGCCCGTCTGAAGTAGGCCATTGCCCTTGCTTAGAAAATTTCAAGGAGTCGATATATTCACAGGGCGCTACCGTGCTGGCTAAAAAATTTGACAACTGCTGCGCGCGTGCAAAGTTTTTACCAAACGAACCGCCTTCTGTACCCCAGGCTGGCCCGACCCACAGGCATGATGCGCCAGTCTTGGCGATCTCTTTGGTCAACGCCGTGACTTGCTGCCAAATCCATACCTTTGGAAAATCTTGCTTATACCCAGCCATGGTGTCGCCCATCACGACGATCACAAGCTTGGCCTGATCGGCGGCAACGAGATCTTTAATCGGTGTCGTTTTAGCGTCTTTGCCAATAATAATTGGCTTCTCTTTACCCACACGCTCTGCACCACAGGTGGCTGGCACCGCACGCACCCAATCACCTGCTGTTACACCACAAGCCGCAATCGAGTGCACTTGTGCACCCTGCTGAACTAGCCCGTCATGAAGCGAACGAATCAAGTAAGTGGGCAGCGAAAGATGGCTATCGCCAATCACCAAAACCGCTAAACCCGCCAATAATTCTGAAACCATAAAATGTTCTTAGATAAAGTTATAAACCGTAGGGTGAAACGTAAGGACTCATGGGCAAAAGTACTGGTCCTGTTCTTGGATAGAAGCTAAAACGTAAATACAGACCCGTACCCCATTGCCGATAATTGCTTGAGTTATCAAGCTGTACCAGTCCACCCAAGAATACGTAACGATTAAGCTGATACTCACCCGCGGCAGACAGGTTATAAGCCACACCAGATTGACTTTGTGCCTCGTAGGTCGCCGTGCCCGTACCCCCACCGCCCGAGGCTAAGAGTCTTGCCATGGTAGCGTTGGCGGCAGCTTGTAAGTCACCATTATTTGGAAAGTAGTCAGACGCACTTTGCGAAAACTTTTGCGCGCCTAAAGCGCCACCAATCCTGTACGAAAAATCACCCGACCGCTGTGACCAGTTAATCGGCAAGGTGAGCGCATAGTATTGCTGAGGACTAAAGTAACCGCCTTGCCCGTACGTGTAGTGACTTAGATTTTTGTTGTAAAACAAACTCGTCGCATAGACACTGACAGTCAGGTTTTCATCGTTCGCTTTAATGAGATTCCAGTACATCCCTAAGTTGGCATCGGCACGGGTATTCGCCGCGACGTTATGACCATTGAGCGAAAACAAACCTGCTGAACCGGTCACGCCGTAGCCACCAAGATCTTTTGAAAGCTGCACTCGCGCGCCGGTTGACATCACTGCGCCCCACGCCTGGCCCGTCACACTATCTCGCGTGCCTGCAAACGACAAGACGCTATCCACCACTGGACGGCTTGACCCGCTGATACTGTAGTACCAAGTGTTCTCTTGATCCAACGTCCCATCAAACCTTATGCCACCGGTTACGTTGCTGTATTGAAAGCCAACCGGTGTCACCCCTATATCAGCAATAAAGCCAGGCTTCTTGTAGCCGAGCGACCAACCTACCCCTCTACCCGTTTGATCGTTTGGATAACCGGTGAGCCCAGCGAGTTGATCGAGGGCGGCACTCGGACCACCGCCAAAGGTGCTGCGCGAATAAAAATCAGTACCGATGGCACCAGCATTTAAAGAGACCGACGTTGCACTCAGACTCAATTTGCCATCCCCGACGGGCAAGCGCATTTCAACGGGTACTTCAATATCACTAAGCTTGCCTCCACCTGATGTCCCGTTACGATTTCTCACTTGCAATCCAATCAATAACTCGGGTGCACGTTCTTGTTTAATAAGATCCAATTCAGTAGCCATCGTCATCTTGGTACTGGTCATGGTGGCTGCCACTAAAACCGGATCCGTAGTTGGCCCATCGCCTCTTACGCTAAACGCGTTGGGTGCTTGTCCACCCTGGGAATTGGCGCGCCCTGCCAGCAAGGCGGTCGCCGCCACACGACTGGGCGATCTCGTCGAAACGTCTGAAGGGCTTGCGGGGGCTGGTAAGCCCTGCAACGTCATCGCACGCTCAAACAACTCCTCAGCCTTGGCGATTCGACCCTGCGCGCGATACATCTGAGCGGCTGCCGCCGTGACCTCGACATCATCCGGTGCCAGTTCAAGCGCTTTTGTCAACGAGGCCGCTGCGATACTATTTTCTTTAACTTGTGTGGCAATTTGTGCCACATTTAACTGCAGCTCAACGCTATCAGGCGTTTTAGCGACTAACTCTTTAAAGACATCTAACGCCTTATCTTTTTGCCCAGAGGCTGCAAATACACGGGCCCGCGCTGCATTGACTTGAATATCGCTCGGTCGTTGAGCGAATAGCGGAACGAGTCTCTGACTTGCCTCGGTCAGATCACCACGTTCGCGTAACAAGTCAGCCTGACGAACTGAGTAGCTAAATAACAAGTCGTCAAAGCCTCGCTTCTCGTCTGTCGAGAGCTTACGGGTGCTGACAGCGGTCAAGATTTTCGAACACTCTGCGTCTTGATTGGTACGCAACAGCAAAGCCGCGTATTGCAGCTGCAGCTCAACCTCTGGTTGCTTTGAACCCGCGATTGCCTGTCGCAATAAATCCAGACCCCGGGTTGGTTCGCCGATATCCACATAGGCCGAGGCTAACGCTCCGGTAAACTCGATCGTCTTGGGTAGACTCGACTGTTTACTCGTTAAGACAGCCAGCGCTTCAACCTGCCGATCTTGCTGTGCCAAGTTGGTCGCGAGATTCAACTCACTGTAGGCCTGTACACGTGTCTGCAACGCCACCATTTCAGGCGAACGCTCTTTGACTGGGATTCGTCCGAGTAAGCTGGTGGCTCCCGCCCAATCCCGGCGCTGTGTCGCTAGCAGCGCGCCGGCAAAAAGCACGCTTGCGTCAGTTTGGTTGCCCGCGGATAAGCTATCAAATAGCGCACGCGCTTTGGCCGTTTGACCTTGCTTCAAATACGTTTGTGCCAGCTCAAGCCGAATCCAAGGATTCTCTCGATCATTTTGCATCGCCGAGTCGAGCTCTGTCACCGCTTTGGCAGGGTCTCCACGAAGCAAGGCTGCGCGTGATAAGCCCGTTGAGTAAGAAGCCTTTAGGCGATTCATCTGCGCAGTGCCACCAACTTGCTCAGGGGTCACACCTTGAAGCAATTGTTGCGCAGCGGCGAGCTTATTGTTCAGTGCCAATACAGTAATTAACCCGCTCAGCGCAACGGCGTCTTTTTTGTTCTGCGCCAAGACCGCACGATAGGTTTTTTCAGCGACATCATATTCGCCGGCTGCAACTTGCAACCCGGCTAAAGCCAACTGCGCGCTGCTCTGCTTGGGATCCATCCGAGCCGCTTGTTGATACAGGTTACGTGCGCGGGCCGTGTCGCCATCGCGCTGCGCTGAGTTTGCCTCTTCGACTAACCGAAGGTAGCGAACATTACCAAGCGCTACACCCCAAGATTGACCACCTGGCTGCGCGACCGCACGCCCGATTAACTGCTGGGCTTCCTCAAGTTTGTTCTGTTGCAGACGAATAATGCCAATTCCGCCTAAGGCATCAGCGTCGTTCGGCTTCTCTTTTAAGCGCTTGGAAAACTCAGCTTCGGCCACCTCTCGATCGCCACGTTCAAGTGCAGTAAAACCGGCGGTAAGAACAGAGTTGGCCCCAGCACCTGCTCCGACCTCAGCAAGTCTAGCTACAGCCCCATCACGCATTTTTCTGATTTCAGCGTCATCGGGATAAACCTTCAGATATGCATCGTACAAAGGAGCATCAGTTGGCCTCGGCTGTTCGAGCCATATCAGCGCCTTACGCCAAAATTCGTTGGCCTCACTTTGCACACTTGGTATCGTTGATAAGCGCGCTAGTTGTTGAATTGACGTGACGCGCGTTTCGCCGTTTCGAGATAATAATTTTGCCATTCCGAGGGCAATATAAGGATCCCCTGGCGATTCTTTTTCCAGCCGCTCAAGGCCTCGCCTCGCAGGCTCAAAGCCGTTAGTTGAATACCCTAGAAAGTTGTAATACTCGAGCGCAATATCGCCAATCGGCTCTTTATCTGCAAACATTTTTTTATAAAGTGCGACTGCCTCATTGGGCTTGCCAGCTTCTTGCAACAACCTAGCTTCGTAAAGTAATTTTTCATTTGCAGGCGACCGCAAGCTTAAATCTTGCTGCAGCATCTCGACGTAGCGCCCTGCTGCGTCCGCTTGTTTGAGCTTGTCGATATAGTTTTTCGCCCCGTCGACTCGATTCGCATCCACTTCAATCTTTGCCAGACCATATAGCGCGCGCGCATCAGACGGGTTAATAATCAACAACTTCTTCCAGGCCTCGGCGGCACGTTCGCCGTTGCCCTTTGACTTCCAGTACAACGCCTGCTCAAGCAATACCTTTTGCGCAGTTTCCTGCGCAAAGCCTGCCTGAGAGCCAAATGCGAGCAAAAGGCCTAAGGCTAACGAAGTGGGGCGTAAGCGCATGATTTTTCCCACTGAAATTTGACTTGTCCGTTCTTTAAGAACAAGTAGCGGCCCTCTGTCCAACCAAAACCAAAGAGACTTAAAGCGTAGTCGAAATAGGGCGGCCGCACCGGATACATCCCTCGGTCACTTGCGCTCGCGACTTGCATACTTAGTGCTCGTTGCGCTTGTTCTTCAAAAAGCTGTGTGGCACCGAAGGCCTTTAAATAAGGCAGCACCGCCGCTGAAAAACCAAAGGGCGTTTGCCCCGAGACGGTCCCTGTAGTCACCAGAACATTTTCGGGAGGCTGTCTATTTGTGCGGATATAGGCCAACATTCCAGGAATCGCTTTGAGCACTTCTCTTGCCAAGGGATCCTCTTTTGCAGTCATCCCCGCCCACAAATAAACGCGAATCGCATCGTAGCTACCGCGATTAGCCCCGAGTTCATCGATCCCAAAATACGCTCGCCCCGAAGGTGGGCGCACGTAACTCACCCAGTCTGCGGCAAAGCCCTTTGGACTGGTCGCTTTGAGTAGTCTGGGCGTATTCAAGGCAATTTCAGTCCATGGGCCGTTAGGGCGAAGGTCTGCCAATCGACGCAGCAATGGAATGGGTAAGTAGCTTGGGTTTACACGCCATATATCTTCAGGCTCGACAAAACTGACTCGACCAGGGGACAACATTTTTCCGAAATTTGGCAAGTTAAGAATTAAATACTGTTCGATCGTCGCCAGCACCTTGTTCCCTTCCGCGGTGTAGTCCGGTCGATGCCAAAGCCGTCCTGCCTCAAGCAACAGGTAAGCAATCCAGACATCCGCGTCCGACGCCGAGTGCGCATCCAACACTTTCCAACTGCCGTCTTCGGCCTGACCCCAAAGCCAGGCTGGCAAACGCGTGTCTAAATCATTGGCAAACATATTCGCTACAGTCCAGCGCCAAATTTTTTCGAAATTGACTGGATCGTTGGCGATCAAAGCAAAAAACATTGCGTACGACTGCCCCTCAGAAACGCTATCGGCTTTGGGCGGAAAGGAGTAAATCACTCGCCCGTCTGAGGTCACGAAAAATTTTAAAAACTCACTCCAGAGCGGCCAATCTTCAACAGGGCACTCTCCGCCAACCTTAGGGACTGTTGGCGACGTTTGTGTTTCGGGTTGTATTTGGGTTTCGGTTTGTGCTTGTGCTTGTGCTTGTGGTCTGGCTTGCGATTGAACCTGCACGCTGGCGGGTGCTAGAGCCTGGGGGGCGGTAGCCGAAGCAGGCGCCGGCACAGTGACGGCTAACGCAGGCGCAGACACCAACAGCAGCGAGCTTAAAAAAAGCGCGCTCCATTGATGTGCCAAATACACCTCAATCGCGTTAGTTTTGTTGACCACGCTTTACACCAACGGCGACTGCTAAACGACGTTTTGCCAATGAGCGTAAAAATACAAATGCAACGATCGCTAACAATAAGGCAGCAGCTAAAGCACTCAGCATATACATGCTGAAGTTTCTTGAGAGCGTCCATTGCGTTAGCTCAAACCAACCAAGTCGGCCAATGTGATACGACTGGTCTGCAACCAGCGACTCTATTTTTTGGCCACGCACCAAGACCAAACTACCTTCAAGTTGCTTATCATATGCTTCGCCGCCAATCAAAGCACTGATGCCATCTCGCAGACCCTGGGCTTCAACACCCCACAAAAGCACAGCACTACGGCCATTTTTTAAAGGAGACTCGAAACCTGCAAAAAGAGCACCATCGGCGACACTATTAAAAGTAATCTCTGAACGCGCTAACCTGACGTTTGCAGTCGGGTCTGGGCTCACAAACTGACGCGCCTGATACACCAAATCGGACAAGCTGAAACTCTTGACTCCGCCCAAACTGCCCGGCAAAGCGTTTGCCCATTTTTTAAGTAAGGGCTGATTCGAGCCCGAGGCTATAACCAGCAGGTCTTTATCGGCAACCGTTGAAATACCCTCGGCTTGTGTCACGGTGATCGCTGTACCCGGATAGCCCGTCGATTCACCTAACCGTCCAAGTAACTCTAAATAGGCTGAGTACTCCTGCAGGCTTGGGTTATCTGGCAGTACAACTGCCGTTTGAGACAAGTCAGCCAAACGAGTAAACGGGAAGCCCAAGGTGTGAAACCCACGCAAATCCGGCATGGCCATGAAATGCGAATACCCAGAAATATCTAAGGTAGAGGTGGGTTCAATGGCACCGCGCATATTGTCGATCACAATGTCGCCGCATTCACCGGTCTTGATGTAATCGTACTGGTAACGCAACTGCAGTTGCGATCTCGGATACAGAGCGGTCAGCGGTAAACTTAGTTTGCCCACCATCGACTGAGTGTCATCGGCCTGTAATTTCTCAAGAACAGCACCCTCACCCCACAAGCGCGAACGCACTTTACCGTAGAGGCTGTCGTCTAGCGTGAAACGCTCAAGCGGAAATAAAATGAACGACTTCATCAATTGGTCATTAAGACTGATCGTCAATGAAGAGTTTTTAGAGGTTGGCTGAGGTGTGTAGCGATATCGTAAGTCGACCGGAACACCTGCAGCTTTAGGGCTGTATAGATCTGGTGGTATACGCAAATTCAGGCGGATTGGTCCTGGATCATATCCAGACACATTCATCTCTTGGGCAGAGCTTAACTCGCCAAACTTCACTGCACGATCGGATGCCAGCCAATTTGGCGCGTCGTAGGGGCGACGAGCCGCAAGCTGAGTCACGCCCGTGATCGCTGCTGTTTGGCCCGACAGTACCGAGCCCCCCAACGCGAGCGCGCTTGCAGCCATTTTAAGCTCCGCACTGTCGCGTCCCATCACAAGCAATAGTTTTCCCAACGGATCCCCGGGGTTGGCTACAACAGAGACCGTTGGCCCCGAAATAGTTGTAGTTTGCACACCGGGCACAGCTGGTTTTGCATTTGCAATCATCACAACCGCGTTACCTTTGGCGGGCAGCGTGTTCATCGTGACCGGAAACCGTGCGCCACGCCCTCCCGCAAGTGCACCAAACCAAGACGACAAGACGCCACTAGCCTCAAGCATTGAGTTATCAAGTGTCCCAACAAACACAAACGGCAGACTCAGTGCGCGCGCATCGCGCTGATCCATAAACGGCAATGGCAACAACGACAGATCATTAGGCAGTGTGATCGCCTGGGTCACTAGCTCGAGCACGCTTTTATTGCTAATCGTTGCCCAAAGCCCGTTGTTAGTTGGATCTTCGCACTGCAAGGTGGTGCGGCCAATCAGTTGCACAGTCAGTTGGTTGTATTCTGAAATCAAACGAACCGGCAATTCGATGGTCCTTTCGAGGTTTTTACCACCATCTACTCTATCAACCGGGATGGTCGCGGCGACATCACCGTTAATCAAGACATTGAGTTGCGACCCATCGTTGATTAGCGCCGGAGAGAAGCCATAGCTCAAGGTTAACGCGGCCTTTAAAACGACCTCGTCGGCGCGAACGTTAAAACGCACGCCATCGCGGCTATCTGCACCTCTCAACGTCAAAGGTGCGACCGCTCCGAGTTGACGAAACGTCTGCTTCATCATGCGAGTCCCCTCATCCGACGTGGCGGCAGCCGAAGACTCAAGGGGTGTCACCGCTGGCGGAATCACCGACGCAGGTACTGCAGGTCTGACAGTCGCTGGAGCAGGAACCGATGAAGCCGGCCTGGGAACCTGGCCGAACGCTTGTGGCGCTAGCCCACATAGGCCAGACAGCACGAGCACCGAAGCACAGACTCGAAAAGCTAAGACCGTGCTTGAGTCAAACAATCTGGCAGACAAATTCTCTTTCATTACTGACTCTTGTGAAGTGTGCATGTGTGCGAAAGACATTCTTATGTTCTTCGTTTTACGAAAGCGCCGCGAACACCACTGCGGATCAAACCATAGAGATTAACGACTCCGTGTCCGACAACGTTCTTGATGGATGTCAAAGGTTTATCCTCTGTGTGCTTATCCCATTCAGTCGCCCACATGTCTGCACGACCGAATGTCATCTTGGCAAGCTCTTTGGTTTGTTTGAGCGTCAATGATTCATCAAACTGAATACCGACAAACTGACCACCAGTTTGTACAAAGCCAGGAAACGTCGATTCTTTATCGCCTCGAAAGATCGAGACATGAACACGCTCACCAATCTCCCATTTAATTCCATTGTCTTTGGGCAGCTTTAGTCCCAGACCAGTACTTGAAAAATTTGCGGTTTCACACATGACTGTCCGGCCATTTGCCCGACCGACTGTTGCAGGAAAGGTAGCTTTGATACGAGGCGTATGGCGGATTTGACGCGCCTCATTGGCAACGTAGGCGCTAGCACTGAGGATCACGGTGTTGTAAACCACCCAAACGCAATTAATCAGCGCAGTGAAAGGTTCATCGGAACCACGAAGCAATTCGGTTAGGCCAAACACGGCGCAAACAGCATTGAGACCCAAGAGCAAGACGTAAGGCAACGCCATTTTCCAGTCGTAATACTCTTTGTCTATTTTTCCACCCTTAGCGGTCACGTTGAATTTGCCCCACTTGGGATTAAGCAACGCCATCAGCACTGGAACCGAGATGTACCACGCCAAAACGGTCTCGTACACTTCGTTCCAAAAAGAGTGTCTATGGTTACGCTGTATTTTTGAGTTGGTCATGCTCGCCAGCACAATGGCCGGCAGCGCATAGGCCAATACCATCGAGGTCGTCGCAGTAAAAACATGAGCACCAAAGACCAAATAGGCGGCAGGTGCACTTAAAAAGATCAAACGCGGCAAGCCGTAAAAAAAATGCAACATCGCATTGACGTAGCAAAGTCGTTGACCCAGCGTCAATCCAAACCCAAAGAGTGGGTTGTCAATTCTAAAAATTTGCGCCATACCGCGCGCCCAACGAATCCGTTGCCCCACATGGCTTGAAAGGTTTTCAGTCGCCAAACCAGCAGCCTGCGGCACAGCAATATAGGCCATGTTATAGCCTAGGCGACTCATTTTTAAAGCGGTGTGCGCATCTTCGGTTACCGTTTCAACCGCAACGCCACCGATTTCTTCTAAGGGCGCGCGACGCAATACGGCACAAGAACCACAAAAGAATGACGCGTTCCAGATGTCGTTACCGTCCTGAACCAGGCCGTAAAACAACTGCCCCTCATTTGGCACTTTTCCGTGAGTTTCGAGATTTCGCTCAAACGGGTCAGGTGAAAAGAAAAAGTGTGGTGTTTGCACCATCGCCAACTTCGGATCGCGCAAGAATGAACCCATCGTCAGTTGTAAAAACGAGCGCGTTGGGATGTGGTCGCAATCAAAAATCGCCACAAAATCACCATTTGTACGCTTTAGTGCTTCATTTAAATTACCAGCCTTGGCATGACGGTTATTGTCACGGGCAAAGTAAATGGCCCCGCAATTTTGAGCAAAATCTCTAAATGAATCACGGTGACCGTCATCCAGCAAATACACCCGCAGTTTATCGGCAGGCCAGTCTAACGTAAGCGCCGCTAACACCGACAGACGCACAACCGACAAGTCTTCGTTGTAAGTCGGGATAAATATATCAACGGTTGGCCATTCTGCGACCGGGCGGTCAATCATCACCGGCTGTCGCTCAAGTGGCCAGGCCGTTTGAATGTAACCAAGCACTAAGCAAGTAATACCGTATAGCTCTGCGAATAACAACAGATAACCAAAAACGGCATCTGACGTATCCTCAAACTCAAGCGTCTCGGTCACGCGCCAGAACACATACCGCATTGTCATCAGTAACGAGATACCGATCATGATGAGGATACCGCCACGCCCCCAGGACAAGCGACGTATTTTTGACGACACCACAAAAGCCAGTACACCAATCGTCGACTGTTGGATGAGATCTAACGGAACTGCAATGACGATGACGAATAGCAATACTGCCACAGCAGCAGCAAAGGCGCGTATGACACTGCTTTCCCAAAAGGACGCATCCGCTAATTTTTTACCAAACCGTTCAAGCTTTTCGGGCAGCTCGGTAAAAGAGAAGATACTCATGCGGCTACGACTCGGCTGATGTCCGTGTTGAGCAAGCGCTCAACAGCCTGACAGCACAGCTTGACATCGTGTGCACCACGGCTCAAAGGGTCATATTCTTGTAAATCTCTACTGTAAGCCAAAGCTTCAGGGATCGCCTGATCTTGGTGAATGAGTACGATCGACTTCTTGCCAAACTTAGCTGACATCATGTCGGTGACATCATCTGCAAGTTGTTTGACGCGATCCACCTGATTGATGACGAGCAGATACCCCAAAAATTTCTTTCTGCGCGAGCAGTACTGCTTGATCAAACTCATGATTTTTGGCAACGAAGCGTAAGAGGCTGCGTCTGGCAATGCAACAATCACGGCAGCGTCGGCGGCAGCAAGTGCCTGAGTCAGATATACCGACGCCCCCGGAGGCGTATCGAGCACGACAACGCAGTCTGGTGCCAACCCGAAACGCGCAAGCTGGTCGCGCAGCATAGTTGGGTCATCACGAAGATCTTGCTCAAAGTCGAGACGGTCTTCTTCGTTAATCGAGCCATAAGGCAAAACAAAATCTCCTGTGCTGCCCTGCACGACACTGTCCCGCCAATCATCACCAGATAACACCGCACGTGCCAAACCACCGGCGTGCTTCGGCGATACGCCGAAGTGCAAACGCAAAGCGTTTTGGGGATCTAGATCGACAGCCAGAACGCTTTTCCCGAGGCGGCGCAAACCGGCGCACAGGTTTGCACTGACAGTCGTTTTACCGACGCCACCTTTGCCTGAGACAACTGCAATAATTTTCACGTCCGCTTCATCCGTTCAAACAACAAAGTTTTTTTACCTTCAGCACCACCAAACTGCGCTGGTGCACTAGTCGATAACCGGGTAAACAACGCGGCCAAAGGCCGAGGCTCGCCTTTTGCGCTCAAGCGCATGAGTTTCAGAGTCACCAGCGAGACCGGCTCTGCCAATTTCGCTGGCGTATTTTTTTCAACTGCACGCAGCACAGGCTGGGCTACAACTGTTTTTTCAAATGCACGCAGCACGGGTCGGGCCGCAACTGTTTTTTCAAGTGCACGCGGCGTAGGCTGGGCCGCAACGACTTTGGGTAGTGCAACCGGCTCAGCAACCGCACCCTCAAGCCCGGGGTTGACAACAACCGAAGCAATTTCCTCTTCAATGACATCCTCTAACACAGGACCAAGGTCGTCATACGCAGACGCGGCATCATCCATTAAAGACTCAGCGCGCCTTGCTGCCGCAACCTTTGGTGTCCGAGCCTCTTTCTGGGCTGCAGCACCTTCGTTATACCTCGCGAACTGTGCTAACTTAACTACCTCATCTTCTTTCGCTCGTTGTAAGTCTTTCGCTGCCTGTGCGGCTTGGGCTTGAGTCAGTCGTCTGACATCTTTTGCTGTGTCAGCGTCTCTCGCTGCTTGGGCGGCCAACTCGGCTTGTTCTTGCTGAGCAGCCTCGGCGTCGCGCTGCGCTAGCGCCTCCTTGGCGGCTTGCGCTTCTCTAACAATCTGCTCTTCGTGTGCCGCCTGCGCAGCCCTGGCAATCTGTGCCGCTAACTCAATCTGTGCGGCAGTTCTTTCAGGTGCAATCCAACCCGTCTCAATCAGGTCTTGCGCAGGCTCTGGATTCGTCTCTGCAGGAGGCACATCGTGGGTTGCTTCTGCCCAGGTCGGAGTGGTGGCAGGATCAGCTAACGCTTCGATCACTTTAACCGTTTGGACCCGTTCGTGGTAATCGGGTGCCCCGACCTCGAGTTCGTTCTCGTGCTCGAACACGACCACTGGCGGACGCTCTCGCGTACCCCGTTTCGTTTGATCGACAGGGGGAGGTGAAAAATCCGCATCATGCATTGCAGCGATCAATGGCCAACGCTCATTTGCCTGAGCGAGCTCTTCATCGCGTACGATTTCTTCGTACCGGTTAGGATTTTGCCCTAACGTTTTATAGAGATTCGCAATGTCATTTGAATCTTTCATCAACACTACCCTTTCGAAAATCGACCAGCCACCAAAGATGCAAGGCCTTGCCGGCGCTACACCGTCTATGTTTAGAGACTTAATTGGTATTCGATACTGCCAAACTCATCAGGCTCACCGACCTGAACAACACGCAACGCATCACCAGCGCCCAACGTTGCCAACCATTTTTGATAGACCCCTTCGAGGCAAGCAGACGCCCAAGTTGCGCTTGCATCACCAAAAGCACCTGACATCAAGCTGCCATGATTTGAATCGTGATGCACGATACGCAACACGCGATCGTGTTCTTCGAGGTCAACCCGACCCCAATCCATATCTGTCCAAACCGCGCACATCGCGTCCTGCAGCTGCTTTAGGTTTTCGCAATGCGCTAAAGGCGTTTGAGTTGCAAAACGTATGCCGATACGTCGCATCAACTCGCGTGGCTCAATCGGCTCAGTTTGGGTGGTGCACTCTTTTGCCAAGGCTGCCAACAAACTACGCCATTGGCGTGAACATTGACGCTGAATTCGATAGTCGACTTTTTCAGGCTTCACGGTCTTAAATCTCCAATTAAAAATAAAAGGCAAATGTCGAAGCAACTGAACCGTCGCGACTCGCTTGCATTGGGTACGAAGTCATTTTGCTTGGTTGTCGAGAACTGATCGACCCTAAACTTGCAAGTCTCAACCAAAAAACGCAAAAGCAACCAAAACTTTACTTGCCAAAAAATGCAAAAATCAAAACACTAG
>JBAWWV010000018.1:0-26918 GCA_037146575.1 Alcaligenaceae bacterium | reverse complement strand
ACTCCATACGCCACATTGCCAGCCCGCTCTTGTTCTTTAGGATCAAGCCACGCGCGAGGGCTACCGCCATTTTTACCAAGTACCGAGCCAATGTTAATAATTCGACCAAGCTTCTGTTGTTTCATCATCGGGATCACAGCCTGGCAGCACAAGAAGGTACCCTTCAAGTTGATATCGATCACCCGATCCCACTCTTGTTCAGTAATATTTTGCGCACTACCTACTGACACGACACCGGCCACATTGACCAAGATATCTAAACGACCATGTCGCTGCACAACACCCTGTACACACTGGGTAACGTCAGAGGCGTCGGTCACGTTTAACGCAACGTGCTCAATGCCAGCACCGGTTGCCGTTGCGCCCAGGCGGTTAGGTAAGTCGGCGGCAACAACCTGACAGCCTGAGGCAGCAAGCGCTTCAGAAACGGCCGCACCAATACCGCCTGCACCGCCGGTCACTAAGGCTACACGCCCTGATAAAAATTGTGCTGCGTACATAACGGATTCCTATTTTGGATCAAGTATTTCAAGTCTCAATGATCGATCGTCTTGAACTAGCGTTGCGGCACGTGGTGGCTTCAAACATTGATTGAACCTTGCGAGTATCAATCGTCGTTCAGGTTAGGCGATCGTGACGAGCCGCAAAGATTTTTACCGTTGATCAGCGATGCTGTTAGCTGCCAAGCGACCAAACACCAGCCCTTTTAACACTGAGGTCGCCCCGGTGTAATTGGTGTAATACATACCAATCACCTCGCCCGCGGCGTACAAGTTAGGGATCGCATAACCATCGGTGTCAAGCACCTGCCCTTGTGGATCCACCTTTAATCCACCGAAGGTGAACACATTGGCCGAGATAATTGGATACGCCATAAACGGGCCGCGATCGATGGGCAAGGACCAATTGCTTTTGGCTGGGAGCAAGCCTTGCGTGGTCAAACCATCGACTTTTAAAGGATCATAGTTGCCCGTCTTAGGGCATGCCGCGTTGTACTGTGCGACGGTGTCTTTCAAGGTTTGCGGATGAATATCAAGCTTTGCCGCCAGCGCTTCAATCGTGTCCGCTTCGATGGCTGGCTGATCACTACGAATTGCCAAACGATAGTTTGGGATGTCTTTCATGCGTTGATCAAGAATGACATACGACAAGCCTTCTTCTTGTTCATAGATACGACGCGTAATGCGCTCGTACCAAGCGTCAACGGTACCCGGCGCCTCGTTGACAAAGCGCTTGCCCGCCTTGTTGACCAAGATCCCATACGGAAAAATAAACACTGAAGGCTCTGACACGCCAGAACGTGGGTCGATGGGTTCAGCGTGATAGCTTCCAAAATCCCCCGAAGGCGCCGCGCCAATATCTAGCGCCATCTCAATACCTTCGCCGCGATTGAAATAAGCCCCCTTACAGATCGGTCGCAAATACACCGAACGCGGGCCAATGTATTTAGACTGCAACGCTGGGTTGCCCTCAAAGCCACCACACGCCAACACGACCTTGCCGTGAAAGCGTACGGTCTGTGTACCTTTTTGCTGCGCAAACAACCCTGTCACAACGCCATCGTCGTTTAATAACAGGCGACGCGCAGTGGTGTAATAAAAGAATGTCACACCAAGTTTTTCAGCTTGTGCGGCCAAGGCATCGACCAAGGCTGCCCCCCCACCCACGGGTAACAAGCGCGGTTGCGTGGCAGTCAAAAATTGCGTGGGTAAAAAATCAAATTTAACGCCCACACCTTGCAACCATTTAATCGTTGGCGGCACTTGCTCGGCAAAGTTTCCGATGACTTCAGGGTCAGGGATCGCCAACGTACGCGTAGCGTGCGACCAGTTCTCGCGCCCCGTTGCCATCTCGGCCATCAGGTCAGGCTCGGGATATAAGCCCAGGTTATCGGCCAAATGTGTTTCAAAGTCGTCGGTGACTTGATCTAAGGCTTTCATTCGAAAATATGCTTCGGTGTAACGACTTTGACCGCCACGATCTTCACGCGACGCGCGCTCAAGCACCGCAACTTTTAAGCCACGCTCGGCGGCGGTCACGGCGGCGGATAAGCCTGCGACACCGCAACCTGCAACGACTACATCAAAGGTGTGATCCATTTTTTGCTCCTGACTGTGTTTATTAATTTTTTCGTATTGATTTGCTTACCGCGTTGTGTGCTGGATAACCAATCAACTTTCTAGACATCTCGTCTTAAGAAACACGCATCACACACCAGGCAAGCGTTTATCCAAACCATAAAACGCAAAGACCTCTTTGACGCGCTCGATCTCTGGCAAGCGATGGTAATAGCCGGTGCGACTGGGCTTGGTACCGCATAGGCGGCGCAAGTCAACCATCATCTCAGCGTGCTTTACCCAGGTGCCCAACGAATCCATGACGGTGACGCCATCGACCTCAGTGACACCATTGCGCGCAAGCAAGACATTCAACGGCGCTTCGCCTGGGATGATCACATCAGCACCTTGGGCAATCAATTTACGCGCGGCGGTTTTAAATTTTTCGATTAACTCGGTCGGATCCGAAAACCCTTTCAAGACATCATTAAAGGTAAAGCCAACGGGTGCTGCCCCCGCAAAGCGCGCTGCTAAGCCATAGCTTTCAGCATTTTGCGCAAGCAGCTCGTTGAAATCTTCGATGAACACCAAGACACCAAATTTACGACCCAGCAAACAAGCCGTGAACATCGCTGACTCGCCGTAGCCAATCACGGGGATATCAATCAAGGCACGGATTTCACGCAACGCGGGATCGGGCAAGGTGCTGACCGCGTAAGCGTCGTAACCTTGCTCTTGCGCCAACACGCCAGCCTGCATGAACTGCATGCCATGCAAATGAAACAGCGCCGCGTGCCTGATATCAGAACCGGGGTAATTTGAAGAGTAAGTACCGGGCGACATGCCATGCATATCAATTTGGGTATCGGGGCGCGCCACGCGTGCAAAGTGCGCCTTGAGCGCATCGCTATAGGGGCCCAAATCGCCCAAGACCGTAAAACTTTGATGCCAGATTTTCATAAGTGGTCCGAATAAGAAACTTTATTTTTTTAGTGTGTATCGCAAACAACAAGGGCCGATTACTCAACTTGCACATTTGCACTTTTCACAACCTTGGCCCACTTCTCGACTTCGGCTTTATAAAACGCCTCAAACTCTGCAGGAGTCGAGCCTACAGGTTCAGCGCCAGCTTTGAGCAAGGTCTCAGTCACACCAGCCGTCTTTACCGATTTTTGAATCGCCTCGGCAAGTTGGTTCACAACGGACAGTGGTGTACCCGCTGGGGCCAACACACCAAACCATGCGGTTGCATCAAAACCGGGTACGCCTGACTCGGCAATCGTTGGGATCTCTGGCACCACACTAGAGCGCGTTTTTGTACTGACCGCTAACGCACGCAGCTTGCCAGACTGCACCTGTGCAAGCGTGGTCAAAATGTTGTCGAAGGTCAAAGGCACTTGTCCACCCATCACATCGGCGACTGCCGGTGCTGCACCACGGTACGGCACGTGATTTAAGCGGATACCTGCCATCGAGGTAAAGAGCTCCATGAACAAATGCGACCCTGAACCGTTACCCGCGGTGGCATAGTCTGGTAATTGATCTGAATTTTTCGCTTGTTTTGCCGCAGCAATGACATCAGCCACGCTTTTATAAGGAGAGTTTGGATTTGCGACTAACAAGAAAGGTGTGGAGGTCACTTGCGAGATCGCGACAAAATCCTTAACCGGGTCGTAGTTCAACTTTTTGTAAAGGCTACCGTTGATCGATGACGAAATCGTGCCAAAGATCAAGGTATAGCCATCCGCCTTTGAACGAGCCACAAATTCAGAACCAATATTACCGGCGGCCCCTGGCTTGTTTTCCACCACAACGGGTTGCCCTAAAAAATCGGCCATCTTATTGGCCACGGCGCGCGCCGCAACGTCAGAGGCTCCGCCGGCGGGGTAGCCGACAATCAGTTTGATTGGTTTAGAGGGATAAGGCTCATTTTGTGCGTTTGCCCAGGTGCTAGCCAGCACAAGCGCCGCTGCGACTACGATATTCTTGACTTGCACTGAAATCCCCTGTTGTGACTGCTATTTTTTGAGTTGGCTACCGTTTGCGCTATTGTGCCTCTGTTTTACTCGACTCGCACAGCATCCTTCGTCAGCCGAAAGGCACAGACACCCCTGCAGCGTGGTTTAATTTATGTTACCTCTGGCTGACTTGGTACCCCTCATGACTCAAGCACAACACACCCCCCGCGAAATGAGCTTTGATCTCGTGGTCATCGGCAGCGGCATCGCCGGTTTGTCGGCCGCCGTGGCCGCCGCCGACAAAGGCGCAAGCGTCGTCGTCATCGAGCGCTCACCTGAGCCTGACTTCGGTGGCAACACCCGCTGGACCGAATCTTATTTTCGAATGAAAAGCGAAACCGAAGTCAGCGACGACTTTGAAGAACGCCTAGTGTCGAACGCGGGGTTTCATCTTGACCCCAACATCATCGAGGCCGCCAGTGCGCCCTACGAGCAATGGCCGCCCTACGTCAAAGCCCATGGCATGCCAGACCCAGAAATCGTGTCAACGCTGGCAAACATGGCGGGGCCCACCGTTGCATGGCTTAAACAATACGGGATCAAATTTGATTTTTTACCGACCTACTTCTTGACGGCGGCTGCACCGCGCTTAATGCCAGTCGGTGGCGGCTTAGCCATGATTGAGGCACTGCGCACCTACGCACTGAAAAAGGGTGTCACCTGCCTGTACGAAACCACCGCACGCAGCTTTAGCCGCCAAGGTGCACGGTCTACCGTCACCACGGCCGATCGCACGGGCCAAGAGTTGTTGCTACACGGCAAAGCCGTGGTGATCGCCTCAGGCGGCTTTCAGGGCAACCCCGAAATGCTCACGCAATACCTTGGGCAGGCTGCCAAGTTTGTGCGCCCGGTTGCCAAGGGTGGCTATTACAACAAAGGCGAAGGCATTCGCATGGCGCTTGCTGCTGGCGCGGCACCAGCGGGCGACTTTGGCTCGTACCACGCCGAACCACTCGACCCGCGCTCAGGCGCGACTGAGGCGCTGGTGATGAATTTCACCTACGGGATTTTGGTGAATAAACACGGCAAGCGGTTTTTGGATGAAGCGCCGGGCTTAGTGGACGTGAACTACGACCATATCTCGCGTGCGATTGGTGAACAACCAGACGGCATTTGCTACGTGATTTTTGATCAAAGTATTCATGATGTGCCAAACTGGAGAAAAAGCATTCGCACCGATCAACCCGTGATTCAAGGTAATACCTTGCAAGAATTGGCACAGGCCTGTGGTCTACCCGCCGCCGCACTCAGCGCAACGGTGGCCGCTTATAACAATAGTTGCCCAACAGGCAAGTTTTCACCGTTTGAACTTGATGGCTTAGCCACCACAAATCTCGAGATCCCAAAATCCAACTGGTCGCGCCCAATTAACCAAGGCCCGTTCATGGCCTACCCCATTATCCCCGGCATCTGCTTTACCTACGGCGGTATCAAAATCAACAAAGACAGTCAGGTTGTCGATAATGATGGGCGAGCGATACCAGGCCTGTATGCCGCGGGCGAAGCAACGGGGCTGTATCACCAGGTCTATACCGGTGCAACGTCAGTGATGCGCGGTGCAGTTTTTGGCAAGATTGCCGGAGAGCACGCGACGACGTGAGTCTATTTTTTTGCACAACAATGAAGCTTGTGACGGTGCATGGCACACGTTACGCACCAAGCTTGCGCGTTAAAAGTCTACAAGATGTAAGCAGAGCAGATTTTTTTATTTCTGCTTGACTTCAGGCACCGTAGAAGCAGTAAGATCAGCGCAGCGAGTTCGCTCATTTTTTGGCGTACCCCACCCCTTTTACTCCGAGGATTCCGCATGAAAAAGCAAATCTTTATCAAAGCCTTACCACTCGTCGCAGCGCTTGCACTCATGGCAACAGGCATGCCTGTCAGCGCGCAGCAAGTCGTCAAGATCGGGCATGTTGGCCCACTGACCGGCGCGATCGCCCACTTAGGCAAAGACAACGAAAACGGTGCTCGCTTAGCCGTTGAAGAAATCAACGCAGCTGGCCTGACGATTGACGGCAAAGCCATCAAGCTTGAGCTAGTCACTGAAGACGACGCAGGAGATCCAAAAACGGGTACTGCGGTTGCGCAGAAACTTGTCGACGCCAAAGTGGCTGGTATCGTTGGTCACTTAAATTCAGGCGTATCGATCCCAGCATCAAAAATTTATAACGATGCAGGTATTACCCAGATTTCACCCTCGTCAACCAATCCACAATATACGCTGCAAGGTTTTAAAGTTACCTATCGTGTGGTGGCCACTGACGCACAGCAAGGCCCCGCCTTGGCTAGCTATACCGATAAGGTCTTGAAGGCTAAAAAAGTTGCGATCATTGACGACGCAACAGCTTACGGAAAAGGCTTGGCTGATGAGTTTGAAAAAGCTGCCAAAGCCGCTGGCATCACGATCGTGGCGCGCGAAGCCACCAACGACAAAGCTACCGACTTCAAAGCCATTTTGACCAAAGTCAAAGGTCGTACACCTGACGTCATCATGTACGGCGGCATGGACGCAACCGGCGGCCCCTTGGCCAAGCAAGCAGGCGAGCTCGGCATCAAAGCAAAGATCGTTGCGGGTGATGGCGTGTGCACCGATAAAGTTGCTGAACTCGCAGGCCCTGCTGTTTCAAACATTGTGTGTTCAGAAGCCGGCATGGCTTTGCAAAACATGGCCAAAGGCACAGATTTTTCTAAAAAATATGAGGCCCGCTTCAAAGGCCCCGTGCAAGTCTACGCTCCCTTTACCTATGATGCTGTCTACGTTTTAGTCGATGCGATGAAACGCGCAAACTCAACAACCGCAGCAGCAGTGTTGGCGCAAATGCCAAGCACCAACTACCCCGGCTTGATCGGCAATATCGCGTTTGATAAAAAAGGCGACATGAAAGAAGGCGTCATCACAATTTATGATTTCAAAGGTGGCAAAAAGTCAGTGCTTGACGTGATGAAGATGTAAAGCGTTTCGCGCATTCAACAACGGCACCGTCTGCAACTACGGTGCCGTTGTTTTTAGTTTTAGGCCTCTGCTCATATCGCATGACCGTTGTATCCCCTGGAGTATGAATGGATATTTTTATCCAGCAAGTTGTCAATGGCCTTGTGCTCGGATGCATTTATGCGCTGATTGCCTTAGGCTACACCATGGTCTACGGCATCTTGGGGATCATCAACTTTGCGCATGGTGATGTCTTGATGGTGGGTGCATTAACGGCACTCTCTGCCATTTTAGGATTGCAGTATCTGTTTCCAGGTATGCCGCAGTGGTTGATGCTAGTGGTGGCCACGCTCATCGCGATGCCCGTGTGTGCATTCTTATCCTATGGCATTGAGCGCGTCGCGTATCGCCCTTTACGCAATGCACCGCGCTTGGCTCCCTTAATCACTGCAATTGGCATCTCGATTATTTTGCAAACCCTGGCCATGATTATCTGGTCACGCAATCCGCTGATTTTTCCAACACTCTTGCCCTCGTCGCCGATTGATATTTTTTCAACTGGCGCAGTCATCACCGGCAAAGAAATCGTCATCATCGTCTTGTCGTTTGTTGTGATGGTGGGTTTGTTGCTGTTGGTCAATCGCACCAAACTGGGCCGCGCCATGCGCGCCACCGCCGAAAGCCCCCGCATTGCAAGCTTGATGGGCGTCAATCCAAATTTTGTGATCTCGGCGACTTTCATGATCGGCGCAGCGTTAGCCGCAGTCGCGGGTGTCATGATGGCCACCAACTACGGCAACGCGCATTTTTATATGGGCTTTATCCCCGGTCTTAAAGCCTTTACCGCTGCAGTCCTTGGCGGCATTGGTAACTTGGCCGGCGCCATGATTGGTGGGATTTTGCTTGGCCTCATCGAAGCACTGGGCGCAGGCTATATCGGCGACTTCACAAACGATGTGTTTGGCTCAAATTATCAAGATGTATTCGCCTTTATCGTGTTGATCGTGGTGTTGGTGTTCAGGCCCTCGGGCATCATGGGCGAACGTGTCGCTGATCGGGCGTAGAGTGGGGACATGAAAAATACTTCTGCAGTCCCAACATCGAGCCTCAAAGCAATAGTCGCCTCTGCATCAGTCGTAACTAGATCAGGCGCAACCGCATCAAGCTCCACTGGATCCGCCTCCAGCAACAAAAAGCGGTTAGCGATCGCCGGCTTTGTCGCAATTGCCCTGTTAGCGCCCTTCATCGCACAAACCTTTGGCGGTAACTATTGGGTGCGCATTCTTGACTTCGCGCTGTTGTACATCATGCTGGCGCTAGGCTTAAACATTGTGGTGGGCTTTGCGGGCTTGCTTGATTTGGGCTACATCGCTTTTTATGCGGTGGGCGCTTATTTGATGGCGCTTCTCAGTTCGCCTCAACTCACCACTCAGTTTGTCGAGCTCGCGCAATTGTTTCCATCAGGTATTCATCTTGGATTTTGGTGGGTATTGTTAATCGCAGGGCCCGTTGCTGCATTGTTTGGCGTCATATTAGGCGCCCCCACACTCAAGTTACGCGGTGATTATCTGGCAATTGTCACCCTTGGCTTTGGCGAAATCATTCGTATCTTTTTAAATAACCTTGATCGCCCAGTCAACATTACCAATGGCCCCAAAGGTATCAACGCCATTGACCCTGTCGTATTTTTTGGCATTGACTTATCCAAGCCGCAAGAGCTTTTAGGTGTCGCCTTATCACCCGGCCTGATGTATTACTACCTCATCATGGTGTTGGTGATTGGCGTCGTATTTGTCAGCCTACGTTTGCAACACTCGCGTATCGGTCGTGCCTGGGTTGCCATCCGCGAAGACGAAACCGCAGCCAAGGCCATGGGCATCAACACCCGCAACGTTAAGCTCTTGGCCTTTGCCATGGGCGCCACCTTTGGAGGTATCTCGGGCGTGGTCTTTGGCGCGTTTCAAGCCTTCGTCTCGCCCGAATCCTTTGTACTGTGGGAGTCGATCTACGTGTTGGCCATCGTGGTGTTAGGTGGCATGGGTCATATCCCAGGTGTGATTTTGGGTGGCATCTTGTTGGTGGGGTTTCAAGAATTTTTACGCGAGCTTGCCGAGCCTGTACAAAAAATGTTGTTTGGTCAGGTGTATATCGACGCCGAGGTCTTGCGCCAATTACTGTTTGGCTTAGCGTTAGTGGTCATCATGTTGTATCGGCCCTCGGGGATTTGGCCAGCGCCCAAACGCGAAGACCGCCCCGTCGTGCGGACGGGCGCACGCAGCGATACCAGCCGACTTGAAGGGGGCGCGTCATGACAACGCTCTTATTGTCGGTGCAAAACATCAACAAACGTTTTGGTGGCTTGCAAGCCTTGTCAGAAGTTGGCCTTCAAATTGCACCGGGCCAGATCTATGGATTGATTGGGCCAAATGGCGCTGGCAAGACCACTTTCTTTAATGTGATTACTGGCCTCTATACGCCCGATAGCGGCACCTTCATGCTGGATGGCCAGCCCTATCAACCCACGGCAGTGCATGAAGTGGCTAAGGCGGGTATCGCACGTACGTTTCAAAACATTCGCTTATTTGGCGACATGACCGCTCTTGAAAACGTGATGGTCGGTCGGCATGTGCGCACCAAGGCAGGCATCTTTGGCGCGGTATTTCGCCCCACCTCAGTCAAGCGCGAAGAGGCCGAGATCGAAGACATGGCGCACGACTTACTTGAGTATGTCGGCATTGGTCAGTACGCCCACTCCACCGCCCGCAATCTGTCGTACGGCCATCAGCGCCGTCTTGAAATTGCCCGAGCCTTGGCAACCGAACCCAAATTGCTTGCACTCGATGAACCCGCCGCAGGCATGAACGCCACTGAAAAAGTCGAGCTGCGTGCGCTGCTCGATAAGATCCGCCAAGACGGCCGCACCATCTTGTTAATCGAACACGACGTCAAACTGGTAATGGGGCTATGCGATCAGATGACCGTACTGGATTACGGCAAAGTCATCGCACAAGGCTTGCCGCAAGACGTGCAAAAAGATCCCGCTGTGATTGAAGCCTATCTTGGCACACCAGCGCACTAACTCATGAAAAACATCATGCTTAAAGTCTCTGGCCTGAAGGTTGCCTACGGTGGCATCCACGCGATCAAAGGTATCGACCTTGAAATTCGCGAAGGTGAACTCGTCACCCTGATCGGTGCAAACGGCGCAGGCAAAACCACCGCGATGAAAGCCATCACTGGCTTACAAGGCTGGATCGCAGGTGACGTGCAGTACCAAGGCGAATCCATCAAAGGGGTCGAAAGCCATGCCTTACTCAAAAAGGGGCTGGCGATGGTGCCCGAGGGGCGCGGCGTGTTTGCGCGCATGACCATCACTGAAAACTTGCAGATGGGTGCGTACACTCGCAACGACAACGCGCAGATTCAAGCTGATATCGAGCGTATGTTTGGAATTTTTCCACGCTTAAAAGAGCGCGCCAATCAATTGGCCGGCACCATGTCGGGTGGCGAGCAACAAATGCTAGCGATGGCGCGCGCGTTGATGAGTCAGCCTAAGCTGTTGCTGTTGGATGAGCCTTCTATGGGTTTATCACCGTTGATGGTGGCGAAGGTGTTTGAAGTCGTGCGGGATATTTCAGCGCAAGGCGTGACGGTGTTGCTGGTTGAGCAGAATGCCCGCCTGGCGTTGCAGGCGGCGGATCGCGCTTATGTGATGGATTCGGGATTAATCACGATGAGCGGGGATGCCAAGCAGATGTTGGATGATCCAAAGGTTAGAGCGGCTTATTTGGGGGAGTGACTTGAAACTCACCCTCTTGTCCGCTGGGGATTTTTCTTTGATGTGCCTGTAGCTGCAAATTGCTTCAGCCAGTTTTTATAAGTACAATGTACATATGAATTCAATTCGGTTCGACTGGGATGTCCGCAAAGCAGCGGCCAATCTAAAGAAGCACAAAGTTTCGTTTGATGAAGCCAAGTCAGCTTTCTATGACGAACGGGCGAAACTTATTGATGACCCAGCTCATTCAGCTGACGAGGAAAGATTCATCTTATTAGGACTTAGCCACTTACTTCGAGTCGTCGTCGTATGTCATTGCTATAGGGGTGACGACAACATCATTCGAATTATTTCGGCTCGAAAAGCAACCACCCAAGAATTAAAAGCTTACTGAAGGTGACTTATGCGCAAAGAATATGATTTTTCTAAGGCTCGCAAAAACCCTTATGCGTCAAAACTCAAAAGGCCAATAACGATTCGACTCGATGAAGACTCCGTGACTTACTTTAAGACTATTTCAGAAGAGGTGGGGATTCCCTATCAAAGTCTGATTAATCTCTATTTGAGAGACTGTGCGACATCACACAAGAAGCTGAACCTCAGTTGGAAATAGTCTGGGTTTTGCATTAGCCATATTAGAGTATTGGCCATAATCACGAAACGACCTCTTAAAAAGAAACGCCCTACGACGTAGGGCGTTTCTTCTATTGAACTTGTGTGTACACGCAACGTTGCGTCGCCACAATCAACCCACCGCAGTGCGCACTGAAGCCATCGACATCAGCTTAAGCCTTGGGCCGGCTTTCATCATCTGACCTGGTAACTGACGGCCCACAATCTTCTCGACTTCTTTAGCGACCAAGATCAGTTTGTCGAGATCGATGCCGGTGTCGTAGCCGCACTCTTGCAACAGGTATACCAAGTCTTCGGTGCAGATATTGCCTGTAGCGCCCGGTGCAAACGGGCAACCGCCCAAACCTGCGATGGATGATTCGTACTCAAGCACGCCGAGTTGCAAACCATTCATGACGTTGGCCAAGCCTACGCCGCGGGTGTTATGAAAGTGCAACGCGATTTGTACATCAGGAAATTTGTTGCGCACGGCTTCAACAGTGCGTGTGACCACCGGTGGTGTCGCCATCCCAGTGGTATCGCCAAAACCAATGCGACGGATACCATGAGCGTGATAGGCGCCCACGATCTTCAAAATATTACTGATTGGTACATCACCTTCAAACGGGCAACCAAAGGCAGTGGCTAAGCCGCCGTGCATGCTGATGCCCCATTGATTGGCGATTGGTACGACTTGTGCAAAATCTGCAATTGCTTCGTCAATCGTTTTATTGAGATTGGTTTTGCAATGACTTTCGCTGGCCGAAATAAACCCCACCATCACATCGGCTTTAGCGGCGGCGGCGCGTTCAGCACCACGTGCATTGGGCACCAACACAGCGAGTTTGACGCCAGGTTTGCGCTGCACTTGTGCCATCACGTCAGCGGCATCGGCCAACTGCGGCAAGGCGCGTGGCGACACAAATGAAGTCGCCTCAACGCTGCGTAAGCCTGCGTCAATCAATGCGTCGATGACAGCGACCTTATCAGCAACGCTGATCTGCTCTTTTTCAGCCTGAAACCCATCACGCGTACCGACCTCGGTAATGGTGACAAAACGTGAACCTGTTGCGCTCATAAAAATGCCTCTTATGTTTTAGTCAATGGATGAATACTTTGTGTTCAAGCAGAACTGTCTTGGTGCCCTAAAATCTGTGCGTCCCACCGATCCTTTAATTCTAGCGACTTTATTAAGAGGCGACCCGACGTGATCGTGTCAGCCGCTAAGTGCGTTAGCCCCCAATTAAATCACGCCCTTTACTTTCAAGGCGTCAATTGCTTCGCTGCTCAACCCAAGTTCAGTCAGCACACCCATATTATCCCCACCAAGGTTAGGCGGCGCCCGATACATTTTGCACGGATCATCGGTAAACTTGATCGGAAACCCCAATACATCCAAGCGGCCGTGATCCGGGTGCTGAATCGTCATCCGCATCTGCTGATGCTGGGTCTGCGGATCATCAAAGGCCTCTTGTACGTTGAGCACTCGGCCGCAGGGCACGCCCGCCTGATTCAACACTTCGATCCAATGTGCAATTGGCTTTTCAGCAATTTTTACGTTGATCTCGGCGTTAATCTGCTTGCGGTTTTGAAATCTGAGCTTATTGTTTAAAAACTCAGGGCGCTCGCGTAAATGATCCAACCCCAACACGGTTAATAACTTGGAATACACGCCATCGTTACTGGGGGCAAGCGCCACTTGACCATCTGCCGCATCAAACATCCCGTAGGGCGATACCAACGCATTATCGTTACCGGTACGTGCTGGCAGCTTACCCGTCGCAAAATAGTTTGACGCCAAAAACGCCATCACGCTGGTCATGCTGTCAGTCAGCGATGTAGTGACCTCTTCGCCTTGGCCGGTACGATCACGGCGCAGCAAGGCGGCCATGATCCCCATCGCGGCATACATGCCCGACAACAGATCAGAGATCGGCGGTGCTGCGCGCATGGGGGGTTCGTTTTCGTCACCGTTGACACTCATAAAGCCACTCATAGCTTGAGCAATAAAGTCAAAAGAGGGGCGCTCTGCGTAGGGTCCATCTAAACCAAAGCCGGTCAAATTGCAGCTGATGAGATCTGGTTTAATTTGACGCAAGGCCTCGCGCCCAAAGCCCATGGTGTCCATTACGCCTGGCCTAAAGTTATTGACCACGACATCTGCAGTTGCCAACAACTTGCGCAACACGTCTTTGCCTTCTTCGCTGCGCAAATCAATCGCCAGCGAGCGCTTGTTACGGTTGAAGGTTGCAAAGTAATACGAAAACCCATTGGGTGATTCACCCTGTTTGCGTACCGGGTCGCCTTTGCCTGGCGTTTCGATCTTGATGACCTCGGCTCCCATATCGGCCAAAAACATCGTACAAAACGGGCCCGACACGATACGGGTTAAATCGATGACACGGATTCCTTGCAGCTGCATAACGGGGTGTTGCCTTTTACTAGAGTCTTAAATGGTAACGACTAATTCTTAAGTCGCATGGCGGGATCGATGTCAGATCTCTTGACCACACGAGCGTTGAACTATTGCAACTTGATCCCAGAATCTTTCACGATTTTGCCCCAACGCGCAAAGTCGGTTTTCACAAACTCTGTATATGTTTCGACTGAGCCACCGACAACATCTACGCCCACAGAAATGATTTTTTCTTTCACGTCGGATTGCTGTAGGGCGCGGTTAAATTCAGCGTTTAACTTTTGTACGATCGGCATCGGAGTACCGACCGGCACAAAGATCCCTACCCAGATACTGCCATCCATACCAGTCGCGCCCGACTCTGCCAAGGTTGGCGTGTCAGGCAACAGGTTGGCACGCGTCGCAGTCGTGACGGCTACCGCATGCAACTTACCCGTTTTAACTTGAGGCAACACTGAGCCAAGCGACAACAAGGCAACGTCAACGTGGCCGCCCATCACATCGGTTAAGGCCGGCGGCGCACCTTTGTAGGCAGTGTTCACCAAATTGATATTCATGGCCTTTTTATATTGCTCGCCCAGCAAATCTCCAAAGGTTCCTGCACCGGCGGTTGCCCAACGCAGGCCTTCAGTGGTCTTGCCCTTGGCGATCATGTCGGCCGGCGTACGAATGGTTGAATTGGTGGCGCTCACAATCGCACCTGGCGTGATGGTCAATTGAACGACTGGTGTGAAGCTTTTCAGTGTGTCGTAGCCCACGCTTGGATTTAACCAAGGGCTAACCATCACGCTGTCGGTTTGTGCCAACAGCAAGGTGTAGCCATCGGGTGCGCTTTTGGCGACGGCCTCAGCGGCAAGGTTGCCTCCTGCCCCGGGGCGATTTTCTAAAATGACGGTCCACTTGGTGAGTTCAGCCATCTTAGTGCCCACCACGCGCCCTACGTAATCAGTTCCGCCCCCTGGTGGATACGGAATGATGAGCTTGATCGATTTAGTGGGATAGTCTTGGGCCAAGCCGGGTTGCGGCAGTGCCAAACAGGCAGCGCCCACGGCAAATAGTATCGCTAGCAATCGATTGCTTTTCATCACTTTTTGTCTCCGGACCGGTGGCGCTTTTAGCTGCGCTCTGTTGTCATGTTGCGTGGTGTGGACGGTTGATCTGAACTATTCTAACGCCTTGCTTCGGCAGCATGAGCGTAGGCCTGCCGTGAAGGTCAGATTAGTCATTTTACTTAAGAAACTTTTTTGTATATTACGCAAATAGTTACGTAAGCATTGGTTTATAAACAAATAAACTGTAAGCCGATCTTTCTAGCAACGGGCAAACGCTAGAAGCCGCTCGTACTCGCCAATGTCGGCGGCGCGCAGAGCCTCAAGATACTGATGGTGTAGCTCACTTCCGGTCAGCAACGCATTTGCGCCCCACGAAAACCGTTTTTGCCCAAGCAGCACCCTGCAAAATATTGGCCTCTTCCCACGTATTGAGATCGCTTTGCGTAGAAATGTGTGATGGGAGCAAGCCAGCGGCCTCGTCAGCATCAATGGGGGTCGCCCCAACGGGATAGGTGAACTTCATGCGTGCTGATCTCTTACCAAAGATCGCGGCGTGGGCCGTCGAGGATCTCAATCGTTAATAACTCTAACTGAACCGCATTGAAATCCGCTTTGACCGACTGATCTTCAAGTGACATTGAGTGCGCCACCGGATCAATGCGCTCTTGTGCAAGCTGCGTCGCACGGTTCTTGATCATTTGCTGTAGTGACGCCTTCGGCACCAAGGCATAACGGAGTTCACAATCTAACGCAGCAGCCATTTTTTTAAGAGAGGCCAAGCTGATTGTTTCATTGGCCTCTGCCTGCTCAAGTTTATGAACGCCGGCAGGGCTCATCCCTAAGCGGCGCGCAAAGGCTACCGCCGTCATCCCCAGTGCGTCTCTAATCGCACGCGTCCACCCTCTGGCTGGTGGCGCATTAAATAGCTTTTGGTGCCAGGGTGTGAGGATGGCATCCATTTGTTGAAGTTGCAGTTGTTGAAAACATCGGTTCATAAGACACCTATAGGTTTATTTTTATTTAAATAATATAACCCATAAGTTAATTATTTAATATAAAAAAATACCTATAGGTTTATTTTTATGAATTTTTAGTTAAAATGACCCTAATTCTGTTGCTCAGCGAAGCCACTAAGAAATCAGGATCAGTTCACGCCAGCAGCGTGGGCTTGTTCGTCTGCGTGGTACGACGACCTGACCATCGCCCCGACCGCGGCATGGTTGAAGCCCATGGCGTAGGCTTCGCGCTCAAACATTTTGAAGGTGTCGGGGTGCACGTAGCGCAGGACTGGCAAATGGTGCTGCGAAGGCTGCAGATACTGCCCAATCGTCAGCATTTCAACGTCGTGGGCGCGCATGTCGCGCATCACTTGAAGGATTTCGTCGTCGGTTTCGCCCAAGCCAAGCATCAAACCCGATTTGGTCGGTGTGCCTGGATGGCGTTTTTTAAACTCTTGTAATAGCTTTAACGAATGCAGGTAGTCTGAACCAGGGCGCGCCTGCTTGTACAAACGGGGCACGGTTTCAAGGTTGTGGTTCATCACATCAGGCGGGCCGCCATCTAAAATTTCAAGCGCGCGGTCAAGCCGCCCTCTGAAATCAGGCACCAACACTTCGATACGGGTGACGGGCGATAACTCACGCACTTTTTGAATACATTCAACAAAATGGGCCGCGCCGCCATCGCGTAAGTCGTCGCGATCAACCGAGGTGATCACAACGTAGGTCAACTTAAGCGCGGCAATCGTGCGCGCTAGGTTCATTGGCTCGTCAACGTCAAGCGGGTCAGGACGTCCGTGACCGACATCACAAAACGGGCAACGACGGGTGCACTTGTCGCCCATGATCATGAAGGTGGCCGTACCTTTACCGAAGCATTCGCCAATGTTAGGGCACGACGCCTCTTCGCAAACCGTGTGCAGGTTGTGCTCGCGCAAAATTCGCTTGATGTCATAGAACCGTGAGCCCGCAGGCGCGGCTTTCACGCGAATCCATTCAGGCTTTTTCAGGCGCTCGGCCGCCACCACCTTAACGGGGATGCGAGAGACTTTGTCGTGTGCCTTCTGTTTCTGCGTTGCGTCGTACGTCACGGTAGTGTCCTAAGCGTTAGGTGAGTAGTTTAACCGCCAAGCAGCTTTAGGCCGCAACGGTTAACAATCTGCTGCGCCAAGGCCTGCGCAACGTCATCCCATTGAGCTTTTACCCCACAACTTGCCATGCTGACGGTCTGCAAACCCGTATACCCGCAAGGGTTGATGCCCTCAAAGGGTGCCAAGTCGAGATCAAGATTCAGTGCCACACCGTGATAGGTGCAACCTTGCCTCACCTTGATGCCTAAGGCTGCGACCTTGGCTAAGTCGTGCTTGCCGGCCACATAGACCCCCGGGGCGCCAGGCTTACGGCAGGCGTGGTCGATCCCGTAGAGCGCCAAGGTAGCGATTAACGATTCTTCGAGTTCGAAGACAAACTGTTTGATATAACGCCCCGAGCGTTTCAAATCTGCCAAGACATAGGCCATGATCTGACCAGGGCCGTGATAGGTGATTTGCCCCCCGCGATCAGTGTTAATCACTGGGATATTGCCTGCGTTCAGCAGATGCTCGGGCTTGCCCGCCTGACCCTGTGTATAAACCGGCAAGTGCTCAACCAACCAGATTTCGTCTGGAGTGGTAGCCGTACGATTATTGGTGAACTCTTGCATGGCGAGCCACACCGCCTGATATTCGGCAGGGCGGGGCCAAGTGCGGATCACCTACAGCACCACCGAAACCGCAGGGTGCGCGTGCAAGGCGCGATACAACCCATCAAGTTGCGGGCGCGAAGTTGCGCGCACCGTGAACGTTAAGCCTAGATAATTGCCGGCCTTACTGGGCCGACGCTCAATCGTAGCGGGCTTAAAGCTTGGGTCAAACTCAAGCACGATCGCTGTAAGCGCCTCAACCAAATCGGGCACAGCCTTACCCATCACCTTGATCGGAAAATCCGAAGGATATTCGATCAGCGATTCGTCTTCAGACTGCGATATGTTCATGGAGCAAAGATGACTGGATAGGCGGATAGTCGGGCCGGCGAAAACGCCGGCGCCCTGCGAGCAACTTGTTACCGATTACGCCAATGCAGCGATACGCGCATCGTAGGCGGCGCGTAGCCGCTGATACACGCCGCCTGGCTTACCCTGCCCCACAGGTTTGCCGTCGAGCTCAACGATCGGCAACACTTCACGCGTGGCTGAGGACATCATCAGTTCGTCGGCGTTGTTCACCTCGTCTTGCGTGACCACTCGCAACTCAAACGGGATCCCCATCTCAGTCGTGAGCTCTTGCAGCAAGCCGTAGCGAATGCCTTCAAGAACCAAATTATCTTTCAAAGGTGCAATCAACTTGCCACCTTTAGCCACCCAAATGTTGCAGGATGCACCCTCAGTGAGGTTGCCATTGCGAAACTGAATGACTTCATCGACACCTGCATCGACTGCCGCTTGCTTAGCCAGCACGTTACCCAACAAAGACACTGATTTGATATCGCAATGCAACCAGCGCTCGTCAGGGATGCTAACAGCACGTAATCCTTTTTCTCGCACAGCGGCTGTGGGCGGGGTCATGGGTGCCACCATCCCAAATACCGTTGGCGTAACGGCTGGCACGGGATAGGCATGATCGCGTTTCGCAACACCGCGTGTAATTTGCAAATACACCATGCACATTTTTTCAGGTGAGCGACTGAGCAAATCTTTAACGAGGGTTTCCCACTGAGCTAGCGTCATGGGTTGCTGGATATCAATTTTTTTAAGACTACGCTCTAACCGAGCCAGATGTTCTTTCATCCGAAAGAGTTTGCCGTGATACACAGGCACGACTTCGTAGATGCCATCTCCAAAGATAAAACCGCGATCAAGCACCGAGACTTTAGCTTCGGATAGCGGCCCAAAGGTTCCGTTCAAATACACAATCGGGTCACCTACGACGCCTTGAATCAACATATTCTGAACCATTTCACCGTTTTCCTGTTTTTAAAATTCTTCGGGGTGCTCTACCGTGCACAACTTTTTTACCTAAACCACAATCTAATCGAATCAGACCAGCGTCCGACCACGCCTGCACGTTCGACCGGATCGATGACCTCAAGCGACTCGGTGCGCAGCAATTTATCGTCGAGCATCAAGCTAAGCGTGCCGACTTTTTGGCCTTGCGCCAGCGGTGCAAATAAGGGGTCTGGGCGCTTAGCCACCGGCTTGATATCGCCAGCCTTGCCACGTGGCACTGTGACCCAAAGTGGTTCAGCCACGCCGAGTTTGGTGTTTTCAGTTTTACCTTGCCACACACGCGCTTCGACCGCAGCCTGTGCTTTATCAAAGATTTTGATTGTTTCAAAATTTTGGAAGGTCCAGTTTAAAAGCTTAAGGCTTTCTTCCGCACGCGTCGCCATGCTGTCTGAACCAACAAGCACTGTGATCACGCGGCGATCACCACGCTTAGCCGTTGCCACCAAACAATAACCAGCACCCTCTGTATGACCCGTTTTCATACCATCCACTGAAGGATCGGCCCACAACAAGCGATTGCGATTGGGTTGCTTAATCTTGTTGTAAGTGAACTCGCGCAATGAGTAATACGGAAAATATTCAGGATGGTCGTTAATCATGCGACGTGCTAAGGTCGCCAGGTCACGGACTGTACTGAAATGCTGTGGGTCAGGTAAACCGCCCGAGTTCATGAAATTTGTATTTGTCATTCCAAGGCGTTGCGCCTCTTCGTTCATGAGCGCGACAAACGAGTCTTCAGTGCCCGAGATTGCCTCGGCTAAAGCAACCGAAGCATCGTTGCCAGATTGAATGATCACACCTTTAATCAGCTCATCAATGGTGACCGGCTTGCGCGGTTCGATAAACATCCGTGAGCCGCGGGTTTTCCAGGCCGCTTGTGATACGTTGGCTTGTTGCTCAAGCGTTAAACGCTTTTCTTTAAGCGCCGTAAACGCCAAATAGGCCGTCATGATTTTGGTTAATGAGGCTGGCTCAATTTTTTGATCGCCGTTAGATGACGACACGACCTGACCACTTGTCACATCGAGCGTGATCCAGGCTTTCGCAGCAATCGCGGGCGCAGGCACGCTGGATAGTTCACCGACCTGAATCGGGGCGAGCGAAGGTGGCGTCGTGGCGGATATCGCTGCTGCAGACGGTGCTGCGGGCTTTGGCTCGACCTTGGCGCTGGCCGTTGGATCAGTCTTTGAATCGCCCTTAGGATTAACCTTAGTGTTGCCCTTTGGGCCAGGTTTGGCATCCGCCTTAGGATCAACTTTGGCGTCGGCCGACGGGTCAGTTTTGGCCGTTGCGCTTGTTGAAGCCTGAGCCAACGCAGCAGTGGGGGCAAAAAGCGTTGCTGCACTTAGCAAAAGCACCGCGGCGATCGAAACAAAACGTGCAATAGGTTGCACAGCAGAAACCACTGGGTTGATCATCGAAAAGCTGCCGCCAAGTAAAGAACTCATTATAAGCAATCCCCTAGCGCCTGGGGCGTTTCTGAACATCTTGAAACACCTTACAGAGCACACAAACGCGTTTGCACCAACTGGCGCAAAATTAAAAGTTTGCCATGAAAAAAGTGCCCTGCTTCGGGGATGACCACAACTGGCATCCCAAGTGGCCGCGCCCAATCCATCACCTCAGACAAAGGCACGACTTCATCGACCTCCCCGTGAATCACCAACGCATCCTCAGGGGCTTTGACCTCGCTATGGCGAAACCGCATCGCAGCTGAGCCCGTCAACACCACGATATCTGGTAAGTTTTTTTGTAGGCGATCCCACTTGGCATAGAGTTGTACTGCGATCGAGGTACCGAACGAAAACCCACCCAGCACCCAGGGCAAGGCTGCGATCTCTGGGTAGCGCACCCGAAACTGCTCAACCAAGGCTGCCATATCCAGCAACTCGCCCTTGCCATGATCAAAGGCGCCGCCCGAGCTGCCAATACCCCGAAAATTTGGACGTATCGCAAGCAAGCCATGCTGCACACAGGCACGCGCAATCGTTGTCACCACCTTATTGTCTCGGGTACCGCCTTGAGCGGGGTTGGGGTGCAAGATCAGTGTCCAGCCAGTTGGAGCGCCCTCAGGCCAATCCAGCGCACAATCAATCAAACCGGCTAAGCCGTCAAACGTTGTTGTTTCAGTATAAGCAGGCATTATTAATCATCAAGTTTCTGTTAGTTGTCGCTCGTGTCAGGTCTTAACGTTTAAGCTGCACAGTTAACCATTGTGCCACTTGTTCGGCCGCCTGTTGAGTGACCTCTCTGAGAGCTTGCGCCCCACCCAGAGCATCTTGCGTAAGTGCTGGCGCCTTAATGTTTAGCAACTTCTGATCAATCACTTTATTACCCCTGATCAAAATCGCCTGTAACGTCAATTGCCCATCGCTTGAGGCGCCATCCTCACTAAACGTTTGCTCAAAGCGCTGCAGATTCAGCCAAACTTGCGGCAAGTCGCCACCCGCATTTTGTTGCAGCACGGGCCCTTGCAAAGACAGGCGATCAACAATACGTTGGATGACCAGACGCGAGGGTGGCGCCGTCCACTGGTACGTCGTATAGGCCTGTGGTTGACCCGCATCGCCTACCCGCCAAATCACCACCGGCTCAGTTAGCAGCGACGCGGCCGAGCCGGCAGGCACTGCAATTGGGGGGTTGCGCGCAGCAGAGAGCGGGCTGTCTTTCAACTCGGTATAGCCTGCACCCAAATCCAGCTGCTGAGGGGCCGAACCACTGCGACCAGTACCACAACCCGTCAACAGAACGAGCAGGCCCAAAAGTGCCACCACAGCCAACCGATGCGGCCACTGGGTCGCCGAAAATGTCGGCGTCCTGTCGAATTGATTTGCGATTCGATGTCCAGATCGAGAGTCGGCTCGCATGGATGAATGGCTGAAAAACCAAGTCAAGAACACTCGGGGCAATTTCACACGGGTTACAGAAAAAATAGCTTGCATCAGTGCAAATCCTTCATCAAAGCAACACCTTTAGCGCGGTTTCCCACCAAAGCCAGCAAAACCAGGCTCACCTGGGCCGGGCACCGCGCGTGGTGGTCCAAAAATCAGCGACTGCGGCGCTAAACCAAATTGGCGTGCCGTTAACGAAAATGAACGCGCAGCATCAGTCATACTTGACGACAGCATACTGACCTCTGGCAACGTCGACGCACGCAACTGAGCCGCGATATCTTGAATGGTTTGTAAGCTTTGCGCAGCCTGATGCATGGGCCCGTAGGGTGCGTTGAGCAGCTTAATCGTTTCTTGCGACGACACCGCTAGTTTACCGATCTCGGCCACGGCAGCGTCAACTCGCTTGGTGGTCTGAACTAAACGCTCGATCATCTCAGGGATTTTTTTTAAACCTGGATCCATCACACTGACTGACTGTTGGATTTGATCCGATACTAGAGCCACGTTCTGCAAGCTTTTTTGCAAGGCCGCAATATTTTCATCACTCGCGAGCTTTTCAATTTGCGTCAGGATGCGGTCGATTGCCGGCAAAGCTGCGGTCGTCTGCACAGACAACCGCTCAAGAAAACTTGGGCGAATTGGAATGTCTTGCAAGTCGGACAAGGAAGACACCAGTAACTTACTAGATTTACCATCATCACGCAGCTCAATATTTGAAATGCCGGTTACGCCAGCGGTGACGATCTCGGCCCAACTTGACTCAGTCAATGGGGTTTTGGGATCTACACCAATCAAAATACGCACCTGCCCCGGCTTGTCAGGCATGAAACGCAGCGAGTTCACTCGCCCAACCGGCACACCTTGATATCGCACAGCCGACTGGACCGAGAGGCCAGTGACGGGCGAGGTGGCAACAAGTTCATAAGGCATCAGGGGAATATTTTTTTTACTCACCCAGACAGCACCGATCGCACCCGCCACAAGCAAGAGCAAGGTAAACACACCCGCTACCAGAGCATGGCTACGGTTTTCCATGATTTACTCCCTTGGCCTCAAGGCCTCCAAGCGCCCGCGCGCCACGCGCCCCATGAAAAAATGCGTCGATAAAAGGATGTTGCGTTTGCATCACTTGTTCAAGAGACCCTTCAACCAACACTTTCTTTTCGGCTAACACGGCCACCCGCGTGGCCATCGCTCCAATCGTATCTAAGTCATGCGTCACCATCACCACAGTAAAACCAAGTTCACGATGTAAGACACGAATTAAATCCACAAACTCATCCGAGCGCTGCGGATCAAGCCCCGCCGTGGGTTCATCTAAAAAAAGCAACTCGGGATCAAGCGCCAATGCGCGGGCTAACGCCACACGCTTAACCATGCCACCTGACAATTCAGACGGCATCAACGCAGCATCGCGAGGGGTCAACCCCATCCAACTCAAACGCATGAGTACCACATCGCGAATCAGATCTTCTGGCAAATGGTGAACTTCTCGCAAAGGCAAAGCAATGTTATCAAATACCGGCAGTGCCGAAAATAACGCCCCAGCCTGAAACAGCATACCCCAGCGCTGTGTCAAAGCAATACGCTCTGCCCCCACATAATCGTGCACCGGCCGATCAAACACCTTGACCACCCCACTGCGTGGTCGATCAAGCCCTAAAATCTGACGTAGCAACGTGGTTTTACCCGAGCCAGAACCACCAACGAGTGCCAAAATTTCTTTCGGAAATATTTTTAAATTTAAATGCTGATGCACGACGTGCGTGCCAAACGCGGTTGTCAAATCTTGTACTTCGATCAGCGGCTTTGCCGCACCCGCCATCACAGCTTCATCTCATTGAAAAGAATCGCATACAACGCATCAATCAAAATCACTCCGGTGATGGACGTGACCACCGAGGCAGTCGTACCACGCCCTAGGCTTTCAGTGTTGGGCTCAATCTGCAAACCAAAATGACACGCTGCCAAGGCAATCCAACCACCAAACGTCACCCCTTTAATCACGCTGATCCAGTAATTGGTCAACCCAATCGCATCGGGTAGGCGCTCAAAGAACCAGACCATCGATAAGCCTAATTGCCACTTAGCAGCAAGCATGCCACCTAACAAGGCAATGGCATCGGTCCACAATACCAACAGGGGCATGACAAGGGCCAAGGCGATGACACGAGGCATAATCAACCGCTGGCCGTACGAAATTCCCATCACCTGCATTGCGTCAAGCTCTTGGGTCACACGCATCACACCAATTTGCGCCGTTATCGATGAGCCCGATCGCCCTGCTACTAAAATGGCTGCGAGCACTGGGCCAAGCTCGCGTACGGTGGCAACCCCCAGCAGCTTGACAATAAACTGACCCGCTCCAAACACAGCCAGTTGTTGGGCCGACAAATACGACAACACGACGCCGATTAAAAATCCTACCAGCGCAGTGATCCCAAGCGCCTGAGCACCTGCGCGATAGATTTGGGCCGAGATCTCTCGCCACGGTCCGCGTGAGGGACGTTTAATCAACACGCCCAGATTAAAGACTAAGCCACCCAGCAGCAATAACAACTCGCGACCATGAGCGGCGGCAACGTAACAACCATCGCCAATGGCCATCACCCAACCAAACCACTGTGTCGTTTTGGGGGCAGACGCCGCTGCAATCGGATGCTGTGCTAAGACCTCCAACAAGGCTTGCTGACCTGGGGTAAGCACCGTACCTGGCGGAATGCGCTGCCCCCAAGCCTGCCAAAGTAATTGCGCACCGACTGCATCAAGCGTTTGTATTCCTGACAAATCCCATTGCGCAGTGATGTTGACTTTAGCTAGGGCTTGGCGTCGCGCCAACACTTCACCGCGCGCTGATAGTCGCTGTACGTTCCAGTCGCCCACAAGCCGACAAACCGCGCCGTCGCTGACGACAGTCTGAAGCGCTGCAGAGTTGGCTAACAGAGGGTCTGGCAAAGCTTGATCCTAAAAAAGATAATGACTCAGACAGGCGATGCCTTTGCAAGGTAAACATCATTTACCTTATGTTTAAGCAACTGCTGGTCGCGGCTCGAAAATCAGAACACAAGCACGGAGGGAGCGGGCAACGCTCGGCGTTAAGCGGCAACCGCCAGCACCTTCTGACTCTCATCTTAGACCATTGGTCCAACCTAAGCACATACGTTGGTAAGATGGTTGACATGACAGACCTGACTGACAAAAAACATAGCGCTAAGTTCCTGACACCCGAGGCGTTCGTCAAGCGTTTAAGCTTGGCGCTGCCTGATTTTGGCTCGATTGAGTGGGCGCAAGCAACCGGATCCTCAAACGACGACCTCAGTCAACGCATCAAACTTGGCTCCGCTCAGCCTATGCCGTGGTTATTAGGGGCTCACACACAAGGTGACGCCCGAGGCCGCGCCGGACGCCCCTGGCAGAACAAGGCGGGAGACACGCTCATGTTTTCTTGCGCCTTCGAGCCTGGCGTCCCGCTTGCGCAACTTCCTGGTTTATCGCCGGCGCTTGGCGTCGCCGCCTGTTTAGCACTCAGGCAACTGTTTGCGCCGCTGCTTGGGCAGCACGCTTGCCAAACACTTGCCCTCAAATGGCCCAATGATCTGCAATGGGGGGCGAGTAAGCTTGCCGGGATTTTGGTAGAAACAGCACAACGGCCTGGTGCACATCACCCCTTTCTGGTGGTAGGAATTGGTCTGAACTTGCGCGGTGGACGCACGCTGTCAACGCATTTGGCGCGTGACATTGCAGATGTGTCTGAGGTCTTAGCTGGCGCTCGGCCTGGTGCAGGGTTAGGTGCGACAGACCTTTGCCCGAGCCACATCGTGAGCGCGATTGCCATCGCCTGGCAAAAGGCCTTAGACGTCTACGCCGCAACAGGTTATGCTGCCTTTCAGGATTTGTTTCATTCCGTCGATGTACTTGCCGGCGTGCCAGTCGACATTGTGGATCAGGGGCGAGTATTGCAAACTGGGATCGCGCAGGGCACTGATTCAATCGGACGACTGCTTGTGCAAACCGCTACCGTAGTGGCGCCCATTTTAGTGGGGGATGTCTCAGTTCGACCCCAACCCGCCCCTGGGCCTGCTGCAACACCTTAAAGGCATTCAATGATCGTATTGCTTGACGTTGGAAACAGTCGAATCAAACTTGGTTGGCATCATCCTGCCATGGGGCGCGAAGCGGCCGTACACGCCATGGCGTTAAGCCCGCTGACACAGCTGCCCGATGCGTTGCGCAAATGGCTCAGTACACTTCCGGTTCAACCGCGCGAAGCCCGTGGCGTCAATGTCGCCGGACACGTCGTGGCGCAATTGATTGAACAGGCGCTGGCCGAGGCCGGTTGTCCGATTCAATGGATCTTACCCACGATTGAACGACTGGGCGTGCGCAACAGCTACGACAAACCAACGCAACTAGGCGCCGATCGCTGGGCCGCACTGCTCGGTTTAGCTGGACACTTTCAAGAGGCTCAAGCACCGCTCGTGCTAGCCACCTTCGGTACCGCCACCACCATCGACACGCTCAGCCCACACAAAGTGTTCAAGGGTGGTCTGATTTTGCCAGGCCCTGCCTTAATGCGCCAGTCTTTGGCACAGGGCACCGCCAACTTGCCCTTAGCCAGTGGCGCGACAACCGAATATCCAACCCACACACTTCAGGCCATTGCCACCGGTGTCGTCGCAGCGCAGGCGGGTGCGGTTTGGCGCCAATGCGATATCGCTCAAAAATATTTTGGGGCTGCGCCCATTCTGTGCGTCAGCGGTGGTGGCTGGCCCGAGGTCGAAGCCGAAGTCCGTCGCATGCATACCGGCTTAAAAATAGAATTTATCGCTAACCCCGTACTTGATGGGCTCGCGCGCATGGTGTGACGAGTCGTACCAAATATCCTAGGTTTAAAGAGATGCCAACTTAGCGTTTTCAACTTTTTATTTTTAATTATTAATTTTTTTAATTTCAGCGAGTGAATCGAGCTATGTCATCACAACATCAACAAGAACGTACACGCCTCACCGTCAGCCAAGCGCGCGAACTCGCTGAAGCGGTGGTTCGCAAAATGGATTACTCAGCCGAAGATTCTGCGGTTATCGCCGAACATGTGATTGATGCAGCGCTGTGTGGCTA